>JBHHXN010000027.1:0-41951 GCA_046757025.1 bacterium
CGATCTTTATCCACCACCGGCACCAGCTCCCTTAAATCCACTTCATCTTTTTCCTCCGCTCTTCGAATATTTTGCACGGTCAGGTGCAGACGATCCTTGTAATTGATCACCTTGCCTTTGACCTTCACAATGTCGCCGAGTTCCATGGCGTCAAAATGCGCCTGCACATCATCCCACACAGTCGCGCTTATCCGTCCGCTGGCATCTCCGAGTTCCATGGAAAGGTAGTTTTCATCAGATTCTTTTTTGGTTTTAAGCTCTTTTTTTCGAAGAACAAAAAATGCTATCAAACTGTCGCCGGCTTTTAATTGACCGATCATTTTTCCCTCCTGGCGTTATCCCACTTATTGTCAAAAGTTTTTAGATAATTAAAGGTAACTATTCACCCTGTTTTGTCATTCTGAAAGGATCTTGTTCATTTTTTAGCACTCTCTTGATCAGCCAACTAATTCTAAACTCAAAAAAGATTCTTCCAGAATGACAGGCTGAATAGTTACAATTAAAGCGCTAAGTTTAAAATTGTTTTTAATTAGTTGCACTTTTTGCCGACCGCCATTTTATGCACCATCCAACAACCTGTCATTCTGAAGCTTAACTTTTCATACCGGCTCAGCAGCCTGACCACCCTTAATTTGGTTTGAGAATTAAGCGCTCATCGGCGTTTTGGATAATTTCCTCCTCGTTGATGACCATGGGATGATAATTTCCGTTCAGCCACAGTTGGGTTTGGTCCTTATAATGCTCGCTCATGCGCTGGCCGGACTGCCCGGCGGTAATTACAGACAAGGTGTGCTCCGTGTCACACAAATCCACAATTTGCCGGGTGGAAGCGCCCAGCACCGCATCGAACGGTTCGAGCAAACTGTATTCTGAATTGTTGATGGTGGTAGCGGATCCGCCCCGGGGGTAGGGGCCTAAATTTAAAATTACATCCAGCGGTTTAGTGGCGCCCAAAGGATGTTTCATGAGCAGCTTGTGCACCCGCCCCCAGGTCCAGCCGCTGATTTCTTCTCCGGCTAATTCTGTCAGCAGCGTGCTGGCTTCCATCAAACTCTGCACCAGAATATTTTGTGCGGATTCTTTCTCCGGGGTGTTCACATTGTCAAACCAGGTGGTGGTTTTCTTTTGTAACAAAGCTAAAATCACCCGCACCGGCACATTTGCCAAACGAATATAATTCTGATACAATTCCTCGCCCATTTCGTCCCTGAAAGTGTTATCGAATAGCTTGATGACGAAAGCGTGGAAGAATGCCGGCGCCAGGCTTTCAGGGGTTTCCTGACCGTCCCATTCTTTGAGAAGGTTATAAGCCACGAGCAATTTTTCTTGGTGAGAAGCCGCCAGCTCAGCTTCAACCGATTCCATTAAAAAAGGCAAAATCTGCAGAGCAAAATCTGAGCGCACGTCTGTTTGCATTTCTTTGATATCGTTCACCGAAATTTTGTCCTTTTGAGCCAGCAGCTCGTGAATGCGTTTGGCGCGGCTCGGCGGCTCCCAGAGGTTGGAAAGATAGTACGGATAACGGCCATCGACAATTTTGTTGTTGGCGGTGACGATAAAATTTGACGGTGGATTCAAAGCATGCGGCAGCTTTTCAAACGGTATCTCTTGCAGCCACTGTCCTTTTAACAGCCACCCTTTGTGGGGCAGAAAACCTGTGGTATTATTACGAATGGGCACCGCTCCCGCTAAATAATAGCCGATATCGCCGTCCGCATTTGCAAAAATAAAATTTTGAGCCGGCACGCGAAAATGCTTCACGGCTTCTGTAAAATCCTGCCAGGTGCGGGCTTTTTGCAATTTGTTGAGTGCCAAGAATTCATCACTGGCCTGAGCTCCAGTCCAGCGCATGGCCACGGCGGCACCGCTGTTTTTCAAACCAGGATGGAGGCTGGTAATGATGGGGCCGTTTCGACTGATTCGCACCGGTAAGTTGAGTGGGTTGCCATCTCGAACTGCAATCCGCTCCTCTACGCTTTCAAATTCAACCCAATCTTTACCGGTCCAATATTGACTTGCACTATCCGGATTGACCTTTTCGAAATAAAAATCCACATCGTCGATCATACCGTTGGTCAACCCCCAGGCAGCCTCCAGATTGTGTCCGATCAAAACGCCGGGCGTACCCGGCAGAGTGACGCCGGCGACGTTTAAATCGTCACACACGAGGTGCATTTCGTACCAGATGGAGGGCATGCGCAACTCCAGATGCGGATCGTTGGCTAAAATCGGTTTGCCGCAATCGGTGAGGTTTCCAGAAACCACCCAGGAGTTGCTGCCGAGATGCGCGCCGGAGATGCCCAGAATTTTTCTTAACGACAGGCCTTTTTGCAGAAAGTGCTGCATTTCGAGGGAAGTTTTCTTCTGCTCGGACGCGACGATAAACGGTCCTTGCGCCGGAAAATCGGGAAATATTTCTCGAACTTTTTCCAAACCCAATTCGTTCACCAGGCGGTACAGGACGATTTCGATATACCAGCTAAAAGACAGTTTCCAGGCCATGAGCCGGGAAAACGCCACGCTGTCGGTTACCTGCCATTTTTCTGGTTGGTATTTCAGAATGGCGAATTCGATCGGCAGGCGGTCGATGTGCGAGTCAATAAAGGCGTTCACTCCTTCGGCGTAAGCTTCTAATATCATCCGAGACTCAACTGAAAGATTTTCAACGACTTTTGCTGCGATTCGATTTAACCCCAGCGTTCGGACGTAGATATCCGATTCAAGAGCGCTTTCGCCAAATATTTCAGCCAGCCGGCCGGTGGCGGCCCGGCGATGAAAATCCATCTGCCAGAGGCGATCTTGAGCAGTGACGAATCCTGCCGCTTTGTAGAGATCGCGTTCATTCTCGGCAAAAATATGCGGCACGCCAAAATCATCGCGGTACACCTGCACCTCACTTTCGAGAATAGACAAAGTCACCCGGCCGCGGGTTTCAGGCAGGGATTTGGTGAGCAGGAAGTAACTGAATAAAACAATCGTGAAAAAGACCACTAAAAGCAAAATGGAGAGTTTGAGGAGATAACGCGCGCCTTTTGTCATAGACCAATGAAGATTATGCCAGATTAGAAGTATTCAAAATAGCCAATTTTGAATTCACGCATGATATTATCCGGACCATTTTTCAACAGATTCTTCAAATTGAATTGTAGAAACAAACGGTCAGAAAAGGACCACTGCACGCCCGTGTTCAAATAACCGTCCCCCTCGCCAAACGCCGCATCGTCTTTATTATCGTTTCTCGCCAGATCGTATTCCATCACGAATCGAAATTCCCGGTTAAAGCTGACGTCTAATCCCAGAAACACGTTCAGGTCTTCGTCACCGTCGTCGTCTTCGAGACTGAAATTAATGCCGCCGTGAATGCCGAGATTCTGGAAAAAGGCATAATTTTTACTTGCCACCACAAACAAACCCCGCGATTTATTGACATAGCGTTTGAAGGCGTCGTTGTATGGCCCGTAGCCTTGCGAGTTAAATCCTAAAGTCACCGCCGGTACGGTGTAGGTTTCATCGATCACTCGAAAGCGAGCCTGGATACCGGGGTCCGGGTTCCAGTTGACGTCTCCTTCTCCGATGATGTTTTCGCCGCCATAAGAAAGTCCGATCATGAATCGCGGCGTAATTCCGACAGCCACGCCGCTCAACAAACCGCCGTGGTTAAACATCCTCAAGCCGATGGCAAAGCTGCCGCGCTCCAGAGTGCCGGCGGTGGGAAGATCGATCAAAAGGCGATGCGGAAACTCACTCTGAGCTTGCAGACAGGTTGAAGTCAGCAAAAGTAAAATAAAAAACACGCATACTTTTTTCATTCCGTGATCCTCATTTTTGCAAATTAATAAATGCTTTTCACCGAACCGCCATCTACCTGAATGGAGGTACCCGTAAGGTAACTGGCGCGTTCCGAAGCCAGAAACACCACCAGATTCGCCAACTCTTCGGGTTTGCCCATGCGCGCTATTGGAATGTTGCTGGTAATGCTGTGGTCAATTTCTTCGGGGGTTTTGCCCTGCGAAGCCGCCAGGGCCTGTATCAGCTCGGCAACACGCTCGGTGCGGGTCCAGCCCGGACACACGTTGTTGATCAAAATGCCATCTTTCGCCACCTGATTGGAAAGCGTTTTGGCCCAACCGATCACCGACAACCGCAAGCTGTTGGACAGCAGCAGCTCATCGATGGGCTGCTTAACGGAAACAGAAGTGACATTAATGATGCGGCCCCAGCGCTGCTTTTTCATGAACGGCAGGACGGCTCGTGTCAGTCGAACGGAGGACATCAGGATTAAATCGACGGTCATTTGCCAGCTCTCATCATTCAATTCGCTGAAAAATCCCGGCGGCGGCCCGCCGGCGTTGTTCACCAGAATATGCACCGTACCAAATCGTTCGACGGTTTTTTCGACCAATTTCTCGATGTCTTGCGGTTGCGTGAGGTCGGCTACCACTGTCAGCGTTTCGACTTCGGCAGCCGTGGCGCGAATGTCCTCTTCTGCAGCCTGTAGATTTTTGGCACTGCGGGAACAAATGACCACGTTAGCACCTTCTCGGGCCAGGCTTGAGGCGATGGCCTTGCCCAGCCCTTGACTGGAAGCCGCTACCAGAGCGACTCTTTTGTTTAATCCCAAATCCATCTCTGAAAACCTCCTACTTTATCTCCGGCCCCGATTCCCAATCAAAGCCAATTTCGGTATCGTTGTGGGGAATGCGTCCTTCCTCTTTGATATCATAGACATTGGAAGTGATGTAAAATAAATGCGCCACGCCCCCGAGTACTTTGCATCCGTGGGCAACCCCGGCGGGAATTTTCAGAACTTTTGCGTTAAAATTTTCCCCCATGAATAATACTTGTGTTTGACCGCTGGTCTGTGAATCCGGGCGCTTGTCGTAAAGCGCGACTTTGAGATTTCCCACAGGCACGTACCACCAATCGACCTGCGTTTTGTGGATGTGCCAGGCTTTGGCAACTCCTGGATACATCATGGCGTGGCTGAATTGTCCAAAACCCTCACCAAAAAAACCATCGGTCTTGCGAATTATTTCTCGAAAAAAACCTCTTTCATCTGTGTGTGTTTCAAGCTCCTTAATCTCTACGCCTGCAATCATCTACGCAATCTCCAAATTGTTGTCAATGGGTAATCTTGGTTTTATAAGAATCGTAGTTAAAATCCGGGCTATTGTCTTCTGTGTGACATTTTAAGCAAATCTGCTCAGACACCGGCTGAAAATCCGAAGCGTTCTGGCCGTTGGTTTTGCCATTGCTGGATTTTGCTGCATTTCGCCGGCGGTTGATATGGGTCAATATGTTGTCACCATTGAAGCGGTGGCACTGTGAACATTGCACATTGACCAGGTCGGGCGTTTCTCGGATGGAAGTAAATCCGTTGGTTTCGCCATTCATAGTGGTATGGCACTGCTGACATTCGGGATTATGATTTTGCTTTTCGCGCACCAACGTTTCCCAGGCTTTGGCATGTAAAGTGGTGCGCCATTGATGGTCCTGTTTGCGGTGACAGGCCGCGCACGAACGCTCGCTGTACCGGCTAAATTTTGTCTGTGCTTTAGGACTCTGCAAGGGGTAAGTCGCTAACAATGCCTCTTCATATTCTTTTATCACCTTTGCCAGATTTGCTTCGTCTTTAATTTTATCGCTCAAATCAACCGTTTTTCCTCTTACTTGGGAAACGGTTTCACCCGTCACAACAAAATCCAACTGTCCCAGATATTTGCCCTGGGAGCCCGGCTGCATAATCACGGTTTCGCCGATTTTTTCAGGCTGCCGGATGTGGCTGCCACCGTGTCCGCTGATGATAAAATCGATACCCTGAACCTGTTTCGCAAGATCTCTTGAGCCATTTAAAGACATGTGTGCAAGCGCGATCACCACATCGCATTTTTTCCTGAGCTCCTTTACGGCTTTCTTAGCGGCCGTTAGCGGGTCTTTGACTTCAAAGCCGGTTTTGGGGGTTACCATGCGGCTGATGCCTTTGGTATTCATTATGCCGAAAATGCCAAATTTTACCCCGCCAATTTTTTTGATGATGTGCGATTTGGCAAAAAGTTTATCCGTTCCGGCCTGATACACATTGGCCGAAACAAAAGGCAAATCATACTGATCGCGCATTCTCTCCAAAAACTCTCGTCCGTACTGGAGGTCCTTTTCAGCCAAATTGATGGCATCGTATTCCAAAAGCCCCATACCCTTCAACAGATATTCGACTTTCAGGGTCTGGGCTTTGGCGGTGGTGTAGCCAAAATCGCCGCAATCCACCAACAGTTGGTGATGGTTTTCCATCTTTACTGTGTTGATATAACTGGCTCGCCGAGCCAGACCGCCAAGCTGGCGGGCTTTTCAGCCACACGGTTTCAAATAGCCATATAAATCACTGGTAAAAAATAATTGAAAAGACACATCCTCTGGAACAGCGGACAAACAAGACATCAAAAAGAGCAAGATCACAAATCCCAGGGCGGTGACATGAATAACTTTGAACTGTTTTCTATCCATGGCTGAATCAGAGCTCCTTATTTTTATTCAGTAAATCCTTTTGAAAGTGGTTTTTGAAATATAATTTTGATTCCATCCTGTCCATAACATATTAAAAAAAATGCAGTGATGCAAATAAAAATTCAGTTTCTAAATAAAAAAGGCAGAAGCGACGATGCATTGCACGCTTCTGCCTTTGGATTAGAGGAGTATCTGGAAAAGATAAATTTATTTTGCGAGACTTGTATTTATATTTAAAGCCGATTCAGGCGAAATCAAAACCGTTTTGCATTTCAAAACTACCCGCCGAATTGAGCACCTATCTGGCAGAAGCCACATTTCTTTTCTGCATAATAAATTGCCACGTATCATAATTTTCAAGGAGTTCTTTAATCGCCAGGCCGCCGCTTTCCCCGAACACATCAACAAATTTTCGATAATCGACCATTTTCACATCGTTACCGATTTTGCGATTTAACTGTGCCATCAATTCCAGATAGTCCATATCCAAATCGGGGTCAAAGCTGAGGCCGAGTTTCGTTTGCAGATCGTCCGGATTGAATAAATACGCTCGCGACAGCGTTTTTTGCGCCACGTGATCGATGTATTCGATTTCCTCCGTTTTTTCCTGCCACTGAGGGTGGTTTAAGATCAGCTCCCTGATGCGGGATTCCGTAGCACTAAGCTGGGGTTGGACTTCCAGGTACCTCAAATACGACGCAGCCAATCCCGCCTCTAGTAAAGAGTTGACCAGCTCCTTATTTTCTATTTTATTCAAAGCTGCGCTGGCTTGCAATTTTTTAGCTCTTTCAACTTGAGGCAGTTTCACGAACGGCACCTTGGAAATGGTTTCCGAAGGAACGAGCAGATTGTTGTTGGCAGTCGCTTCTTTTGTTTTTGCTGATTTTTCTCCGGGGACTACGGCTTTTGTGGAAGATTTAACTTCCTCGCCTTTGGAAGCCGCGTTTTCAGCCAGCAATTCGCGATCTTTCATCATCATAAAATAACGAAACTCGTTGTCGGTCATTTCTGAAATAGGTTTATTTTTTATTTCATCGTATTGAAAATCGCCTTCTTGCAATTCCTCTTCGGCCATTCTTGCAAATTTTACTTTTGCTTTTTTCCCATCAACTTGCAGCTCGCCCCCCTGTCGAAATCGATCATAATCTTCAACGGACAAGCGTGTACCATCGGCCAATTCAATTTCTTTGATGCGTTCCAGAATGAGCACCTCGCCGTATTCATAAGCTTTTTCCCAGTCGTTGGTCCTGAAAACTATTTTGTCCGGCAAAATATCTAACACGTCCGCTTTGATCTTGTCCCCATTTTTAAGCAAGAGGGTGACCGCATCCGTCCGTTTCACTGGAGTGTGGCCAGCGCAACCCAAAAACAACAAAATCCCTAAAAGCCCGATAATTTTCTTTTCCATGATTACACCCTTTTTTATTGATTCAAATGGTTCCTATCTTGAATTTAATCTAATGAAAGATTTTTTATCTCAGCTCCAGTGCAATGGTTTTACTGATGGATTTATTTGCGAGTAAATCCGTTATTTTTATTTTCAATTCATATTCGCCTTTTTTGAGATTGTTGACGTCGTAGCCAACAAATTCCACCATGTTGGCGAGCTCGCTCTGTAGCGACTCCTTGATCGAAATGAGATTTTTACGACCGTCCGGAGAAATTCGAAACACTTTTTGCAAAAGATTCTTTTTCTTTTTTACCTGCGCAATTTCATTTTCAATCTCGAAGGAGGTCTGGCCCGAGGGATCTTTCACCAGATTGTAAATTTCAAAATAGACAAACACCGGTTCCGTCAATTCAAACGTTTGGGTGGGGTTTGCCAGGATAGACACTTGCCTGCGAGAGGTCAGCGGGTGTGTACTTTCAGTTTGAATTTTGTAGGCCAAAACCAGATCACTCATCTCTAGTTGGTTCACACTAAATTGTGGGATACTGGTTTGAAAGTTGTATCCACCTAATCGGGATCGCTGGTTTTGTCTCGCATAAAACGATACGTCATACTGGCCGGGCACTAACTCAAATTGGTCATGATAGAGGAAAATATCATGGTGATTATTTACCGAATCCTCGAAATCAAAACTGATTTGTTCAAACGAGCTGGTTTGCTCATGCAATTGAGTGTTGATAAACGCGGCGCCATATTCAATTTCTACTGAGTTTGAGGAGGCATGCTTTTTTGTTTTGAATTGATGCGTTGGTATTCCGTAAAAAATTTCCGTCCGAACTTTCCCGTTGGCGCCTTTGAAATTGGCCACGTGGTAAAATAACTCCAATTGCGCAATTTTCTTATCCCAGGTATGAAAATCCGTGGACATGGCGTTGAACACTTCTTCCTGAATCTCATAATCAAATTCAGCGGTGTTGTTGAAGCGGTCGGAAGTGCTCGCCACATATAAACGATCTAATCGGTAATCCATACCCAGTCTATCTTCCAGCATACGGCGATCGGTTAAAATAGGCACCAGGCGCCAATTATTCCCCGTGGCGTATTGACCAATTAAAAAGTGAAAGATTTGCTTCGGGCGGAAAGGGGTTTCATAGTAGAGCCAGGTTTCGTTACTGGGCACACCCGGTCCCGCTGTCTTAGCCACGTCGTTCGGCTCGCCATGACGCAAGTAAATCAGTCCTTTGTCGTTGAATTCTTTATTCAAAAAATAAGTTTCAGGAAAGCGCAGCAGAGACACTCTATCCGGATTGTTTACCGGAGAACGCACACCGTCAAACCAATAGTTACTCTCGGCAATAATCAAGCGCTTGAAATGCTCGAGTATACGGTAGTTGATTTTCATTGCGGGCACCGGGTTCCGACTTAGCCAGAATTGACGAAAAAAATCGCGCTTTTCTTCCGCCTGGTTTAACTGCGTGTATTGTTGCCATTCCTTTTCCGTGAACACATATTTTGAATCCTCAAAGAAAAATTCTGCATCCACTTCGCTGTGAATTTCATTAAGGGCCTGAATAAAAAAATCTTCGGCTACCGCCGGTTTTACCTGTTGAATGTGGGATCGCACTAGGGCTAAATAAACCGGGATGGAGCTGATGTTAAGTTCATGGCTCAACAAATCTTTAAAAACAGAATCTGCCTGAGCAAATTTTTGCTGCCGGCGGGCAATTTCACCTTTGAAGTACCGCGACCAATCGTTATTTTGTGTTTTCAGCCATTGTGCAATTTTGTTGACATTTTTATTGTTAAGATACGAGCGATAAAATTGATACAAACCCACACGTGGACGCACCAAATCGGGTTTGACGACCACCTGCCGATGAGCCAGTTCGATGGCTTCAGTCCAATTTTCTCTTAAGAATTGGAGATTGGCGTATTGAAAAAAAACATCGAGAAAAGTCGAGTCCGATTGAATGACGGCAAGAAAGTGTTTTTTGGATTTATCAAAATCGAGTTTCCTGAACAGCAACGCCTTAAATTTACCCCGTTCGCGATAAGCCCTGCCTAAATTATAATGCGCCGTTAATTCCCCGGGGTTCATTTTCAGAATCTTTTGGTTCCATTTGATGACATCGCCCCATTTTTCTTTCTCAAACGCAATTTCACTCAATCCATCATAAGCTCGTGTGGATTTTGAATTCAATTTTAACGCTTTGTTATAGTAGGATTTTGCTGCTTTAAATTCTGCAACCACGCGCAGACTGTCCGCTATTTTTAAATAACGACTGATCCGATTGGTGCGGGATTGGGCAAAAAGAACCTCGGGTATGCTCAAAAGAAGACACAGCAGGATTGCCCAATGGCCGCCAATTCGGGCAAATTTTATGGAAAAATTAATGACAAACAACCTCATTTATATTTGTAAAGGAAGAATGAATTCAATAAATTTTGTGACCCCACAAACCGTTTAGAACGTTTGATTCATCGACAGACAAGTCTAAAACACAAAGCGACCATTTAATCGACAAGCTCATGGGGACTCTTTCGAATCCCCACGGCTTGTCTTATGACACCGGACCAGAAAGGAAGGGAAAAAGAACAACAACCAAAATCGGCTTTAAATAGCCAATTTTGAACACATTCATTACATTCTAAAAGCAAGCGTCACAAACACGCGATTGGTTTTGATATCTTCAAAATAGGAACCGATATCGTTGGTGCCTTCGAGACCAGAATTGAAGCGTTTCCAGAAACCGTGCACGAACGCCACATCCAGCTTGACCTGCTTGTCCACAAGAAAACCCACCCCAGCGGAATAGAATTGCTTATCCTCGTCGCGGTCACGATTTTGCAGGATAGACGGGTCATAAAAGTAACCCGCGCGGAAACTGAGCCCGGTCAGGGGCAGCGTAAACTCGGCGCCCAACCGATAACGCGTGGTGGCGCGATAATGATCGCGTATCAATCGATTTGCGGATGTTTGAGAGTACTGCTTATCCGGAGGATCTGATTTAAACTCCACTTGCGACCAATCACTATATTCGATATCGCCAGAGACCACCAGATTCAGAAGATTTAGAGAGGCGCCGGCAGAAAACGTCCAGGGTGACTGGATTTTATATTCAAGAAATCCTTCGTCAGGCGGATCCTGGATGAGCGTACCGTCGTCTAAAAGCGTGTCAACAAAGGTTGACCAGGTTTCATCCACATTAAAGGTAACCGGCGTGGAAATAGTGCCGCCTATTCTCAGCAGGCGTCCAATTCTGAACAGACCGCCGCCTTTTAAATTGAAACCGTTTATTTTAGAGTCCACGTTTTTTTCTTTCGTTATGACGTCTTCAAACCAAATGTTGTCTATGTCCACATCCCTAAACGAGAATTCCGTATCATTGCCGCCGGTCCAAAAATTCAAACCCAGGCCGAGAGAAACGTTCGGTGACACGTCCACCGCGCCGGAAAAATTCCAGACGTTCAAGCTACCTTTATGGATTTCACGCCAGGCCTGATTCACCGAATCGTCCGAAGTGGAGTTAAACCACTCAAAGGCAAAATTGGAATCGAACGTTTTCACCCGGTTAAAGCCAAAAGCAAATACCAGACTGCCCTGAATGGTGGGCACTGGGTAAGCAAATCCGAAGTCGTTGAGCTTGGTGAAGGAAGCATCGTGTTCCACATCATCGATTCCTGCGATGCCCAATCCGGCAACATTCTGGCGCATGAGATGACTCATGGATCCGAACACCTCGATGCGTTTGATATCAGCCAAGCCAGCCGGATTCCACAAAGAAGCAGAATAATCACCCCCAATGGATGAATACGCACCACCCATGGCCAATGATCTCGCACCGGTGCCCAGTTGAAATCCCAATGAAAATATTTCTTCTTGCGCCCGAGTGCTGGTCGTGGTTGAACAAATCAAAACCAACGCAATTAGATATTTGAGCATGCCTTTATTTGACGACATTTTAATCCTCTCCGTTTATAAGATGATTAAAGACTACTACCTCATCGCTTTCTTCTACCGCCCGATGACTTGGACGATCCCGAAGATCCACTGCTTTTAGGTTTGGATGGCGGTGGACTACTTCTTTTTACGCTGGTACCGCCGCTCCGCGGTTTGGAATAACTTCTGCTTTTGACACTGGACTTTGGCGCGGATCTCCGGGGTGCGCTTTTTTTCACCGCTCTTGATTTAGTGTGATTCGACTTCGACTTCACCTTGCGGCTGGGCTGAACGCTTTTACTTTTCGTGCGCCGATATTTTGTACTCTTTGTTCGCGACACCGGACCGGTCTTCGGTTTGTAAGATTTGGACCCGCTCCTTTTTTTGTGTGTGAGTGATTTCTTTTTGCTGCCCGTACTAATTTTGCTCTTTTTCGACACAGGCTTAGAAACCGGGCGGTACGAATCCGAGCGTTCATTTTTCGGCTTTCTGCGTGTGTTAGTTTGTTTTGTTTTTACGCCGTAATCTTTTTTTACGCCGGGCCGGGATACCGGTTTGTAAGAATCATCACGAGTCTCTGTTTTGAGTCGTCGTTTTTTGGTGGTTTCGACGCCGACTTCGGTATTCTCCACTCTTTCGATATTTCCACTCGGCGCGCTGGAATTCCGTCTGCGTGTGGGCCGGATAGACTGATTTGGCGCGTTGTTATTGGTATTGTTGCTGCGTCGATTGCCGCCGTTGTTGACCGAAACCCGGTTGGGATTATATCCGAAATCATCCTCGATGGTCGTCCCACGCCGGGAAAAGCCGCGTCGTTTGTGTGGAACCGAGCTGCCATTGCCATAATAGCCGGGCGAACGATAAATTCGATTGTAGGCAAAATAATAATCATAAGCCGGATAATTGTAGTAGGCAAAACCCCAACCATATCCGTAATGGTGCCGATATGAGTACGGCCCGTAAAAATAAAATGGATCATAATAAAATGGATCGTAGTAAAATGGGTCATAGAAGAATGGGTCGTAATAACCGATGCTGATGGTCACGTGACTTGAGTAAGGCGAAGCATAGTTGTAATAGTATGGATCGAAGAACGGATCGTTCCACCAGGCACCGCCATAATAATGCACATCGTGGTAATATTTTCGCGTGACGTGAATCTCATCATAATCTTCTTCGTCGAATTCTTCGTACGCCCCTTCCTCTTCATATTCCTCATACTCTTCTACCTCCTCCGCTTCCATTTCATCACTCTCATTCTCGACGTAATATTCTTTCTCCACCGTTTTCGTCTGCGGTTTTGCAAGTTGAGTATAACACCCCGTCAAGAAAAAAGCCGATATGGTTAACAACACCGTCACAAGCAATGTTCTATATAATAGCTTTTTCATTTTATTATCTCCTCAAATAATTTTTCTGCATCTTCTGCAATCGTTGGCATTTCTATATGCAAAACTCATGCCAGTGCACACAGACAATTTTTGTACTCATCACTTATAAAGTTAAACTCATTAGGCTTAAATTGCGTTCAATCTTGCGTAACATATTTTTTTTGCAAACCAAGCTATAAATAAATATACAAAACATGTTAACTTAGTTGGCAATATTACTTTCGCAAATCAAAGCGGTATGGCTGAGTTAACCAAAAACTCACCGGTTTATTTCCTTCCCGCGCGGGGACAAATCGGCTGCCCAACGCGGCTTCTCTGGCTGCCTGTGCGCACTTTTGGCTACCCGTGGTATTTTCGAGCACCACAACCTCCACCACTTTACCGGTTTTATCGATGTGTATGCTCAACTTCACCGTGCCCTGCACGCCCTTTTTCTTTTCGTCTTCAGGATATTCCGGGAATACCCACGCAAGGGGTCGGGGCGGCGTCAATTTCAACCCTCTGACTCCTGGAAAACCATCCGGCGTTTGGTCAAAAATGTTGGAATAATTTAAGGTCGTCTCCATGATGGTTTCGTCTTCGGGGATGGTTTCATCGTCAGAGGGAATGGGAACGGTTGGTTTGGGTGGCGGCGGATTGCGACGTACCTGGCGCGTCATTGGAATGTTTTCGACATCGATAATAATCCTGACTGGCGGTTGTTCTTCTAATCGGACACTTACACGAGGAGAAAGGTAAATCAACAAATTGAAAAAAAACAGAGTAATGATCAGCGATTTTTTCAGATTTAATCGGTAACTCGATTTTATATCAGCCCTGAATTTTTTGTAATCAATTTGCACAAAGTTACCACATTATTTTGGACGCTTAGCGCCAAACAGCGACCCTGTTTTGCGATTATTGAATTGTATAAATTCGGTCACCGAAATTCGCGAATCGACGATTAAGTTTCGTTTTCGATTCACTCGACTCTATTTTATGACTTTCCCTTTCGATTTACGCCGACGCTTGTCAGGGCCATCTTTTCGCAACAGCGTCGGCGAAAAGGCCCCGTATCTCGGCACAGGAATCCAAACAGGAACATCAAATTTTTTCAACCTGATCTTGTTTCATCCAACCGACTTTGCCATCGGAGAGCCGGATTTTCACCCAATTCAGAGACTGATCCTGCAGCTGCACTTTCACGCCTAAATGCAAGGTGAAAACATCGGTTCCGGCTTCGCCGGGGGCACTTTTGACATCCACTTTATCCACCAACACAATGGCTTCAATTTTGTTTTCGGCTTCATAAATCCGAATAATAAATATAGACGAAAAAAAAGTCAGCAAGATGCAAGTAGCGATCAAAATTCCGGCTCCGAGTTTTTTAAACGACTTCGCTTTTAATAAAATCCGAAGTGGGATCATCGTTCCAAGCAAAAGATACAGCGAAAGCGTGATAATTCCCAGCGTTTGCAAATTAAAAACATTTGCAACTTGCGATATCCATGAAAAAATAAACAACGTCGGTAATTGTGGAATGCGATCCACCACCGAAAGGTTGGCAAATTCCAGATTAAAATTGATATCTTCATTTTTGGGGTTGAGTTTTTTGGCGCGTTCGAAATTTAAGATCGCCCGCGCTAACTGCCCGTCTTTATAATACGCATTTCCGAGATTATAATAAACCTCCCAGCTCTCAAAACCCAGGGTGGCTATTTTTTCATATTCGGAAATCGCAGCCAGATAATCACCCTGCTTGTAAAGTTCATTGCCCTTCAAAAAAATAGCCTCCACCTCGCTCGCCAACGAAAATTTCACCAGCACATTCATAAATACCAACAGGAAAAGAAAATATTTCTGTGTAATTACGAAGTTTTTCATATCACTCTATCCAGATCGATTAAGGCTTTTTTCGCTTTATTAAAAAATGTCTTCATTTCACCGTTGTCTGAATCAGTGGGCGCAAATCGCTTAAAATCGCAGGTATTTAAGCAATCCAGAAAACGGGAGACGATCTGGTCCTCGATACCGCGTTTACGTAACAGCGCATCAACTTGTTCGGTGATCAAACCGGCGGCTGGTACGTTGATTTTATCTCCAATAAACCCCATCAAAGCTTTCGAAACTTCGCTGTAAAATTCTCCTGGCTTGCCCTCGCGCATTTTTTTATTGGCGGTTTTCAACCTTTTTAAGGCCATCTGGTTAGCTCGACGGCTGCGCGCGTAAGCCACATTTGAGCTCAATTTTTCGGCATGTTTGTTATAGGCCAAAGCCAGCGCCAACGTGACTACCGGACAAAATAACAAGACGAAAAAATAAATCCTTTTGTAAAATGCCGTGCCGATTTTTTCAAATTCTGGCAAATACAATTGAATAAAGCGGATATCTTTGCCAATGAATTGCACGTCTTCTTTGGACGTTCCCACCGGTGCGCTGAGTATCGGCTTATCTCCTTTGAGCACATCGATGGTGATGGGGGACGTTCGAATGCGCTGGTAGTTTCTTTTGACTGGATCAAAATAGGAAAACGAAATGGGTTTGATCACTTGCTTGCCCGGGAAGCGCGGAATCAAAACGTATTCAAAAGTCTTGCTGCCCGATATTTGTCCACCTTTTCTTTGAATGGATTCTTTTATTTCGGGATCGTAAACTTCGAAATCGGCTGGAATGTCCACTTTTGGATTCGGTAAAATTTTTATATTCCCCCGGCCTGCCAATTTTACCTTGAGAGTAATGGCTTCGTTGGTTTTGACTGCATGTTTGTCCACGGACGCCTGTAAAGAATAATTTCCCACCGCACCTGAAAAATCCGACGGCTTCCCTTCTTCAGGCAAAGGCATAACTTCAATTGAAATGGCATCCGAACGAATGGTCCGCCTGACCGAACGACTGAAAAAGGGATCGTCAAAAAAACTGTCGAAAATATCTCGCCGTCTCCTTTGCCGCGGTAATTGCACTTCACAATCTACCACCAGCGGATCCAGCGTTTTCACGCCCGCACTCTGTGGATACAGCGCAACCTTTTTTATTTCAGCCACTCGATATTGCCGACCATTTATCACTTCGTCTGTTATTTTTGGACGATTGGAAGTGGGAAACTCTTCGCTCCAGAAACCGACAGTATTGGGCAACTGCGAAATGCCATAGTTTGTGATATTTACGGCGGTATAGATTTTATAGGTAATTATCACCGCCTCATTCTGGTATATGCGATTTTTATTGACCGCTGCTTTTAAAAACAACTGCTCGGACAAATCGAGAGGTTCGTTTGCCGACCTGCGGCTGGATGGGTTGCCCGGTTTTGGCGCAGCCGCCCCTTTGACGATTTCGATGGGAATGGCTTTCGTAGTAAAAGATTTACCCTTGAAATTTAACCTAATGGGGGGAATTTGAAATTTGCCGACTCGCGTTGCCACAAAATGGAAAGTGAATATTTTCGAAACCGACATTTGGCCGTTGATAAATTGGATACTTTGTGAGCTGCTGGTACCTCTAAACGCGGCAAAATCTTCGATGTCCGGCAGAGCAGGTTGGGGAGCATTTTGGGCGTCCGCTCCGTTCAATTCCACATTCAGTTCAAACGCCTGATCCAACGGCACCACGGTTCTGTTCAAATTCGCACTTACTTGCAAATCCTGGGCAAAAATAACCGGATTGCGTAACAGCAAAAACAGCAAAATCAAAGCTGATTTTTGTTTAAAAATGCAACTCATAATCTGGCCACTTTGTCAAATCGAAGAAGCTTGTTCTTTTGATGCATTTTGTGTGATCCAATAGGGGTATCAAGTAATTGGGTTCCGTATGTAGCCCTCTTGTAACTTAATAATGATAACTCACGAAACAGATGCAAATCCTAATTCTCAAAAGATAATGACTGTTTGAACGAAAACTCCGTTTTTGTTATTCTGAGGTGTGAACAACGAAAAATCTAAGACCACTCTCTTTCTAGTAAGTGTAAATTTGGTGGTCGGACATTTTTCACACTCCTGCTTGCGCGGGATGATTCAGAAGGACATTTCAAGTGTTTTCGTTCAGGCGCTAATTTGAACCATCGGGAACGGATACGCCGGTCAAACCCCATTTACTTGCCTCGTCCTTTATATTTTCTACCACGACTTTTTATTTTGTGTTTTCTCAACAAATCCTCTTCCTCATTCTCCAACGCTTTTAAAATTCGTTCGGCATCCTCTTTGGAAATTTCCTTTTCTTCGCCAGTCATCTGCTGTTCCTGCTGTTGCTCCTGCTGCGGGTTCTCCTCGTCGTCGTGGGTTTGGGGTGGTTCTTGCGGTTGTTGCTGCTGTTCAGAATTTTCATTCTGGTTCGATTCATTTTGCTGTTGTTGTTGTTGTTGTTGTTGCTGTTGATTGGGATTCTGCTGCTGTTTTTGGGCCTCATCCTTTATTTTGGCGCGTACAAACTCTAAATTGAATTTAGCGTCTTCATCATCCGGGTTCAGCTCTAAAGCTTTTTTATACATGAAAATGCTGGAGTCCAAACGGCCAATTTTATAATAGGCGTTTCCCATATTGTAATAGCTTTTGGATTGCAACAAAATATCGTCTGTTACCAGCGCCTTCCCGAATGACTTTAGCGCTTCCTGGTAATTTTTCTTTTTATAGAGCACGTCGCCGATATTGAAATGGATGATCGGTGAAGTTGGGTCTTCCAGCAAAGCGTCGCGATATTTGTTGTTAGCTTCGTCGTATTTCTCCTGCTGGTACAATTCATTCCCCTGCTTGACTTTTTTGCGGCCGGCCTGAGCAAAAGCTACGCTGGCAGCCAATTGAAAAACAACCATCACTAAGATCACGTTTCGCAACATTCTTGTCTCCCTGGTGTTCTCATTCAAATCGGCCACGCCATTCTTGACGGAGCTTCACACATTCCGGGATGATTAGCTCAACCATGAATAAGACAATCGCAATTAACAGTACAAATTGGAAACGTTCTTCATACTGTGAAAATTTCATGGATGCCAGTTCTTTTTTTTCCATTTTGGTGATTTCTTCATAAACCTTTTCTAATTTGGTCTCGCCGGTTGTAGATTGATAATATTTGCCATCAGCAGTCAACGCAATCTTCTCAAGCGTGTAATGATCAATTTTGGTTAAATCGACTTCACCTTGATCGTTTTTGTAAAAACCAACCGGCTTGCCGGTTTCGTCGTGCAGTGGAATAGGCACCCCCGCTGGTGAGCCCATACCGACGGTGTAAATGACTATCCCTTCTTTAATGGCTTGCCGGGTAGCATCGAGCGGATCTTTATCAGTCTGGTCCTGTTCCCCGTCGGTGATCAGTACCAGCACTTTGTATTTCCGTTCCTGTCGTTCAAAGGATTTGACCGCCAGCTCGATGGCCGAACTCAAATCGGTACCCGGGTCTTCGATGAGCTCCGGCACCATGATTTCCAGAAAGGTTTTGGCGGCGCCGTAATCCAGCGTTAAGGGGCATTGCAGAAACGCATCGCCGGCAAAAGCGATGAGCCCGATGCGATCCCCCTCCATCAAATCGATAAATTGGGATATTTCGTGTTTGGCTTTGGCCAGCCGATTCGGTTTGATGTCTTCCGCTAGCATGGAATACGACACATCCAGCGCCACGATCACATCCACGCCGGCTCTGTGCACTTCTTCGAGACGGGTACCGATCTGCGGACGCGCCAGAGCCAGCGTGATAAAGGCCACGCCGAGAACGATCAAGAACGCTTTGAATTTTTGTCGGCCGCGGCTGGTGTTTTGACTGAGCTTTTTGATTAAATCGAGATCGCCAAACCGCGCCAGAGCCCGGGTTTTCCATTTAAATACAAAATAATAAAACCCGATAAAAATCGGCGCCAGCAAAAACAACGCAAAAAATTCACTATCGGCAAATCGCAGCATTTTTACGGAATCTTTCTAAATTTGGTGTTGGTCAGGACCACTTCCAGAACAATTACCGCCAAAGCCAGAAACAAATAGTTTGTGAACAGCTCTTTAAATCGCGTAAACTGTTTGACTTCAATTTTCGTTTTTTCCAGCTCATCGATTTCTTTAAATATTTGATCCAGGCTTTCTTTGTCCGTGGCTCGAAAATATCTGGCGTTGGTGATTTTCGCGACCTGTTTTAACATCTTCTCATCAATTTGTACTGGCATTCGCACATATCGTTTCCCAAAAATTGGATCGTCTACCGGATAAAGCGCTTCGCCGCGCTTGCCCACTCCCACCGCATAAATTCGGATATTAAACGCTGCTGCGACTTTGGCCGCGGTGATGGGATCCAATTCGCCGCGGTTATTTTGACCATCGGTTAAAAGTATCACGACCTTGCTTTTGGCTTTACTGTCGCGCAGACGCATGGCGGCATTGGCGATGGCCATACCAATGGCCGTGCCGTCTTCGATCAGGCCGATTTCCACTTCTTCGATGAAGTTCATCAAAATGCCGTAATCCATAGTGAGGGGACATTGCGTAAAACTTTTCGCTGCAAAAACCACCATGCCGATTCTATCATTTTGCCGGCCGCGAATAAAATCCGTGGCGACCACTTTCGCGGCTTCCAGGCGGTTATTCGGCTTAAAGTCTTCTGCCAGCATACTGCTGGAAATATCCATGGCCAGTACGATGTCGATCCCTTCTGTGATCACTTCTTCTTCGGTGCTGCCCGATTGCGGCCGGGCAAAACAGATGATCAACAGAGAAATGGCGAAAATTCTGAGCACAAAAATCAAATGACGATATCGTTTTTTGTTGGAGATTTTATCGATGCGGTTTATGACACTCAGATTTGAATAGCGCAGGGTTCCGCCTCGATTTCTATTTTTTCTCAAATACCAGAAAACGAGAATTGGAATAAAAACAAATAAAACCAAAAATTCCGGATTAGCAAAACGAAACATACTTATTTCGGTTCCTCCACATTCTCAACCATCAGATCTTCCTTTACTTCTTCGGAAGCCTCATCGAACGGTTTTTCCGCTTCACTTTGCTCTTCCTCAATGTCATAAATCAATTTTGACTTTTCTACAATTTCAATGGCTTGTTGAAAAACAGCGCTGTGCTCCGCATCGTTTGGCTGGTATTTTGCAAATTTGACCAGATCGCACCTCTCCAGAAAGTCTTGAACCATTTCGACAAGCTCGGAATTACTTTCGGAAGCAGATAACATCTCTATCAATTCATGCGTGGTCAATTCCAGCGCAATGATAAAATAGCGTCCTTCAATATATTTTCGAATGATCTCAGATATTCGCACATAATATTCTTTGGTCTGCCCTTCTTGCAGGTAGGTAGATTGCTGCAGAGCCCGTAACTCATCCAGGGCGATTTCATGAGCTGGCCGGGGCGGCACAATTTTTTGTGGCAGCAAACCTTTGCCGGCCCTTTTTCTGCGCCAGATGTAAATCGAAACACCGGTCAAAATCAGGAAGGCCAAGGCAACGCTGCCCCAGACAATCCATTGCCGATAATCCAGTAAAATTTCCAAAACAGATTTGATATCGCGCACGTCCCCGGCTTCACTATCGAGCAAACTTTCAACGACAATTTTGAGTTTTTTGGTTTTCAAGGTGTGCTGGGTTGAATCTCCCGGTAAAGTGTAACGAAAGACCAATGGGGGGATTTCAAATTCTCCTACATCAAAAGTCGAAATCTCATACTCCACGCGTTCCACAATTTGACCTTCTTGCGATTCGGGCTCGAAGGTTTGATAATTGCGGATTTCAAACTGGTCTAGATTGGCTGCCAGGCCCGGCATCTCCACTTGAACTTCGGGAGAGCGCATTACTACGATGGCATATTTCACCACATCACCGATGCGGATGGTGGATTTGTCCACATTGGAATCGATAGAAATGGTATTTTCCTGGCCCCGCAGCCCGAAGCTGCTCAACGCTAAAAAACAAAGTGCAATTTTAATTTGATTGTGCATAAATCACTTCAATTTGTCTTCAAATATTTCAACAGCTTCTGCGCGAATCAATCGTTGAATGAGAAGATCGTACGCCTCCTTTTGTTTCTCGCGAATGACGTCCTGCATCACCGCGGTCTTGACTTCCTCGAACGGCCGCGTACCGATGACTTTTCCTTGATCGTCTTTTTGAGCATATTTATCTTTGTGAGCTTCGTAATACAGCTTGATATCCAATTCTTTCACATCCACTTCCTTGGAGATTTCTTCTTCCAATAGTTTTTGCACCATGAAGTTTTTCTTGGCCTGAAAAGAAGCCTCGATCACATCTTTATCCTTTTCCAGTCCCTGGCGTTTGGCGGAGTCGTAAAGCAGCTCCGTGGCAATGTATTGTTTCAGGAAATCAATTTTTTTACTGCGGTCCGAAAGCTGCGATTTCATGAAGGGCGGCATCTGGCTGATTTCAAACTCCAGATCGCCGGTGGTGATTTTTCTTTTGCCAATTTTGGCCACTACCGCGCCGGGCCGGTTCTTTTTTGCCTGGGTTGGGTCCAACAATGCGGCCTCTTCCATCACTTGCTGCGCATCGGCCGAGCGCTCCAAACGTTCCAGGCAGGCGACCATTTTTTTGTTGATTTCATCGATCAAAGGACTTTCGGGGTAGAAGTGTTTTACCTTCAAATAATAGGTCAGGGCATTTTCATAATCGCGCACTCTTTCGAAATAGATGTCGCCGATGACATAATTCAAATTGGCCGCTTCCGCATCTTCCAGGGGGTAGTTTTGTAAAATATGGTGGTACTCCGTGATGGCCTGCTGATAAAGCTGGCGATTGTAAAGCGCATTGGCATAATCCCGCACTTTGGTCTGTTCGAATTTCGTCTGAGTTTCCTGTTGTTGACAACCCAATGCTGCAATCAAAAACAAAAGCAAAAACGCAAATCGTTTCGTTTTCATGTTGAATCATCCTTTAATTTATATTTTATTGTCAACGCAATTATCGAAATCGTTTCGCTCGCATGCGAAAAAAACGTATGAGCGGCTCAACATAAGAAACGTCGGTTCGAACATCGATCATGTCCACATTCATGGACCGCAGCAATTTATCTCTTTCGATTTTCGCAGTGGACGTTTGCGCTCGAAACGCGTCGCGAACTACGGAGTCCGTGGTATCCACCAGCAAGATTTCGCCGGTTTCCGCATCCTCCAATTCAATGATGCCGACATCCGGCAGCTCGACTTCCCGGGGATCGGTGATGGTGATGGCCACTAAATCGTGTTTTTTGTTGGCAATTTGCAAGGCTTTCTGGTAGTCTGCGGAAATAAAATCCGACGCCAGAAAAACCACCGCCCGCCGATGGACCACCCGGCTCAAATATTCCAGCGCCAGGGCTATGTCGGTTTTTTTACCCTGCGGCTCAAAATACAGCAATTCGCGTAATACTCGCAACACGTGAGATTTGCCTTTTTTCGGGGGCACATATTTTTCAATCTGATCGGTGAAAATGATCAGCCCCACTTTGTCATTATTTTTTATGGCGGAAAAAGCCAGCAAAGCGCATATTTCCGTGGCGATTTCCCCTTTCATTTGTTTGACGGTGCCAAAATTCCCAGACGAGCTCACGTCCACCAGCAGCATGACCGTCAATTCGCGCTCTTCTTCAAACACTTTTACGAAAGGATGTCCCATACGGGCGGAAACATTCCAGTCGATGGTTCGGATGTCGTCCCCCAACTGGTACTCACGAACCTCCGAAAATTCCATCCCCCGGCCTTTGAAAACCGAATGGTACTCACCGGAAAAGACTTCGTTTACCAGTCCGCGAGTTTGAATTTCAATCCGTTTTACCTTTTTAAGAATTTCCTTTGGAATCATTTTTACGGTACTTCAATTTTATTCAGTACATTTCTTACCACGTCTTCGGAGGTCATTTCTTCGGCTTCGGCTTCATAAGTTACGATGATTCGGTGCCGTAAAACATCCATGCCGATGGAACGCACGTCTTCGGGCGTCACGTAGCCGCGGCGCCGCAGAAAAGCATGAGCTTTCGCCGCCTGATTCAGATAAATCGAAGCGCGGGGAGAAGCCCCAAACGCAACCAGGTCTTGAAGCTCTTCCAGGCCGTATTCTTTGGGATTACGCGTGGCAAAGACAATATCCAGAATGTACCGCTCCACTTTTTCATCCATATAAACTTCGTTTACCAGCGCGCGTGCCGAAACGATGGCTGCCGGATCGACTACCGCTTTGGTTTCGGGCACGGCCTGACCCGCCATCCGCCGCATAATTTCCAGCTCTTCCTCTTTGCTGGGGTAACCCACCGACAACTTTAACATAAATCGGTCGATCTGGGCTTCCGGCAGCGGATAGGTGCCCTCCTGTTCGATGGGATTTTGTGTGGCCAGCACTAAAAACGGATCATCCAGTGGAAAAGTGGTATCGCCGATGGTGACCTGTCTTTCCATCATGGCTTCCAAAAGCGCGGACTGTACTTTGGCGGGTGAGCGATTTATTTCATCCGCTAAAATTAAATTGGAAAAAATGGGGCCCTTTTTGGTGCGGAATTTGCCGTTACTCTGATCGTAGATCAAAGTGCCGATCAAATCGGCCGGAAGCAAATCCGGAGTAAATTGTAAACGTTGAAATTTAGTTTGAATGGTTGAGGAAAGGGTTTTGACCGCCATGGTTTTGGCTAATCCGGGCACGCCTTCCAGTAGTACATGGCCGTTGGCAAGCAACCCGATGAGTAAACGCTCTATCATGTACTTCTGGCCGACGATCACTTTTGCTACTTCATTGGTAATCTTTTCAACAAATTCACTTTCTTTTTTGATCTTCTCATTTATGGCTTGAATATCAACTGACATCTACCCTCCTATTTTTAACGTTCTCAGCATATTATTTATCCTTTCTCATTTGGCTCTGTCAACTCCAGTCTTTCGGACTTGTTTCTTTTCAGAATATCTTCGACTAACGTGTACACCCGTTCCAGCACGCCGTGTTCGACCTGACCGCCTGAAAATTTCGCGAAATCGCACGACCGCAAAACCTCGTCGGTATTTTGCAGGATAAGCTCGGGTACCGAACGAATCTTTAATTCTTCACCTATCTCGTTGGAGGTGATTTCCAGGGCAGCAATTTGAAAGTGCTCCGAGAGATATTTTCTGAACAACCGGGATATGGCAGATAGCGCTTCTACCTGGTTGGGCGACTTCAGATCGATTTGCTGTTTCAGCTCCGAGAGATATTTTTCTTCAAGCGGAATTTGTTGCAGCTCCCGAGCTCTTAACTCCGCTTCCCGGACTTTTTTTCTTTTTAGGACCTGCACCCCCGCAAGCGACAAAGCGACCACCAGAATAAACAGCCCCCCACCGACATAATAGACTCGATAATCTTTTTCGATAATCGGCTCGATAACTTTGATTTCCAAACGATTGGTAAACAAACGACTGGATTTATCCAATATTTGATCTCGATAATCCACCATCACACCGTCGATGTAAGCCATGCCAATTGCCACCGGTTTCAACACAAATTCATACGTTTTGCGCACTTGCTGCACTCCCGAAATTTCGCCTACCCAATTAGCGGTGGCATTGCTGACGACTTCTAAATTGCTTAAAACAGGACTTTCGATATTCTCAATCTCATATCGCTCTAAATCGCCCTGCCAGCTAACGACCACAGTGTAAGTCACGTTTCGGTTTTGGGGTACTTCTTTAGGCTCGACTTTTACCTCGGCTTTGATCATCCCTTCCGTGGACGCAGCCGCAGTAGCGGTAGAATCAAGGGTTTGCAAAAAACCGCTCTCTGCTGAAAGTAAGATCAAAAATATGGTTGTTAGTTGCATTCTCATTGGCGCCTCAAAAAAATCGAATAAATATACTTTTGAGTTAAATAAAAGTTCCAGCAAAAACCAACTGCCGAAACCAGCAAAGAAAGGTCCAAACAATAAAAAAGCCGAACTGAATTAACTTCGAAAAAGGTGGCTTTCTCGAGCTTAATACCATCGGCTCATTTTTTTGACAAAACTTATTGAAATTTCAATTCACTTTTGCTTCGCCATTCGATTTATCTTTGCTAAAAATGTGCTGCAACTGCTCATTGATATCTTGGCCTAAATGTTCCAGCTCCCACTTCACGCTTTCTGCCAGCTCGTTATCGGAATGATATTTCAAAAATTCAGTATAGGATTCGCGCGCCTGGTCATAATCTTTTAAATCGTTAGCATAAATATATCCGATCATGAATCTGGCCTGGGTTACAAATCTGCTATCGGGATAATCGTGGATCAAGCGTTTGTGATTCTCAATGGCTTTGTCAAAAGCGTTTTTATTGTTGTAGTTGATGAAAGCAATTTTATGCAAGGCTTCATCGGCAAATTTCCCCTCCGGGAAGTTTTCCAACTGCTTTGTATAAATTTCTAACGCCTCCTCGTACTTTTCTTCCTGCTCCAGTTTCTGCGCCTGGCTACGCAAACTTTCTTCGGTTGCTTTATTGCCGCAATTTAAAATAAAAAAACCGATGAGCAATAAGGATACTGAAATTTTTAAATGCTTCATTTTTTCAACTCGCCTCCATTATTTTGACTGACCCAAATTTTAATAAAAAATCACAAAAAAGCAAGCAGTTTTTTATCATCTAACCGGTTGAGGAATCAGCAAGTCTTAGCCACGGTCAGACTTCTAAATTTTTATCTATTTAGCGTTTGAACGAAAACTCGATTCTTTATGTCATTCCAGCGATCTCCCTGCTAAAGACATGCAGGGACAAACTTTGCGCTGGAATCTCCTCACTGCAGTCAGGCGATTCCAGCTAAAAACTTGCAGGAATGACAAGATAAGGCTGTTTTCGGTTAATCACTAAGAAAAAGATGCCTCCCGCCTGCTCCGAACAGATACCGAGGTGTTACTTAATCAAGCAACAGATACGCGAGTAGAATTCCTGCTCACTTGTCCGTCGTAAAAGGTTCGTGAGATTTAATGATGTATGACGGATTAAACTACCGCTCAAATTCAGGCCATTAATTCGATGGCCTGCTTATTTGTCGCTTTTGGCTTTGTCGTCGTCAACGACTTCAAAGTCCGCCTCCTCGACTTTTTCATCTTTGGACTCCGACTCTGCTTTCGCTTCGGCCTGTTCGGTGCCGGCACCAGGCTGCGCCCCCGATTGTTGATACATTTTGCTGGCCAGCTCATTCCAGAGTTGGGTCAAGGCGTCGGTGGAGGATTTCAACTCCTCGACATTCTCCGACTTCAAGGCTTCTTTCACCCGGCCCACTGCGGCTTCTAATTTCGATTTTTCATCTGCAACCAATTTATCGCCCATCTCGGACATGTTCTTTTCGGTCTGATAAACCATCTGGTCTGCCTGGTTGCGTAAATCCACCAGCTCGCGTTTCTTCTTGTCTTCAGCCGCATGTGATTTGGCATCGTTGACCATCTTTTCGATTTCATCTTTGCTCAAACCGGTAGAGGCCTCGATGCGGATTTTTTGCTCCTTGCCGGTGGCTTTATCTTTGGCTGAAACATTCAAAATACCGTTAGCATCCAGGTCAAAGGAGACTTCGATTTGCGGAATGCCGCGCGGCGCCGGAGGAATGCCATCCAGAATAAATCGGCCCAGGGTCCGGTTGTCCACCGCCATTTCACGCTCACCTTGCAATACATGGATTTCCACAGAAGTCTGGTTATCTGCCGCCGTGGAAAATATTTCGGATTTCTGCGTGGGGATGGTGGTATTTTTTTCGATGAGTTTAGTGGCAACTCCGCCCAGCGTTTCAATTCCCAGAGACAACGGCGTCACATCCAGCAGCAGCACATCTTTCACATCGCCCGCAAGCACTCCCCCCTGAATAGCGGCGCCGATAGCCACCACTTCGTCGGGATTCACGCCCTTGTGGGGCTCTTTGCCGAACATTTCTTTAACCATTTCCTGGATTTTAGGCATCCGGGTTGAGCCTCCCACCAGCACAATTTCATCGATTTCACCGGCACTCAAACCTGAATCTTTTAAAGCCATTTTACACGGCTCTAAAGTGCGCTGAAATAAATCATCGCAAATTTGCTCGAATTTTGAGCGCGTCAAAGTAATGTTGAGATGCTTGGGACCCGAATCGGTGGCCGTGATAAAAGGTAAATTAATTTCAGTCTGTGCCACACTTGACAGCTCACATTTCGCTTTTTCGGCGGCTTCTTTCAAGCGCTGCACCGCCATGGAGTCTTTGGACAAATCCACCCCTTCCTGTTTTTTAAATTCCGCGACGATCCAATCGATCACCCGCTGGTCAAAATCGTCGCCCCCGAGATGGGTGTCGCCATTGGTGGCTTTGACTTCAAAAACGCCGTCGCCAATCTCCAATATTGAAATATCAAACGTGCCGCCGCCTAAATCGAAGACCGCGATTTTTTCTTCGCTCTTTTTGTCCAAACCATAAGCCAACGAAGCGGCCGTGGGCTCGTTGATGATTCTTTTGACTTCCAGCCCGGCAATTTCACCGGCTTCTTTGGTGGCCTGGCGTTGACTGTCGTTAAAGTAGGCCGGCACCGTAATCACCGCTGCGCTTACTTTTTGACCAAGATAATCTTCGGCGGTCTGTTTCATCTTTTGCAGAATCATGGCCGAAATTTCTTGCGGCGAATATTCTTTGTCCTCGATTTTGACTTTTGCCACATCGTTGGACCCCTTAATGACTTTATACGGCACTTCGGTCAGTTCTGAAGTTACTTCCCCAAATCGACGCCCCATAAATCGCTTTATGGAAAAAATGGTATTTTCAGGATTGGTTATGGCTTGCCTTTTGGCCACCTGGCCCACCAGGCGATCGCCGTTTTTGGAAAAAGCCACCATCGATGGGGTCGTTCGCTGGCCTTCGGCGTTTGGAATGACCACCGGCTCGCCGCCTTCCATTACAGCCACACATGAGTTTGTAGTACCTAAATCGATACCGATTATTTTGCTCATAATCAAACCTCCATAAGATTCAATCTACCATAAGATTCTGATTGGCACGAATCCAGTTGCATTCGTTATAACTTGCCAATATAACACAATTGTTTATTGCGCTCATTTTTGCAAACTCTATGCCACTGCACTTTTGTAAACAATGAGCAAGTATTTTCTATTTGATTTTATTGGCCTTATAAAACTAAAGGACGAAACCAAATAATTTCTACAAAATTGATTCTCAATGAAAACCTGCCACACTGACAGACCATCACTTTCCTGAAAACGGCACCCCAGTACCAGTCATGGCCAACTTTTTTGCGTTACTTTGACGTATCCGTGTCCGGTTTAGTCGATTTCTCAGTCTTGTTAGCTTCCGGTTTTGTCTCCGCTTTGCCGTTATTATTTTTGTAATCGGTAATGTAAAATCCAGAACCCTTGAAAATCAGACCATTGCCTGCGCTGATCAACCTTTGAACAAGTCCGTGGCATTTGGGACATTCTGTCAACGGGCTGGCAGTAATACTCTGAAATTCTTCAAACTGATAGTTGCAATCTCCGCATTTGTAATCATAAGTTGGCATTTCTTTTTTCCTTAACAAGTTCAACAAACTAAATAAAATAAACCACGAGCCATTCTGAATCGAGATGAATAACCGATCAAAGCGGACTCTTTTCGTGAGCCCAATTTGGTCAGATGATTTATTTATGATTTTGGTTTGCGCATGGCTACGAAGAAGTTTCGACTTCCGCGTTGTACCTGGAATAACAAAATATCGCTATCGTGCTCATCGATCAATTTCATAAGTCTTCTCACCGAAGTCACTTTTTGTCGATTGACTTCTTTGATGAGATCGCCTGGTCGCATGCCTTTTTCAGCGGCCACACTGCCGCGTTTTACTCTGCGCACGAACACTCCGCGCTGGTTTTCGTAACCATATTGTTCGGCCAATTGTGGGGTCAGATCCGTCAATTCCATGCCGAGCTCATCCAGCGTATCCTGATTTTTAGCCATCGCTGGTTTGGCTGGTTCCGCACCCGGTCGTTCACCCAGCTTCACATCCAAATATTTCGTACGGCCATCTCGTACAATTTTCAATTTAACCGTTTCACCGGGATTAAACGAGGCAATCATGTTGGTAAGCATTTGCGAATCTTCCACCTTTTTGCCGTTGACTTCTATGACGACGTCCCCCACTTCCAGCCCAGCTTCGTCTGCTGGGGTGTCTTTCATCACCTCATTTACGATGGCGCCACGTACGTCCTCCAATTTCAAAGCTTCGCTCATTTCAGCATCCGGAGTGCCGATCCTCACGCCGAGATAGCCGCGGGTCACTTTCCCTTCCGCAATCAAGTCATCCATGACCCGTTTGGCCATGTTGATGGGAATGGCAAAACCGATCCCGATATTGCCGCCGGTGTTGCCCGGCAAAATGGCGGTATTGATTCCGATCAACTCCCCTCGAATGTTCACCAGCGCACCCCCGCTGTTGCCCGGGTTGATGGCCGCGTCGGTCTGAATAAAATCCTGATAAAACAATTCACCGCTCAATTCCAGATTGGAACGCCCTTTGGCACTGATAATTCCCGAAGTCACCGTGTGCTGTAATTTTAGATCAAACGGACTGCCGATAGCCAGAACCCACTCGCCGACCTCCAGCTTGTCCGAATCGCCAAGTTGAGCATAAGCCAGGTGGTCTTTGTCGATTTTGATCACGGCGATGTCGGTCATGGGATCGGTGCCGATGATTTCGGCATCAAATTCTTGTCTATCGATGATGACGTTGACTTCGTCCGCATCTTTAATTACATGATAATTAGTTAAAATATATCCTTTCGGGGAGACAATCACACCCGATCCCAAACCCCGTTGTCTAAATTCCTGCTCGCCGCCGCTGTCGGGGACACGAAAGAATCTTCGAAAAAAATCATCGTTGTTAAAAAAATCGGCGAATGGATTTCGGACTTTCACCACAGTTTCGCTGGTTATGGCAACCACAGTGGGCGTGATCCTTTTGGCGATTTCTACAAACGCCCGGCTGGTACTTTCCAAATCCGAGCCCACTGCCGGGGGCGGCTGCTGCAATACCGCTGTGGGGCTGTTTTTCTCGTTTTCAGCCAATCCGTTTTGAGTCCAGTTAAAATTGGAAGCAATTATCAATCCCAGAATAATACCTAAAAATAAGGATAAAACAATAATGGGCGTTTTTTTTGAAAGTTGTTTCATTTTATGACTCCTTATTAATTTTCAAATCTAAAAATGTTAATTAATTCAAACCCCAGCAAAAATTAGAAGTTCCAATTTGGGCCAGGACGACTTTTTGATCGGTCATCCTAATGGCTACTTCTTTGTCCGTCATTTAACTTTGATTTTAACATACTGATCGCCTGCTGTCTGATCGTTGCGTGCCCCCATCCCTTTTAATCGAAAAGTTTTACCGCCGTTTGAATTTGGCGGTATCTTCAGCTCCACAGAATTTCCGTGAATGGTTTTAACCCGCACTTTGGTACCCTTTTGAGCTTTTTGCCGGTCAATAGGCACTTCGCAATACACATCCAGGCCTTTGTTCCAGAAAAAGCGGTGACTGGCAACTTTCAGCTGAACGATCAAATCGCCAGCAGGGGCACCGGCTTCGCCCGGATTTCCCTGTCCGGGCAATCGAATCTTCTTGCCGTCTTCTGAACCCGGCGCGATTTTCATGGTGTACTTTTTGGCTTTTTTAATACGACCGCTGCCGGCACAATGTTTACAGGGATTCATTATCACCCGACCTTTTCCCAGACATCTCGGGCAGGGACGATTGACGGAAAAAGCGCCCTGGACTCTGGAAATCATGCCAGAGCCGTTGCATTCAGGACAACGCGCCGGACTTTTGGCATTGGCCGATCCCGTTCCTTTGCAGTGCGTACATAATTCATCTTTCATGATGGAAAAGGTGGCTTTGCCTCCTAAAACCGCTGTTTTAAACGGCAATTCCAAATTCACTCGAATATCGTTCCCCTGCCGCATAGTGGAGCTTTGCTGGTGAAAGCCATTATCCCGGCTGAAGATTTGACTGAAGAGATCGCCAATTCCACCAAAACCAAACAATTCATCGAGATTTAAGGATGGCTGTCCGGTCGTTCTACGCGGACCTGTTCGCTGCGCTCCCTGGAAAAGATCGCTTAAATCAAAATCAAAGCCTTGGGCGCTGAATCCCCCGCCCTGTCCGGCTCCGGCAAATCCAAACCGACGCATCTGGTCATACTGCTGCCGTTTTTTGGGGTCGCTCAACACGCTATATGCCTCGGAAATCTCCTTGAATCTTTCCTCAGCGCGTTTATCACCGGGATGGGTGTCCGGATGATTTTCTTTCGCTAAACGACGATAAGCTTTCTTGATGGCTTCAGTACTGGCGTTTTCTTCGACGCCTAATATTTTATAGAAATCCTGGTTCCTCATTACCATGAAATAAACACAACTATATTAATAAATATGAACCTAACTTCTTAAATTACCGTTCACTTTAGGCTCCTTCACCACTCACCGACTTTCTTTCGGAAATGCGACTTCAATTTAAAAGTTAATTATTGAACTAAAAAACGAATTTCCCTATACCTTGCTTATTTAAGAAAGCCGGCAAATTACAACCTGATGTCACAAGCAAATTATATGCCACCCGATTACATACAGATAACTGCCTTATTATTAATTTTTTAGAATAGTTTATACGTAAAGGCAGAATCGGTCTATTTGTCACAAAATGGATGATCAACTGTCAGGCATTCCACATTGCAATAAAAAAGGCAGAAACGAATTCTGCCTTCTGAGAGTTTTTGACGCTGGCACGGAGCAGTTTGGTGGGCGTTACTGGTAACGCAGTTCGTGTGAAAATGGCTGTGAATTATTAGGGTAATTCAATAAATAAATGGAATTCCTCTCCTCCCCGCACCACCGTCATCATAACCACGTCGCCTTTTTGCAATTCAGAAAAGACCAAAAGAAAATCATCGGCATTTTTTATGTCACTGTCATTAATTTCTGTGATGACGTCATTTTTGCGAATTCCGGCTTCCTCTGCCGGACTCCATCTTTCGATTTTACTCACGAGCGCCCCTTCCCGTCCAGTGAATCCGATCTCCGAGGCTTTTTCAGCGGTTAAACTCTCACAGGTAATGCCCAGATTTTCAAACTCTTCCGTTTTGGATCGATTCACTACTTGCACCTGTTCGCTTTCTTTCAAACCCAGCATCACGGTCACATTGAGTTCTTTGCCTTTCCGCAACAAGGTCAAATTGATGTTTTCGCCGGGATTTTTTCTTGCAATTATCGCTTGTACCTGGTTGCTTTTACTCACTTCCTCATCGCCGATTTTCAGGATGACGTCTTTTGGTTTGAGGCCTGCAGTTTCTGCCGGACTGTCGTCCAATACTTTGTCGATAAAAACGCCCCTCGGTCGATCCATCTCCAAAGCCCGCGCTTTCCGTTCGTCGATGTTTTGCATAGCAATGCCCAGAAAGCCCCGTTCCACCCGACCTTTATTGATTAAATCATCCATGATTTTTTTAGCCAAATTTATGGGGATGGCAAATCCGAAGCCCGCATTGTAACCGGTTTCGGTGGCAATGGCCGTATTCACGCCGATCACCTGCCCGTTTAGATTTACTAACGCACCGCCGCTGTTGCCGGGGTTGATGGCCGCGTCAGTCTGGATGAAATTCTCCACACTGTACGAGTCTCTGATAATGTCGATCTGGCGTTCCTTGGCGCTGATGATGCCGGCGGTGACGGTTGAGCGCAGCTCTAGCGGGTTTCCAACGGCCAGCACCCATTCGCCAACCCGGCTGCGGTCGGAATCGCCTAATTTGGCTACGGGTAAATCGTTTGCATTTATTTTGATGACCGCCACCTCTGTCAGCGGGTCCAAACCCACAATTTCTGCCTGAAATTCCCGATTGTCATACAAAATCACCTGCACTTTTTCTGCTTTGTCGATGACGTGCACGTTGGTCAAAATATAACCGTCATCGGAAACGATGATGCCGGAACCCGAGCCTTGCTGTCGAAATCGTTCTGGGCGTCTGAAACGAAAAAAATCCCGCAGCTCATCCTGGTTGTGAAATCTTTCCAGATCTGCGGTATTTATCAGGCGTGTGCTTTGAATCGTCACCACGGTGGGGACGACCAGCTCTGCAATGTAAATAAAAGCCTCGCTGGTGTTTTGCAAATTAAGCAACGTTTCAGACACCGTTTCCTGGGATCCTAACACCACTTTTCGGAAGATTTTTTTAGAAGGAGTAGAGCTATTGGAGGTTTTGGTCACCTCAAGAGTTGAGGAGATGATTAATCCGATTATTGTACCAACAATCAAAATCAATCCTCCAAAACGCAGGGATTGTTTGCCACGCATTATGGATTCCTTTATTCTATGATAATTAAAATGTCAACTTTTTACGTATTTTTTTGAGAAAATCTTCACCTTGCCGGGGAAAAAGTAGAATAAATCCCAAAAATAAAAGCAGCACGCCGGGCAATACCGGCAGAATCAATCCGAACACGCCCAAAATAACGAGAATCGGAATGAGTTTCTTTTTATTTTGATTGAATTCTTTTATTTCGTCAAATAAGGATTTTTTTTTCATGGGGATATGAACTTGAATATTATATCATACGAACGTTTATTGAAATAACGATATTTCAGCAAAATTGTTTTGCTGTGATAAAAATAAATTCAAAGCACACTTCGATGGGGGATAAATCGCATTGGCTTAAACGGATTTTTTTACCTGAATTCACATCTCCTGCGATTTATTCGCCAGACATTTTTCCCTCACACCCTGTTGTTTTTACCAACCGACTAACAGGATTGACAGATAGCATCCATTTATCCAGCAATCATTCAGAAGCTTTCAGAACTCCGCTCCGTTTTTTTTATAAGATGGATTTGGAATTTTATTCAATTCTTTTATTTTTAATGGGCAAGAATATGTTCAATAAAAGCGAGTCGTATCCGACCAGACCTCATTAAATATATTTTACCAGCTTCATGCGATTTCCGCGTACTTTATCGGCCTGGTACTCCACTTCGTCCATGGATCGGCGGATAATATACAACCCGAATCCACCCGTTTTTCGATGGTCCATGGCGGACAGCACATCATAGTCTTTGGTATTAAACCCCTCAAATCCGACGCCATAATCCTGAATGATGACCGTAAACTTTTGGCTGTCGAATTCCACCCAGACATCTATCCAATTATCGGGATTCGAATGGTAGGCGTGTTCAATGATGTTTAGGCAGGCTTCATAAACCGCGATTTTGGCTTTGCCGATTTCTTTCGCGTTGAAACCGGCTTTTTCCGCGTAATCCGTCACAAAATCACAAATGGTATATAAATTCTTGGCCATACTCCGGACACGTAGATGGTCGCTTTCGTGGGTGTCGGGTTCGCTTTCGGGCAAATCGACTTCTACATGTTCGCTATCCATCGTGTTTACGGTTTCCTGCAACTTCTCGATGAGCGGGTCTTCTACGATGTCTTCGGTAATAATATTGGCCGGCGGCGGTTCCATTTCAGATAACTGAAATTCCTGAAGCGCAAACGCTTCGTCCTTTTCCAGCGAAAGAAAACTTAGAGGCGAAAAGGTGGCCAGGTTATTTTTTGCAGAATGAGAAAGGTTGACGATTTTGACATCGCCTTTAAAATTACGCGCCCGGGAGGTGGCAGAAATCAAAGTCGCGATCAAACTCGATGATGGGAATTGCACATTCGTTAAATCGACAATAATTTTTGAATAACCGTTTTCAAAACACGTGTCAAACGATTCCTGCAATACTTCGTTGATGGCGTGGGTATTGGTAATATTTGCCAGTGGAATGCGAACCACTTTGTTATATCCTGGAATACGCTGAATAACTTTTTTTACATCTGTCATAATCCTAAACTTCTATCCATACTTTTATTCAATAGCTTAATACGGGCATGGGTGTAGGCACAAAGTAACTTTCATATTCATTCAGCGGTAAGGTAACCCCAACTAAATCTTTGACTGTTCGATAAGGACGCGTTTTAAGACCTTGCCTATATTACTTTTCGGAAGGGAATCACAAAACTCAACCATTTTGGGTACCTTAAAAGACGCCAGTTTGTCTTTGCAATATAGAATGACTTCTTCGGCGGTCAGGGACTCCCCCTCCTTCACCACGATGACGGCTTTAACGGTTTCTCCGCGATATTCATCCGGCACACCAATCACCGCCGCCTCCAGTATTTTCGGATGTTCGAACAACACCTCTTCAATTTCTCGAGGGAAAATATTAAATCCGCCGGCAATAATCAAATCTTTCTTGCGATCCACTATGTAAAAAAAACCATCTTCATCCATTTTCGCCATATCACCAGTAAATAACCAGCCATCCTTGATAACGGCATTGGTTTCTTTTTCCATATTCCAGTAACCTTTCATAACCTGCGGTCCTTTCACCACCAGCTCACCCACTTCACCCATGGGCAGTTCCTCTTTTGTCTCCGGATCGACGATTTTCGCTTCGGTGTTGGCCACCGGAATGCCAATGGAGCCTTCTTTGCGATTGCCCATGATGGGATTCACGTGCGTTACTGGCGAGGTTTCCGAAAGGCCGTACCCTTCCACCAGACGGCCTCCGGTGATGCTTTCGAATTGTTTGGCCACCTCCAACGGTAACGGCGCCCCGCCGCTGACGCAAGCTTTTATGGAGGCGATATCATATTTGGCAATGTTTGGAAAATTGTTGACAGCAATGTAGAGTGTCGGCACGCCCGAGAATAAAGTGGCTCGATTTTTTTTGATGGCCACTAAAATCGCTTTAATGTTGCGAGGATTTGGAATCAGCACCATCGTCGAACACAGCTTGACAGAAAGGTGCAAACCTGTGGTCAGACCGTAACTGTGAAAAAACGGCAAAGCACAAAGAATAACTTCCTGCGATTCTTGGATAGCCGAGTACCATCTCCGTACTTGAGTGACGTTGGAAACCAAATTTTTGTGGGTTAAAATAGCTCCTTTCGAAAGGCCGGTGGTGCCGCCTGTATAAAGCAGGATGGCGATGTCATCGGCCGTGACTGCGGCATCCGGCAGCTCTGAACAGAATTTTTCAGTCATCAATTCCCGAAAAAAATGAATTCCGGGTCTCGGTTTGATCTTAATCCAGCGGTCTTCTTTTCTGGCTTTAATTGGATAAAGTAATTTTAAATGGCCCGGCAGATATTCGTGCATGGAGGTTATGATGACGTTCTTAACCTCGGTCTCATGCAATATGTTGTCGAGTTTCGGAAACAGAATATCCAGCACAATGACCGTGCGCGCACCGCTATCATTGAGCTGATGTTTCAGTTCCCGTTCCACGTACATGGGATTGGTGGGCACCAGAATGGCGCCAATTTCCAGCGCGGCAAAATGCGCCATGGGGTATTGCGGAATATTCGGCAAAATGATGGCCACCCGATCCCCTTTCTTTACTCCTAATCTGGTTAAAGCCACCGCAAGTTGATGCACCAGGTGATGCAATTTCCGGTAACTAATTCGGGCGCCGAGAAAAGACATCGCCACACCTCGGGGATTGTTTTTTACGGCTGTGTTAAAAAGTTGAGAAAGCGTAAGATTGGGAAGTTCTAATTCATGAGGCACTCCCTTTTCATAAAATCTGAGCCAGGGTTTCTCCATATCAATCCTATGATGTTTGTAGAATTCAACCTCATTTATTGATTAAAACAAAACACCCACCCGAGAAATGGGGTGGGTGCGCGTCTTGAGCGGATTAGCTTAGTTATTTCCGCCGTATTTATCACGGTTTTTTATCAGATCGATTTCATACTCTGCGGTTCTTCGCCACTGTCGGTCTTTGGCTACGATATCAAAATATCCGATGGCAGCATTAAAACGACCCAGACTTTTGCAGGCTTTGCCTGCTTCATAGGCGGCGGGAGCAAAATTCTTCTTGATAGCTAATGCCTGTTCGGCGGATTTTAACGCCTTGCTGAAATTTCCTTTTTTATTAAATACTACGGACAATCGATAATGGGGATCCGCCCAGCGCTTTCTTTTGGTCACGGCCAGAGCGTTCTCCAGCGCGACGACGGCTTCATCCAGACGGTTCAGCTCGGTTAAGCTGACCCCCAGGCTATAAAAGGCCAGATCATATTCTGGATTAATTTGGGTAGCCTTGGTGAAATTCTCAACCGCTTTTTTGTAATTCTTTTTCCGGTTCTGATACACCGCACCAAGCTCATAACATAACTTCGCTGATGTGGGATCGTATTCAATGGCTTTTGTATAGGTTTCGATGGCTTTGTCCGGCATTCCGCGCTGGCTGAATATTTTGCCTAGCGCGATATAAGCTAAAGAGTAACTTGGATTCTGACGGATGGCGCCCTGATAGGCTTTGGTGGCCTCTGCATATTTTCTCAGCTTCTTCAGCGCCAGCCCTTTGCCATAGTAAGCTTTGAAGAAGGTCGAATCCATGGAAATCGCTTTGTCATAACTGGTAACCGCCTGCTGATATTGACCCAGTTTATAGGCGTTGTTGCCGTCGTTGTAGGCCTTTTTCACCGCATTGATTTTTTTCATGGCTTCCACATCGGCCATCAACTTTGTTTCAATATCTTTAATTTCAGCTACCAATTTCTCACGTTCTTTTATCAGCTTGTTGTACTCATCAGCGGTGGGACTAGAGTTGAGTTTGGCATCGATTTCGCTGATGCGATTTCGTAAATGCTGCTTTTGTTGTTGCAAATCCTGGCTCATTCCTGTGTTAGCGCAAAACAGGACAACCAGGAAAATTAATAATACCCGAATTTTTATTAACCGTTGCATAAGATATTCCTCCAAATCAGTTCTAAATAGATTATTTTAACATAACTTTTTAATTTATAAAAAATTCTAATGTTGTTATAAGAATGACCTGTTGAAAAATAGCCTTCGACCCAGATCCGGCCGCAGCGTATTTTTTCATTGTGAGTCCCGAAAAAATTTCGGGAACCATGAAAGCTCTTTAATAATCTATCAAAACAGATTTTCAACTGGTCATTCCTACTAATTATTAAAATTACTGGATGTTTATTCCCAAGAACCGAACGAACGTCAATTGGTGATTAACTAACCGTTTCCATGCGAAATTGAGTTACTGCGGTAGTTGAAACAAACAGACTCACATCTTAATCAGACTCTTCGACTCAGCAGTGTATTTGAAATCGTACTCACACTCCCTAATTGAAGATCAAAAATCCGACGCAAGTGCATGAACACAATGGTGTTTTAAACTTTGTGCCGAAGGGGGGACTCGAACCCCCATGGGTTGCCCCACACGGTCCTTAACCGTGCGTGTCTGCCAATTCCACCACTTCGGCAATCATGATTTGACTTTCGCTATTTCGAGCTATCCGCGTTCGGCGGTATCGTTTGATCCGTTGTTACAGGTATTAACTGTTGAGCGTCACCCGGAGATACTACCGGTATCTGAGAGCCTGGAATGGTTCTTTGATTTTGCTGCGCTTGTTGTACTAATCCCTGGGCTTCGCCAACAGAGCCTTTATTGAGAAAAGAAATAAACAACGACAACAACAAAAATGCGATAGCTAAACCCGTAGTGACACGACTTAAAAACGTAGCCGCGCCGCGACCGCCAAAAACCGCGCCCATGCCGCCGCCACCGCCAAATGCGCCAGCCAATCCACCACCTTTACTGGATTGCAGTAAAATGACCACAATTAAAGCAAAACATACGATTAAATAAATAAAATATAAAAATGGTAACATAAATCCTTTTCCTTAAATAGAAATTTCTTCTGCACCTTTGATTATTTCGGTGAAACTACTGGCATCCAGACTGGCGCCGCCAACCAGGGCGCCGTCAATATTTTCCTGCTGCAAAAGTTCTCTGGCATTTGCCGGTTTCACGCTTCCGCCGTATTGAATTCGCAGACCGTTGCCAATTTCAGCACCGAACAGATCTTCTAAAAGACGGCGAATAAAAACATGGACTTCCTCAGCCTGCTGCGGAGTGGCATTTTCGCCGGTGCCGATGGCCCAAACCGGTTCGTAGGCAACGACCAATTCGTCAGCATGGGTGAGCTGCACCTCTTTCAAACCGTTTCTCATTTGCGTTTCAACAATCTGCTCCGTTAGCCCCTGCCGACGCTCTTCGATTTTTTCTCCCACACAAAAAATCGGGATGAGGCCCGATGCCAAGGCTTTTAAAACTTTTTTGTTGATGTCTGTGTCGCTTTCTCCGAAAACATGACGGCGCTCCGAATGTCCAATAATGACGTACTCACAGCCGGCGTCTTTCAACATGGCAGCGGAAACCTCGCCGGTAAAAGCGCCTTTATCCTGCCAGTGCAAATTCTGAGCGCCTAATTTCAACCTCGTCTCTTTCAAAAAGTTGCCCACAGGTACCAGCGCCGGAAACGCCGGACAAATGACCACGTCAACTTCCTGCACATTGATCAATTTGACTTTCAAAGCCTTCGCTGCTGAAATCGCTTCAGAAGGCGTTTTATACATTTTCCAATTCCCCCCAATCACCATTCTGCGTTTTTTCATTCGGCTGCCTCTGTCGGACGTGTGATTTATCTTTTTAACTCAATTCAAATCGTTTCGGGTTCCAAATTGGATGTTTGTTCCTTACAAAGATTTCGCCATTCGCCCGATAAGGTCGATCACCCGGCAAGAAAAGCCCCATTCATTGTCGTACCAGGAAAGTACTTTTGCCATGTTGCCGTCAATCACGTTGGTGGACTTGGCATCAACGATGGATGAATGCGAATCGCCGTTAAAATCCTTAGAAACCAGGGGTTCATCGCAGTATCTCAAAATGCCGCGCAGCTCATTTTCAGAGGCTTTTTTGAAAGCTGCATTAAGCTCGTCGCGGGTGGTATTTTTTTCGAGCTGAAACACCACATCCACCAGCGACACATTCGGCGTCGGTACCCGAATGGCCATGCCGTCCATTTTGCCTTGTAGTTCCGGCAGAACCAACGCCACCGCTTTGGCCGCGCCAGTGGTGGTGGGAATCATGGAAACCGCCGCTGCCCGGGCTCTGCGCAAATCCTTGTGTGGCAAGTCCAGAATGCGTTGATCATTGGTATAAGAATGAATAGTGGTCATGAGCCCTTTCACGATGCCAAAATTATCAAGCACCACTTTTGCCACCGGCGTTAAACAATTGGTGGTGCAGGAGGCATTGGAAATGATGTGATGTTTGGACGGGTCGTACGTGTGATCATTGACTCCCACCACCACGGTCAGATCCGGGTTCTTGGCCGGGGCGCTGATGATGACTTTTTTGGCGCCAGCGTGGAGATGTTTTTCCGCATTTTCTCTGGCGGTGAACAAACCGGTGGATTCTATGGCCACATCCACTTCCAGATCTTTCCAGGGCAATTGTCCCGGTTCACGGATTCCCAGAACTTTAACTGCTCTGCCGTTTACATTGATATTTTCGCCTTCGGCTTTGACGTCGCCTTCGAATACGCCAAAATTTGAATCGTATTTTAACAAATGAGCCAGGGTATGTGAATCTGTTAAATCGTTCACCGCGACGATTTCGATATCACCTGCGCCCTGGCCGGTAACCGCTCTGAAAATGTTACGGCCAATCCTGCCAAATCCATTGATGCCAACTCGAACAGCCATGTTTTTGTTCTCCTTTTGATTTCAGTGGGTTGTGAAATAAAAAACGATGCTAAAGTAATAATTATTTAAAAAAATGTCAAGAAGAAATTGCAAACAAATATTTCCTAAAATATTTAAAAACCTGATTATATAATACCGAATATAAGAAACTATGCGTGAATGAAAATTGCAGTTAATAAGCACGAACAACGCACCCCCTTATCACCGTTCTTTTTAATTTTTCATATAAACCAATGGTGGGGTGTTGAGCGGTGAATTACTCGAACGCTTGTTAGAAGGATGAATTCTAGTGTAAGAAAGTAACTGAAAAAATTATTTGACAATTTAACGACATTTTTGTTTACTAAAATTAAGGCAATTGAAAAATTATGCACAATGGAAAACGGAATTCATAGAAATGAAATTTCTCGTTATTTTTAGTCTATTTACAGTTATTATTGTTTAATCTCCCTTCTCTGGTCAGGCTTCTCAATTGATCTTGTTAAAAAGTTTTCCAGATCCTGAATCTGAAAAACCTAATGATTATCTCACGCATCCCTATGATCTTGTTTTATATAAACATTATTTTATTGTAACGGATGCCGTAGAAAGTTGCATGAAAGTATTTTCAACAGCAGTAGAGTTACTAAGGGTACTTGGTTCAAAAGGGAAAGGCCCTGGCGAGCTTTTAGACCCATTTGTTTTAACAATCGACGAAACCAGGGGAATCATTTAGTGTCAAGATGGAGGCAATCGTCGAATCTCCTGTTTCTCAATGAAAGGCAAGTACATAAATTCCTTCAGAACAACCTATCCAGTTTATGATATGATCTGGCATAAGGAAAAAATTTACACAGTTTCTAATGAGCAAACGAAAACCTTATTTGCATATTATGATACACTTAATAATATTCAAAAACTTTTCGGGACTTTTTTTGACCAAAAAATTAATAAATTAAGATACAAAAGATCCTTATATTCAAAGGTATTTTTAAAATTCATGAAAATAATCTATACGTATTTTATGCACATTTACCGATTATCCAGGTTTATGATAGTAAAGAATCATTAATTCGAACGATAGATATTAATGTTAAACAAATTATTATGCTTGGAGAGTATAATTTTCATGCAAAAAAAGAAAGAGGTAGATTAAAAATAAAAATCTGGCTACGTGGATCAGATATCACGGCTGACAAAATATTTTGCTTTTCTCCCCCACTAAAGAGCCTTTTGGTTTTGCATCATTCGGGCAATTTAATTGACAAAATCTCATTTAAAGA
>JBHHXN010000028.1:0-40197 GCA_046757025.1 bacterium
AGCAAACTTCGGTAACGGATGGTTTTGCCATCGACATAAAAAATGACGCGGAAGTGGTCATCGATAACGCCAATTCCGGGTGGCAAAAAGGCAACAGTAATTACATCGTGCGCATTGGTTTTGATTCACGATTTGCACCCGCGTATCAAAATAAACGGGTGGCGTATCCCGCGGATTTTGAAATTACCTTTACTGAAAAAGGTCTGGGTGATTTGTCCTTTCCGGCGACTTCCTTCAGCCAGCCGCAGCCATCCAACGTCACCACAAAAAATCTCACAGAAAACATCGAACATTTTCAGTTTATTTTCCGTGACGTCAACAACGATACCGCCTTCAACGCCGGCGATGCATTGTATTTCGTTTCAGGGGCGGCGGCTGGTGAGCCGGCCACCTCCTTCTCCAACTTGCGGGTAGCTTGGTCGGTTTCCTTTGTCAAAGACACCACCCTGTCAGAAGTGGACCAACGGCCGCCCAGGAGCGGGGATGTTTTCGTAGTACGAACCAAAAAGCCGTTTCGCTCCGATGAGTACTTTGAATTTACAACAAAAGCGCCGGCTTTCGATAAACAAAAGGCCAGATCCGAGCTAGATGATATCGCGGTGGTACCCAACCCTTACGTCGGCGCCGCCTCCTGGGAGCCGCAGACCAACAGCGTAGGACGAGGCGAACGCAGAATTTACTTCATCAATTTACCGGCGGAATGCACCATTCGCATCTTCACCATCAGCGGCCATTTAGTGCAAACTTTACAACACCGCTCCACTCTTGCCACCGGCCAGAAAGCGTGGAATTTGGTGACAAAAGACGGGATGGATGTTGCCTACGGCGTTTACGTTTTCCACGTGGACGCGCCCGGCATTGGCAAAAAAATCGGGCGATTTGCGATTATCAAATAACCACAATCGATTAATGAGGGAAACCATGCGTACGAAGTATTTGTTATTTATTTTGATATTCGGCTCTTCTGCCACTCTTTTAAATGCGCAGGGATTGATCACCGACGTGTCCAAATCCGGCACTTCAGTGGCCACATTTCTTGAAATCTCAATTGGCGCTCCCGCGGTAGGCATGGGCGGCGCTTATGTCAGCATTGCCAACGACGCCACGGCGCTATACTGGAATGTCGCCGGAATTGCAGAACTCGAGCAAAACGAAGTGGTGGCCTTACACAATAGCTGGATTGCCGGCACCAGTCTGGATTTTCTCGGTCTGGTCCTGAAGTTAGGCGATTTTGGATCCCTTGGCGCCAGCATCATCTCCCTATCCATGGATGACATGGTCGTCAGAACCGTGGAGCAGCCGGACGGCACCGGCGAGTTTTTCAGCGCCGGTGACATTGCGGTGGGACTATCGTACGCCAGACAATTGACTGACCGTTTTTCAATCGGGTTTACTGCGAAATTCGTACAACAAACCATCTGGCACGAAACTGCAAAAGCCTTTGCCATCGACGCCGGCTCCACCTTTAAAACAGACCTGTTTGGCGGTATGACCATTGGCGCCAATATCTCAAATTTCGGCACCAAAATGAAACTCTCGGGTCGGGACACCCGGCATTTCATTCGCATCGACGACAACAAACTCGGCTCCAACGAGCGCATTCCCACCAACATCGAGCTCGATTCCTGGCATCTGCCGTTGACGCTGCAATTCGGCGTTTCCACCAACATCATCGATAACGAAAAAAGCCGCTGGACCATCGCCCTCGACGCGCTGCACCCCAGCGACGACTACGAAAGTGTGAATCTTGGAATGGAATATGCCTTTGGCGACCTGTTGTTTTTACGCGGCGGCTACCAATCCTTGTTCCTGGATGACGCCGAAGGCGGGCTGTCGTTCGGAGCGGGTTTAAAATTGAACATGCTATTCAGCAAAGCGCCCATCAAAATCGATTACGCGTTTCGTGATATGGGACGCCTGGAAGACACGCATGTTTTTTCCATTGCGGTCAGCTTTTAAACCCAACTTTAATTTTCACGTCCCCCTGAGCGAAGTCGAAGGGTGAGCAATGAGCAGATGATAATTCTACAAATACTTATTGCGGTAAACCGAAACCAAAAAATAAATTGTCAGTACGCTGAATCGGAACTGACACAGAATTATAATTCACTCAAGTTACGCACTTAGATAATGTAAACAAAAACAGATATGTCAAGCTGATGAATTCATATTTAGTGTCTGAACGAAAACTCGAGAAATGCAGGAATTCACCCTCGGAAAGGAGGCCTTCGGGAAGATCGGGTGGTTTTCGTTCAGTCACTCTTTTAGCAATTAATATGCAAGATATTACATTACGATTCCAAAATTTGAGTGATTGAGTAATTATTTACACATTCTAACCATTTTATTTAACGCAGAGGCGCAGAGGACGCAGAGCTGCGCAGAGAAAAATATCTCGCTCTGCGCTCTTGGCGGTCTCTGCGTTGAAATCAAAGTCTTTATTTCATAATCTTTTGCTCTGGTGCAAATCGTCTTTTGAATCGTAAAGAAAAAAGTCGATTTAGAAATGACTTCTTAAATAAAGGGTTACTTGCGAATATTTTTAATTTTGTTATATCTTTAATCATGATAAGAAATTATCTGAATTCAGGTTAAGAAAAATACATTAGATACCATTTATTACATTACTGCGAAACTTGAGTCAAATAAATAGCAACAAATGATTAAAAATACAAAAATTTTTCTTGCGGTTTGGGGTCTGCTTTTAAGTTCAATGCTCATGGGCTCCCCGAAAGGAGAGCCGGATATTCGGGTCGTTTCGTATGCAGCGCTGACCGAAGCCCGTCTCGATACCGTCATCGTAGCCAGAGTAGGCGACCTGGTGATTACCGCCAAAGAGTTTCTTCTCGGTTTTGAATACGGGCCGGCGTTTGTCAAGCGTAACAGAGATTCCAAAGCGCGCTACCTGGAGTTCATGATCAATGAAAAATTGCTGGCTTTAGATGGATATGACCGGAATTTGGATACCAATCGACAAGTTGTGGAAACCATCAAAGAAATCGAAGGCGATCTGGCAACAGAGGAGCTGTATCGGGAGGATGTTTTAAGCCAGGTGAAAATCACTGAAGAGGAAATTGCCGAAGGAATCGCGCGCGAACGCCGCCATCTTTCGCTAAAATGGCTGTACGCCCCTACGTTTGACGAAATCGACGCTTTGCAGAAACAATTACAGGCCGGCGTTCCTTTTGACTCGCTCTTTAATCGGCAGTTGAGTGAATCCGTTCCGCTGGAAGACCGTTTCATGGAAACCACCCGCTTTCGCTTGCAGACCAAAAATCCGGTTTTGTCCAGCATCGTGGACACGCTTTCGCACCAGAGCAATTCCACGGCCATCGGAACGGCTGACGGCTGGTATATCGTGCGCATCGTGCAGCAGTGGACGAATCCCATTATGACCGAATCCGAACAGATGAAGCTGCAGCACGACATTCAACGCGCCATCTTCAAACAAAAAGCCGATGCGCTCTCAGACAAATACGTACACCAGCTCATGCTTGATCACGACCCGGTTATTGTGCGTTCGACATTCGACCTGCTGCGAGCTTATCTCGGCAAGAAAATTTTACCGCCGGATAAATTCACCGATTGGGAATTAACCAAAAATCTCATGGCCGAATACGGCCCGCGTGACAGCGTGGAAGTGGATGACCATCTGGACAAAACCCTGGTAAAACTCACGCAGGGCCAAATCCGGCTGCAAGATTTTATGGTCTGGTTTCGCACCCGGGAGGCGGTTATTCGATTCAGCGTTTCCTCACCGCAGGCATTTTTTGTTTCTTTAGAGCAATTGATCTGGCGCATGGTTCGTGACCACTTGCTGGTGAAGCGGGCATTCGCACGAGACATGCATTTGCGAGAATCGGTGAAAACGCAAAAGATTTGGTGGCGGGATAAAAGCGTGTACGCGCTGACGAAATCGCAGTTGGCCCGGCGCATCAAGCTCAATGAAAAGCAGTTAAAAGAATATTATGAAAAAAATAACTATTCATTTCACAACCGCAGCGGAGCGCTGATTCCGTTTGAGAAAGCCAAAGACGATGTTTTAAGAGAAGCGTATCAAGAGGCCCTGACTCAAAAAAAGCTTCGACATATTTTAACATTAAAACGAAAATATCCAGTTACAATCAATCAACCTGTGTTGAATTCATTGCAAGTGGACATGGAGCATCAACTCAATGCCATCGATGTCTATACCGTTAAAAAAGGGGGTACCTTTCCCCGCCCGGCTTTTCCGACCATCGATCCGGACTGGCAAGCCTGGTATTAATTTCAATTAAAAAATGAACATATTAAATCAAAAGTGCATTTTCTTTCCCAATTTAAATCTTTCACAAATTTCGGTGGGCGGTGATTTTACCAATGCCTGGATGGGTTAGCCAATTGGAACTAAGAACAACGAATACTGACTTCTGCGCGCCATTTAGAATGTATCCCTGCACTCCTTTCAACCGCGACTGGCTGAAGCGGTTATTAGTGATTTTTTCATTCAGCATTTTCATCTGGTCCGGGTTTTCATGCAGCCCCAAAGAGCATGCGCAACCAGATTTCATAACCTACTGGTCAGCTAACAATCAGTATGAGCAAGACCTGGCCAAGGTAATCGTGGCGGAATGGAATCAACGGCACCCGGAAATGCCGGTAAAGCACCAGCCCATTCCTGAAAGCCAGTCCAGCGAGGAAGTGATTCTGGCGGCGGTGATCGGTAAGGCCACACCGGATGTGTACTCCAACATGTGGCCGGGGGACGTGCAGCTCTATGTGAACGCTCAAGCTCTGGTGCCTCTGAGCGATTTCATGAGCTTTGATTCGGTTATAAGCTCGCGGGTTAAAAAAGAAATTTTGGAAGAGTCGCGCTCGCTGGACGGCAAAGTGTATCAAATTCCCTGGAAAACCAATCCCATCATGATGATTTACAACAAAAAGATGCTGGCAGAAAATGGCTTTCCGGAACCGCCCAGAACCTATTCCGAGTTTGAAAGACAGGCTGAAATTATCACCGCTGATTTAGATGGGGACGGTTACACTGATCGCTACATGGGGTTGGCCGACATCCGCGTGCTCTGGTGGCAACGTTTTTTTGATTTCTACACTTTTTACATCGCGGCCTCCGGCGGTCAGACTCTGCTCAAACAGGGTAAGGTGTATTTCAACAATCCTGCCGCGGTTGCAGTATTTGATTTTTTTCGATCCATATATGAAAATGGCTACATACCCATGGAAAAATACCAGGCGCGTGTGGACCCGTTTTTATCCGGCAGAGTGGCCACGCGCTTTACCGGACCCTGGGAGATCACCCATGCTGAAAAACTGAAACCTGCAGGATTTGAATACGATTTTGCTCCGATTCCGATTCCAGACTCGCTTGCTGGCCCGGTTTACACGTATGGCGATTTCAAAAATATCGTCATGTTCAAAACCAGAAACGACCCCGCAAAGGTCTGGCCGTTTGTTGAATTTATGATTTCTCGTGAAAATGATTATCGTTTATTGGAGATGACCAATCAGCTACCGATCAGAAAAAAGATATTGGATGACAGCTTGTTTCAAGAATATTTCGCCCGCAACCCGCTGATGCTGAAATTTGCCAGGCAGGCGGAGTTTGTGCGCGGCGCCGACGTCTCAAAAGATCTGAAGGAAATTTTTGACGCCATTTCTCAGGAATATGAAGCCTCGGTAATTTATCAGGCGAAAACATCTGCCAAAGCGGTAGCGGACGCCGCAAAACGGGCAGAGTTGATTATGCGGTAGGAAAGCTTTGAGAGAAAATACTACCAAGAATAAAAACAACATCTCGAAAATATTTGATAATTTTTTTTTCGGACATATTTCATGTTTGATCGAAAACTCCCTCGTCGCTCTGTCATTCTGAGGTGCGCAGCGACGAAGAATCTCATGCAACACAATTTGCTAAAAATGCAAAATGGTGAATTCGTGCAGAAGGTTAGTTCTCTGAACTAATAAACACTGTGAGAAAAGATTCTTCGGTTGCGGAGCTTGTCCCTTCGCAAGGCTCAGGGCACAGGCTCTGAGTATCGTCGAAGAACTCCCACAGAATAACACTTTCCGTTCAGACACTAATAAAAATGAGCCACTGATTAACACGGATTTTCACGGATTATTCAAATTGAGACACCGTTACAAACGGTGTCGTACCATATATGGTCACTACGAACATGAATAAATCGGAGACAATCTCTCAGAAAATGAACTATCCGTTTTCTAAACGAAAATCTTCAAAACGGGACCGGGTGGGCTATTTGCTGGTGCTGCCCTACGCCGCACACTTTGCCTTATTTGTGGCCTTTCCCGTGCTGTTTTGCCTGACGCTGGTTTTTCACAAATGGGACATCGTATCGGACATGCAGTGGGTGGGGATAGGCAATTTCATACGGCTTATCCAGGATCGGTTGTTTCTTAAAGCGATCCTCAACACCCTGACCTTTTTACTGGTGCACATTCCGTTACAGATCGTTATCGCTCTGTTTCTGGCGGAGCTGCTCAATCAGAAGATCAAACTGCGAGGCTTTTTTCGCGCTTCGTTTTTTATGCCGGTGGTGGTTTCGGGTGTGGTCGTCACCATCTTGTGGGATCAATTGTATGCTCAGGACACCGGCGTCATCAATTTGCTGCTGGCGAAAATGAGCCTGCCGAAATTGCCGTGGCTCACCAGTCCCAAATTAGCCATGCCCAGCATCGCGGTCATGGCTACCTGGAAGAATGTCGGTTTGTATATCGTGCTGTTTCTGGTCGGCTTGCAAAGCGTCCCGCGTTATTTATACGAAGCCGCGGAAATCGAAGGCGCCTCGCACTGGTATAAATTCACGCGCATCACCTTGCCGATGATCAACCCGACGATTTTTCTGGTGGTGATTCTTTCCACAATAAACGGTTTTGCGCTGTTCATCGAACCATACGTCATGACCGGCGGCGGCCCAATGAACTCCACGCTGTCGGGGGTTTTATATATCTACAATCAGGGCTTTACGTTTTATCACATGGGTTATGCCGCCACGCTGGCGTTTTTCTTCGCCGCAATCGTGTTCCTGGTGGTGTTTGTTCAACGCAAAGTCATCGAACAAGAATCTATCTATTGATATGAAAAACTGGCTCTACTATTTGCTGCTCATCTTCTGGACGATCTTATTTATTTATCCGTTTTTGTGGATGATCTCCGCAACCATCCGGCCGGAGTACGAGGTGGGCGGATTGGATATCCTTCCTTCACAATTCACTTTGAGCAGCTATGTAAAAGTCTTTGAAAAAATCCCAATTGTAAGAGCCTTTTTTAACAGCCTGTTTGTAGCGTTGACCGTCACCGCCGGTGTGCTGGTATTCGGCTCGATGATCGGATATGCCCTGAGCCGATTGCATTTTCGCGGCCGGGACACCATCTTTTACCTCGTGTTGTTCACCATGATGATTCCCTTTCAAATCATTCTGATTCCGCTGTATATTTTGATGGTTAAATTTGGCTGGGTGAATTCCTACCTTTCTTTGATCGTACCCTGGCTGGTCAGCGCTCTGGGGATCGTGCTGTTTCGCCAGTACTTTCAAAGCGTTCCGCAGGATGTCATCGATGCGGCGCGCATCGACGGCTGCAATGAGCTGCAAATCATCTTTCGAATCATCTGGCCGATTTCCGTGCCGACGCTGATCACCGTGGGCATTTTGACGTTTATGACCACCTGGAACGAAGTGCTCTGGCCCCTGATCGTCATTCGTGAACACGATTTGATGACCATGCCGCAGCTCGTGACCATTTTTACGGTGGGCGGTCAGGCGGAATCCCTGCTCGGCGTGCAATTGGCTGCCGCCACCCTTTTGGCGCTGCCCGTGATCATCGCCTATGCCTTTTTTCAAAAATATTTCATCGAAAGCATGGCGACCTCCGGATTAAAATGACTATGGAAGGGATTTCTTAAAATGAAAATCAAGAAAATCTGCCAGCCATTCTTTACCGCTGTACTGTTCATTTTTTTGCTGACAAACACGGGCTGCGAAAGCAACCACACGACCTCGGAAACTGGACTGAATTTGTTTAATCTCACCCATCTCGATCACTTGTACGAAGAGGTGGTCATCGACGGCAAAGAGATGGCCATCATTCATATTTACTGTGAGTACCCGGATTATCGATGGGTGGATGCCGCTGACGAAGGCATCGCCTGTGTGGACGATGTGGCGCGGGCGGCGGTGGTCTATCTGCGCCATTTTGAAATCAGCGGCGAAGAATCGAGCTTGCATAAAGCGCAAAAACTGTTGGAATTTTGTCGGTATATGCAGGCAGACGACGGCTTATTTTATAATTTTATCTTTACGGATCACACCATCAACCGTCACGGTGAAACCAGCTTCAAAAGCCTGGGTTGGTGGAGCGTGCGGGCCATCTGGGCGCTGGCAGAGGGATTTCGAGTTTATCAGCAGCGAGATTCAAGCTATGCCGCTCTGCTGCAGACGCAAATTCAAAAAACCTTCACGCACATCGACACACTTTTGGAACGCTATCCCGAGGTCGATATAATAAACGGTTTCAAAGTGCCGAAGTGGCTGCTCTACCATTCAGCCGCTGACGCCACCTCCGAGCTCATGCTCGGATTAACGGCTTATGTAAAAGCGGCGGGCGATTCAACAGCCATGCGGTATATAAAAACTTTTGCGGAAGGTCTCCTGCAAATGCAAGTAGGCGACCGCGAACATTTCCCGTACGGCATGTTTTTATCCTGGCGAAATGTCTGGCACGGCTGGGCAAACGGACAAACACAAGCGCTGGCATACATGAGCCAGGTGGTCCACAATGAGACCTTCCAAAATGCCGCCATGAAAGAAGCCAGCTATTTTTATCCATACTGGATTGGCAGCGGTTTTCCGCGAGAATATAAATTGGTGCGGGCAGATTCGTTCGGTGTGGAGAGCAAACAGCGCTTTGCGCAAATCGCGTACAACCTTCGACCGGCAGTGGTTGGCGCCCTGAAGCTTTACGATTTGACAAAAGATGAAAAATACGCCAGGTTAGCTGGAGAGCTCGCAACCTGGTTCTTTGGCAACAATCCAGCGCAAGCGCAAATGTACGATGCGGAAACCGGCAGAGGTTTTGACGGTATTTTGTCTGAAACGGAAATTAACCGCAACGCCGGGGCGGAGTCCACAATTGAAGCGCTTTATTCCATACTGGAAGTGGAGGCGAATCCGATTGCAAGTAAATATTTACATGACTACATAAATTCCAAATGAACGTATGATGAGCTAAGTGCTTGCGCAAAAAGAAAATACCGTTCTGGAGTCGCAATTATCACACCTCGACTTCGCTCGGTGTGAAGCTACCTACTTCATTCTGAATCCCAAAGACATTTCGGGAAAGCATAATAGAATTCCAAGTTGTTTTCGCTCAAGCACTAAGTACAATTTTCGAGGAGGTGTTAATGTGTAAAAAGGTGAATCCATCTTACCTGTTTCAACGCTACAAAGACAATCCCATTTTAACCGCACAGGATTGGCCGTACCCGGCGAATTCGGTGTTTAACGCCGGCGCCACCCGCATTAACGACCAGACTTTGCTGCTGCTGCGGGTAGAAGACCTACGCGGGATTTCCCATTTGACTGCAGCTCGCAGCGAAGATGGATTAACCAACTGGAAGATCGATACGGCTCCCACTCTGGCGCCGGAGCCCGAAAATTTTCCGGAAGAGCTGTGGGGGATTGAAGATGCCCGAATCGTACATCTGCCAGAATTGCAAGAGTATGCTATCACCTACACCGCTTATGGACGCGGGGGTCCGCTGGTGTCGCTGGCCTTCACCCGCGATTTTCAAAAATTCAAAAAATGCGGCGCCATTCTTTCTCCTGAAAACAAGGATGCCGCCCTGCTGCCGCGCCAAATTGCAGGAAGGTGGGTGCTCATCCACCGGCCGGCGCCCAGTGCGCGCTATAAACCGGCCCATATATGGTTGGCCTCCTCGCCGGATTTGCTGCACTGGGGCAGGCACCGATTGTTAATGGAGACGCGTGCCGGCGGCTGGTGGGATTCCCACAAGATCGGGCTGGGACCGCAGCCCATCGAAACGCCGGAAGGCTGGCTCATTTTGTACCACGGCGTTAGAAAAACCGTTTCCGGCGCACTCTACCGCACCGGACTGGCCTTGCTGGATCTCGAGCAGCCTGACAAAGTCATAAAACGCAGTCAACAGTGGGTGCTGGGGCCCTGGGAAAATTTCGAACGCACGGGGGATGTGCCCAATGCCAGTTTTCCATGCGGGGCGGTGGTAAACGAAAAATCCGGCGAACTGTTTCTCTACTACGGAGCCGCCGACAGTTGTCTGGCCGTGGCCACAGCCAAAATCAGCGACTTGCTGGATTTTCTAAAACAAGACGGTTGAGGCGATAACATGGAAATTTCGCATACATCGGCGTCGACGGGTGGAAATGTGCGCTCCAGTCCTCGTTAAAAGTCTTTAAAAAAAGATAACTAAAAAACGACGATCGAACTTGTCCACAAACCGTAGCTACGTATTCAATAATCCATTTTAACCAAAGAGTCGATACTACATGAAAGCCAAACGCACCAACATCGTCATCAAACCCGATTGCACCCGGGTGTTGTTTCGCCCTTTCGAATACATCAGTAAAGAGCGCACCATGAAAGTCATCGCGCGCGTGATGTCGCTTTCAGAAAAAGAGGTGAAACGAATTACCGAACAGGTTCTTTCTGAATTCCACGGCCGTCATCAAAAGTTGTGTGATTTTTTCCTCAAACAGTTCGAGCAAGTGCGCGATTATCTGATCACAGACCAACCACTCAGTGAACAGCGCAAACTGCTCATCGGCGCTTATTTCACCCAGGAATACTCGCTGGAATCGGCGGCGCTGTTCAACCCTTCCATGATCTGGCACCCGGACCAATCGAATCTGGCCAAAGGCTGTCGGCGATTTATTCTCAGTTTACGCGCCACGGGCGAAGGGCATATTTCGTCCATCACTTTTCGCACGGGCGTGGTGGATGATCATAACAAAATTCAGTTAGAACAACCCACGCGCTTTGTGACGCTACCGGAAATTTACACCAATCCGGCTTATGACAAAGCGCTTTTTGAAAAGAAACTCTTAGAGCTTGGCCTGGCAAACGATTTTGCCGACAGAGTTATGCAGCCGCTTGCCGGCACCTTTACCATTGAGGAACTAAACGAAACCATTCGTTACGCATTGCTGCAAAAAAGCGAAACGGTTGAGCACAAGGATACCGCCCAGGGTATTCTCTCCCTGGCGCAGTCAAATTATGAAATTTTTTATTCGCCAGATCAGCAGCTTTCAGAACGCATTATTTTTCCATCCACACCGGCTGAAATCAACGGCATCGAAGACGCGCGATTTGTGGAATTTCATGATGACGATGGCACCACCACTTACTATGCCACCTACACAGCCTACGACGGCAAAGTCGTTTTACCACAGCTATTAGAAACCAGAGATTTCCTGCATTTCAAAATCAACACTTTAAATGGGCCCGAAGTGCACAACAAGGGCATGGGGTTGTTTCCGCGAAAAATCAATGGCTGCTATGCCATGATTTCGCGCCAGGATAATGAAAATATCTATATCATGTTTTCGGAGCAACTTCATTTCTGGTATTCAAAAAAAATGCTTTTGAAACCGACCTTCCCCTGGGAATTCTTGCAAACCGGCAACTGCGGTTCGCCTATCGAAACCGAGGCCGGCTGGCTGGTGCTCAGCCACGGGGTGGGCCCCATGCGCAAATATGCCATTGGCGCTTTTTTACTCGACCTGAACGATCCTGCCAGAATAATCGGTCGATTACAAGAACCCCTGATCAGCCCCAACGAAAATGAGCGAGAGGGCTATGTGCCAAACGTGGTGTATAGCTGCGGCGGCCAAATCCATAACGGCGAATTGATCATTCCGTACGCCATGTCGGATTATGCCAGCAGTTTTGCCGTGGTAAATTTAAATGAGCTTTTAGACGAGCTGCTGTCATAAGTTGGCAATTTTAACTGAAACAGAAAACGGCCGCGGGCATGCTAACAACATCCTTTATACACATCCATGACTCTGTTGATAAAGGCATTTTTCCATCAGTTTTCATGTTGAAATTGTCTTTGAATTAATCAACAGAGTTATCCATGTTTAAGCACAAACTTTTTTACACCTCACTTTTGACCATGGCCTTTTGCTCTGTCTCCACCCTTTTGGCTCAGCAGATTCCCATCACCCGCATCGAACAGATGCCCAACCTGCCGGTTCCTTACAAAATGCGAAATTGGAAACAGGTGGCGGCTGGTTATGACTCGTTGGTATTCAATCTCGGGCTTTCTGGTCGCTATTTACCTCTGGTCTGGCTGAACGACAACAGCATAAATTATCCTGAACATCAGAGTTTCGGGCTGCACACAGTGGTGGGCACGACCTTCCCCCAATCTGCTGAAGCCATCAATGTCCTGCCCGCTGTCATCGGAGCGACCCTGGTAGGCATCGATAAAAGCCGGCAAAATGACTACAACTGGGTGCTCATGTGCGAGGAATTTTTTAACAAGCGGCCGCAAGAAAACGTTTATCTAAATCATCCGGTGACTGCAAGCGGCGGCGACTGGTGGTACGCTACCATGCCCAATATTTTCTTTTACCAGCTTTACGACCTCTATCCCGGTACGGGCGATTTTAACTACCAATTTACCAGCGTTGCCGACCGCTGGCTGGAAGCGGTGCAGAAAATGGGCGGCAGCAGCACGCCCTGGCAGGCGCCGAACATGAACTACCGCGGCTGGCGTCTGGCCACCATGACGCCGTACCAGGGCGGCGTTCCCGAACCGGAAGCGGCCGGCGCCATCGCCTATCTTTTGTATCATGCTTTTGTCGAAACGGGTCAGTCGAAATACAGGATTGGCGCAGAGTGGGTCATGGAATTTCTGGAGGCCCTGAATTCGAATCCATCGTATGAATTGCAATTGCCCTACGGCGTTTACACCGCCGCCAGGATGAATGCCGAGCTCGGTTCACAATACGACATCGAGAAAATGTTGAACTGGTGTTTTAATGTCGGACCGTTGCGGCAATGGGGCGCCATCGTCGGCAACTGGGGAGGGTACGATTGTAGCGGGCTCATCGGCGAAGTGAACGGGGTGAACGATTACGCCTTTATCATGAACACTTTCGAGCAGGCCGGCGCCCTGCTGCCGCTGGTACGCTATGACGACCGCTTTGCCCGCGCCATGGCGAAATGGCTGCTCAACGCCGCCAACGCCGCGCGGTTGTTTTACACCAACTATCTGCCAGACAGCCGACAGGACTCCGAAGATTGGGCGCATCAATACGATCCACACTCTTACATCGCTCACGAAGCCCTGCGGCAATCGGCGTATGGCGGCAGTCCGTATGCCACCGGCGACGCCGTCGCCGGCGGCTGGGGCGCCACCAACCTGGCGCTCTACGGCTCGTCGCACGTGGGTATTTTCGGCGGCATCCTCGACACCACCAACGTCACCGGCATCCTGCAATTAGATCTGCTGAAAACGGATTATTTTCATGACGACGCCTATGCCAGTTATCTCTTCTTTAATCCATATAATGAAGCTAAAGACGTCACAATCGACGCCGGCAGCGGTGTGCACGACCTCTACGATGCGGTGACCAATCAATTCCTGCAAACCAGCGTGAGCGGAGAAACGGCGATCACGATTCCCGCTGACGTCGCGGTTTTACTGGTCTTGACGCCGGCCGGCGGCAGGGTAACCTACGAGCTACATAAAATGCTCATCGACGGCGTGGTGGTGGACTATCGATCTGATCTGCCGGTGGCCAACCACCCTCCACGCATTAAAAGTTTAGCCGCGAAAAAAAACACCATCCTAATAAATGAAGCCGTGAAAATTTATTGCACAGCAAGCGATATCGATGGCAATCCGGTCACGTTCAATTGGAGCGCTTCTGGCGGGCAGATCGCGGGCGACAGCTCCGCTGTGGTCTGGACCGCCCCGGATTCCGCCGGTACGTACGTCATCTCCTGCCAGGTAGATGACGGCAATGGCGGCGCAGTGAAAGATAGTGTTTTAATCAGCGTGGTAGAGAGGATCAATTCTGCGCCGGTCATTGTAAGGTTGACCGCTTCGCCGCGCAAGCTGGATCTGGGTAAAACCACTAATCTGAGCTGCACCGCCACCGACGCCGACGGCGATTCCTTGTCCTACACCTGGACCGCCCGGCATGGCAGCTTGAACAGTGGGGATTCCACCGCCGTCTGGAACGCCCCGCTGCAGGCGGGAAATTACCCGATCATCTGCACAGTAAGCGACCCGCACGGTGGCGTGGCGGTGGACAGCATCGGCGTCGTGGTGCGAGACTTCTCGATTATTCAAACCGGCGAGCTGGTGGCATTTTATCCTTTCAATGGCGACGCCAAGGATGAAAGCGGTTTCAACCATCATGGCACGGTGGTGGGCGCGCTGCCTGCCCGCGACCGCACTGGCGCCGCCAACCGCGCATACTCTTTTGATGGCGTCGATGATCGCATCAATATTTCCAACCATGACCAGCTCAATTTTCGTGACGCCATCACCATCAATTTCTGGATGCGTGTCGGCATGTTTTACCAACGCGAAGCCTACCCGATCTCACACGGCAACTGGGAAAACCGCTGGAAGATTTCCATCACCAACCAGCGCGTGCGCTGGACGGTGAAAACCGATCAGGGCATCAAAGACCTGGACTCAGAAACCCGCCTCGTCAGCAATCGCTTTTACAACATCACGGCGCTGTTCAGCGGGTCGGACTTTGAAATTTATATCGATGGCGAGCTGGATGCCTTTTCCACCTGGTCTGGATTGATCTTGCCCACCAGCTACGATTTAACCATCGGTCAGGCGCTGCCCGGCAACAACCAGTACAATTTCAAAGGCACGCTGGACGAGATCCGCCTTTACAACTACGCTCTGCCGCTCAGGGAAATTCAAAATCTCGCTGACCTGTCTACTTCAACGACAACTCCAACAACCGAAAAAAAACTCAACTTAGAGTTATTTCAAAACTACCCGAATCCCTTTAATGCGCAAACCACCATCTTTTTTCAAATACACAAAGCCGCTAATGTCCGCCTTAAAATTTTCGATGTGCTCGGCAAAGAGGTCAAATCTCTGCTGCAGGAGTTCCTGCCGGCCGGCCGCTACCGGGAAAGCTGGAATGGCACGAATGCCACCAATCAGCCGGCAGCCAGCGGATTGTATTTCTATCAATTGCAAATAGACGAAGTACGGCTCATCAAAAAAATGCTCCTTTTGAGGTAAAGATGCCAGCACGAAACAGATCGGGATTTTTCATTTCTATCTTTATTTTTCTAGCGTTTTTACTGAACGCCTGTGGCAGCAGTCCGCCAAAGACTTCCGCGGATTTGCGCGTCCGTTTCAAGGGGGATGCGCAAATTGAAGTTGGCGGACCGTATGTCGGCGTCGAAATGCACCACGGCGCGCCCTTGCTCAACCGCATCAGCTTTTTTTACCCGGTGGCGAACAGCGTGGATTTGAGTACGGATTACTGGCAGCGCCACCGCTCGCGCATCATGGCCCTGGCAGTAAAAATCGGCACGCAGCCGGTGGAATGGCTTGGGCAGCAGCCGCTTGAATTTCAGCTCACGCCCTATTCCGTACAATTCCATCAAGTGGATGCAGATAAAGCGCTTAAAATCACCTATGAATTCTGTCTCAACCAACCCGCCCTGATCGGCACTTTTGAGCTGACCAACCGCGGCAGCAGCGCCCGGGAGTTCACTTTTTTCACTCACCTGGAGGGGTCCCTGCGCACCAGTCACAGCTACAAATTAAAAGATCAGCCCAAGGCAATCCTGGATGGAAAAAAATCGGCAATTTACTTTAACTACGATGGTGAAGAAACCGGTGGGGCGCAGTTGTTCGTGGCCAACGCCGGCGAACCAGCGGTGGCTGCCAGTTTTACTGTGGACGTTGGCAGCGAGTTCAGTCTGTGGGCGCCATTTAAAAATGCCTTGCCTTTTGAAGAAATCATCAATCGCGAAAACCGCGCGCGTCCGGTGGCGAGGTTTATCTACAAAAAGAAATTAGCTCCCGGCGAAACCATACGGGTGGTGCAAATCCTCGGCGCCTGTAAAAAAAACGAAGCCCTGGAAATAGTGTCATCGCTTCGAAAAAACTATGCCGAAGAAGTTCGAGCTTACGAAAATGACGTACTGAAGCGGGTTTATCAGCAGGGTAAAATCACCACCGGCAACGCGGCGCTGGATCACTCCGCCGCCTGGGCCAGGGCGATCTTAGCAGCCAATGCCCACTACCTGGACGGCGAAATCGTGCCCATGCCCTGCCCGGCAGAATACAACTTTTTTTTCACCCATGACGCCCTGGTTACCGATTTAGCCGCGGTGATTTTCGACAGCGCGCGGGTAAAAAAAGACCTGCTTTATATCGCGGAACACGCCGCTCCCGACAGCGCCATTGCGCACGCTTACTACTGGAAAGACACGCAATTTGTGATGGAATTCGCCGGTAAAGACAACTGGAATCATTTCTGGTTTGTGCTGGTTTCGGCCAGCTATTTGCGTCATACAAATGACACAGCTACATTGGAAACGCTCTTTCCTTTCTTGAAGAAGAGCCTCCAGCAAATCCGCGAAAACATTCAGGATAGTTTGAGCTGGGCGGCCCATCCCGATTGGTGGGATATCGGCAAAAACCGCGGTCCCAGAGCGTACATGACGATTTTGGCCATTCGCGCCATTCAAGATTACGTTTTCATTTCAACCACTTTAAATAAATACCATCTCTCTTTGCTTGAGTTGACACAATTAACTGAAAAAATGCGAGAGCGATTGGAGCAGCAATTGTGGGATGCGGAAGAAAATTATCTCACCAGCTACAACGAAAACCTCAAAAAGGATGAGCATTTTTACTCTGGCTCGCTACTGGCCGCGCATTTCAATGCCATCAACGAGTGGAAAACACGCGCGCTTTTGCAAACGGCTGAAAAAAAACTGCTGGACAAAAATATCGGAATTTACAACGCCTTTCCCATGGATTTTCACCAGCGCAAGGACGAATATCGCTTCAACGGCAACGAAGCCGGCGATGAATATTTTTATTTCAACGGCGGAGTCTGGCCGCAGGGAAATGCCTGGTATGCGCTGGGCCTAATTGCTGCTGGTAAAAAAGAGGCCGCTTTTCATTTTATACAAAAATGCATGACTCTGCAAGGCGTTATGAACAGTCCCAACGGTCAACCGGCCATGTATGAATATCGCCATTCCAACCAAAGCGACGCCTCCGTTTACGGCAAAATTGACAAGCCGCAATTTCTCTGGGCCGCGGGCTGGTACCTGTACAGTGTTTATCATCTTCTGGGAGTGCGTGAAAATGCCTGGAATCTGACATTTGAGCCTTATTTAATTCCGGGCCAGTCGCGCAGCAATTTTGTAATTTTAGCTGGGGGAAAGAAGCTGACGGTGACCGTGAGTGGCGCCGGCAAAACCATCCAATTCATCAAATTTAATGGGCAGCCCGAATCGTCAACTGTGTTGCCGCAGGTCTTCGCTTCTGCTCAAAATGTGCAAATCGAGCTCGGGCAGCCGCAACGGCCTTTTCTGGCTGCTACCACCTCCATTCTGCAATTTTGTCGTTATCACGACAAAAATAGAAGGTTGACATTGCAGTTAGCCGCATTTCCGGGGTATAAAAATCAAACCACCATCGTATCACCATTTAAACCGGAAGCCATTCTTTTGAATGATCAAAAATATCATCAGCAGCAAAACGTAAAAAGTGATCATGGAATTTATGAATTAAATTTACTATTTTATCATCAAACAACTGCCGATACTTTAATCATCCAATTTTGAACTTAGGTACGAAGAAACGGACTATGACAAAAACAATTGATTTGACCGGTAATTGGGAATTTATGATTGATTGGGAAAGTCCCAACATTTCACTGGCGCCCAGCGATTTGTTCCAGATGGGAAAATGGCTACGCGCTCAGGTGCCGGGCACGGTGCACACCGATCTGCTGGCAAACGAAAAAATCGCCGACCCGTTTTATCGGGATAACGAGCTCAAAGTCAAATGGGTGGCCGAAGTGGCGTGGATTTATCACAAAGAATTTCATGTGCCGCCGGAGCTGCTGGATTCGGAGCGCGTGCAGTTGGTGGTGGAAGGACTAGATACGTTTGCGACTATTTACGTCAATGATCAGAAAATTGCCCAGACGGACAACATGTTTGTGCCCTACCGCTTTGACCTGAAGAAGGTCCTGCTACCCGGCAAAAACGAAATCGAAATCCAGCTTGACTCGCCCCTGAAGCGCGCGCGCGAGCTGGAAAAAAAGCACGGCAAACCCGCGCTTTCCCATGCCGATTACCGGGTGTATGCCCGAAAAGCGCAATATTCTTTCGGCTGGGATTGGGGCCCGGAGCTGCCCACCGCCGGCATCTGGCGGCCCATCTACATCGAAGCCCACGATGCCATTCGCATCAAAGATGTGTTTGTGGAAACCCGACTCAACGACGATCTCTCCCGCGCCCATCTGGAGGTGCAATTAGAAACCAAGATTTTTGGCGCTGGCGAAAGTGAATTCACCGCTGTCGCAAAGATCGGGGGACTGACAAAAGAAGTCACGATTCAAAAAAGTCAGCAGACCATTTCGTTTGAATTGCGCAACCCGCAGCTCTGGTGGCCAGTGGGTTACGGTCAACCGCATCTACATCAATTAGAGATGCAGGTTTATGCAGATGGCGCCTTAGCTGACAAACGCACGGTCCATTTTGGCATCCGCAAAATCGAGCTGGTGCAGGAGCGGGATGCGGCTGGCAAATCTTTTCTATTTAAGATCAACAACCTGCCGATTTTTTGTCGAGGCGCAAACTGGATTCCTGCTGACAGTTTTATTCCCCGCATCAGCCCGCAGAAATATCGTCGTCTGGTGGAGGCCGCCAGAGAAGCGAACATGAACATGCTGCGGGTCTGGGGCGGCGGCATTTACGAACAAAGCGCGTTTTATGCAGCCTGCGACGAAGCCGGCATGCTGGTATGGCAGGATTTCATGTTTGCCTGCGGCGCGTATCCGAATTACAGCCAATTTCAAGAAAATGTTAGTCAGGAAATCGAAGCGGCTGTGCGTCGGCTAAGAAACCACCCCTGCATCGTGATCTGGTGCGGCAACAATGAGAACGAATGGATTTGGTATCAGGCCACGGGGCAGGCCATCGAAAACATGCCCGGCGCCCCATTGTTTCACAAATTGCTGCCGTCTCTTTGCGGCCAATTGGACCCCACGCGCCCATACTGGCCGAGCTCTCCGTTTGGCGGCGACGACCCCAACTCCCACACCGAAGGCAACCACCACCAGTGGCAAATCTGGAGTCAGTGGCATGATTTCACCGCAGTTACCGAGGCCCGCAGCCGCTTCGTCACCGAATTTGGTTTTCAGGCGCCGGCTAATTTAAACACGCTGAAAGCGATCACCGCGCCGGAAGACCGGCACCCGCAAAGTGAGATCATGGAATTCCACAACAAACAAATCGAGGGACAGGAGCGTCTGTTTCGATTTCTGGCAGGGCACGTTACCCTGCCGACCTCGTTTGAAGATTTCATATACAAATGTCAGGTCGTGCAGGGAGAGGCGCTGAAATATTGCATCGAACACTGGCGCCGCCATAAATTCCACACCGCCGGCGCCTTGATCTGGCAGTTCAACGATTGCTGGCCGGTTTCAAGCTGGTCTCTGATCGATAGCGCTCTCAAACCCAAAGCCGCTTATTATTACACCAAACGCGTGTTTGAACCGCGCCTAATTTCTATTTTCGAAAAGGCTGACAAAATTGAATTTTATGTAATCAACGACATGGAAGACGCCTTGGCGGCAACCCTGCAAATCTCCACGCTCTCTTTCACCGGGCAAGTGTTGTTTTCAAAAAATATGGAAGTGCAGGTCGATAAAAACGCCGTCAAATTAGCCGGCCAGTTCAGTGCGGAGGAACTGGCTGTCAGCGATAAATCTACTCAGTATCTAAAAGTCGAAATGTTTTCCAGCGAAAATTTGCTCTCGGAAAACAGATGGTTTTTCAAACGATTCAAACACCTGCAATGGCCTGAAGTCCGCTTTCACCAGCAATTGCTTCATTTGAGCGGCAACGAGTTCGTTTTAAAATTAAATTCTGCCCACTTTGCCAAATCGGTTGCTATCGAGTCCGAAATGCTCAGTAAAGCAGATGACAACTATTTTGACTTAGACGCAAACACAGAAAAAACCGTGCACTTAACTTTCCAGGAGAGCGCGGTGGCGAAGAAAGAAGTTTTAACCATTCGCTCATTGCTGAACAGGTAAAACTTTCAAAATAGCAAGCAATTGACTCTTTTGGAACTGGTTGATTATTGTTCGCGATTTATTTTGGATTTGTTTATTTGAATATTTGGAAATTTTTTAGTCGAATTAAATAACAAGGCTTGACGGTTTTGCATGACCGGGAGCGTTTAATGAATGGCTGCTTCACTGCGGATGTCAAAAAAATGGGCTTTGACCATGTTAAACACTAAATCGGCTTGCTGGCCAATTTTGAGTTGCGACTGTGCATTCACTCTTGCCACCAACGGTTGCTTGCCCATGCTAAAATACAGAAAGATTTCATTTCCCATCGGTTCGACCACTTCAACCGGCAATGAAAGGGCAGCCGGCGCTGAAATTTCGGGGGTATGGCTTGCTTCATAAATATCTTCCGGTCTAATACCGAAGATGATTTCACGATCCAAATACTCTGACAACGCCTTCTCTCGATTTTGTGGAGCCCGTAATTGCAGGTTGGCGGTTTTAAAAAAGAGGCCGTTGTCTCGGAGTATTTTGCCTTTGAATAAATTCATGGCCGGGCTGCCGATAAAGCCGGCCACAAATTTGTTTTTGGGATGATTGTATAAATTCAGCGGTGAATCTATTTGCTGAATGACACCTTCGTTCATCACCACGATGCGGTCTCCCATGGTCATGGCTTCCACCTGGTCGTGTGTGACATAAATCATGGTTGTTTTCAACCGATCATGCAGCTTTGAAATTTCCGTGCGCATCTGCACCCGCAGTTTGGCGTCTAAGTTTGACAGAGGTTCATCAAACAAAAAGACTTGTGGATGCCGGACAATGGCTCTGCCCACGGCCACTCGCTGCCTTTGACCGCCCGAAAGCGCTTTGGGTTTGCGATCTAACAAATTTTGAATACCCAGAATCTCGGCGGCTTCCTGCACGCTACGTTTGATTTCGCATTTGGGCACTTTTCGCAGCTTTAGCCCGAAGGCCATGTTTTCATAAACCGTCATGTGCGGATAAAGGGCGTAGTTTTGGAACACCATGGCGATATCCCGGTTTTTCGGCGGCACCTGGTTCACCAGTCGCTCCCCGATGTAGAGCTCGCCGCTGGAAATTTCTTCCAGCCCGGCAATCATTCGCAGGGTGGTGGATTTGCCGCAGCCGGACGGACCCACCAGCACCACGAACTCCTTATCCTCCACTTTCATATTGAAATTATTTACCGCTGCAACCTCTTTCTCAAAATATTTGTACACTTCTTTCAACAAAACATTTGCCATCTGATTTCACTCATTTTTGAATTTGATTGAACGGTGATTTTTTGTTTAGTGGATCAAAATCGTGAAAATGAAATTGCATAAATTTAATAAAATTAAATCTTTTTGTCAAGTTATTTTCAATTAGATTTGTTAAGAAAAACCGGTATCCTTTTCATTCAGGCGCCTACGAGTGTTGTTGATTTACTGGAGAAAAAATACTCCGTTCAGGGCATAGAATTGCATATTTTTCAATTTTCTTATTGTCAATTTAAAAAAAAATTGCTAATATGCCCTGAAATCTAATCGAACCACAAGTTGTGACAATATGCGAGACAACGGAAGTCAAACCGTCATTTGCTCCAGTGCCTTTTCACAAAAAGCCGCTAATAATCGAAACAATCGCCCGCAGGTCTGGAAACTTGCCCGTGAACAATTGAGCGCAAAAGGCGAGCTGTTTGTCGTGGCCAACGCGGTAAACGACTCGGTGGACAGCCACGGCGCCACCGAGATCGCTATCAACATCATCCACGATGTCTATTATTCCAACCCGCAAGCAGACGTGATTATGAGTTTGCAGCAAGCTTTTCAGGACGCCAACACTCTGCTGCATCAAATCTTCAACGGACATCAACCTGAAAATAAAGTGGCAATAAATTGTGCGGCCGTGGTGCTGACCAGAGACGGAATCTATTATACACAAACTGGCACCAGCGCCGCTTATCACATTTCAAAAAACAAAATTGAAAAATTGAACGGCGTTCAAAAGACTGTTCGATCTTCAGACAAAGTAAACTCATCAAATCACAATGGCTTCTGCACCGAAGTACTCAAAGACGGCGATGCTCTGGGATTTTACGAGCAAATAAACATCTCGATTCAGCAGAAACGGCCGCTCCGAAACGGCGACCATTTTATGTTGTGCAGCCACAACCTGGCCAATCTCGATCAAGAGGAAATTAAAGAAATGGTGCTCAAGCGAACGCCACAACAAGCCAGTCGCAAGCTGGTCACCATGGCAGACCATCCTGGCGTAAAAAATAATCTCATAGTGCAGATCATTCAGGTCAACTCGGCGTCCGAGCCATCCATTCTTGCTAGACTGAACAATTTACGCTTTTTCAAATCGAACTTTTGGCGCTGGCTTTTGCCGGCATTCGCTGTGCTGATTTTCGTCAACGCGGCTTTGTTGATCACCAAGTACCGTGAGCTTATCAACCCACCCCTTTCTGATAAGCTCGCAAAACCGGTTGTACAACCCGCGTTCAACCCTGCCCAGCATTCGAATTCGGTGATTGCGGATAAGGTGTCAGACAGTGAATTGTCAGCAACCGCCACAAAATCCCGCGGTCAGACTGAATTCACAGCCACCAGCCCTGACAACTCCACCAGAGACCAGAATGAGACCAATTTGTCGATGACCGCACGCCGGTCAGATGGCCCGAAATTGAACCAGGCTGTGAGCTATCCTCTGGTAGCGGCCGGCGCGATGCCGGTGGACAAACTCAACATCATTGCAGAAATGGTAATGGGTAATTTGAAAACAGAGGAGCTGACCACAATCGACCTGGCGATTTCGCAGGACAAAATGATCTTTTTTAACCGCCAGAAACGGATCAAACTCATCAACCAGACCGAATATTCAGATTTGAGTTTTCAGATACAAACTAAAAAATTATCCAATTCTACCCAGGGACGTTTTGGAATTATTTTCGGTTACCGGGCTTTAAACCGACGGCCTTATGAAACTTATTATTTATACGCTGTAAATGGCAGCCAAGTGATCCTGCAAAAATACGCGAACTTCAAAAAACAGCTCATCACGACGATGCCAGTGAAATTAGATTCCTCCAGCAATGCGCAAACCATTCAGCTCAAAGTCGTGCAATACGGCCCCTATCTCGAGCTCCATGCTAACCAGCAACGGGTGTTTTTCTGGCAAGCCGATGAAAACATTCGCGGACGTGTGGGCATTTTCGTCGATCCCAACACGCCGGTGGAATTTTCAAAAATAAAAAGTTCCAACTCGCTCTATTTAAAAAAAATGACCACCAGCATGCGATTAGAATAATTGAGTTCTATAAAACATTCATGCCCGGTTTCGAGAATTGCTTCCAACAGATATCTCATATCTTGAAGTCCGGGTTACTATGTTTAAGCGATTTGATTTTCAAATTTACCCTGAGCCTCGCGAAGGGAAAAACTCTGCGTCTGAAGAATCTCAGAAACCACGATATTTTTCTCACTCATCAAGCACCGTAGTATGAGATTCTTTCCGCTCTCTTAAAGCGAATTGGCGTCAACCAAATTTCAAAATAATTTCTTTTAAATCACTTTTTTAGACAGGATTACAGGATAAACAGGATTCACAAGACAATCATTTACATGTAATTAACATTAATAAATATGGACTGGTTTTAGATTTTTTCATGCTTTCAGCTCAGAAAAATGAAAGATATTCTCAATGACTTTTTCAGATTCATTTTATTTAGTGTTTGAACGAAAACAGTCTTCTATTGTCATTCCCGAATGTTTTTGGCGGGAATCTCCTGCCCAGAATCATGGGATTCCGGCTGAAAGCATGCCGGAATGACAGCTCTGAGAGAGTTTTCTTTCAAACACTATTTATTCCAATCCCAATCGGGTTACGATGAATAAATAGTTTATTGTCGTGTAACGCCTCTCTTGGAATTTGACAAAAAAAAGGCTTATCTTTAAGGTAGTTCAAAACGCCAAAACGCAAAGCGGGATCACCCTGAATGACCATTTTAAAAGATTTCGGAGATAACGGGATAGCCGTATTGTGATAAAGGTGATTAGCTGGATTCGAGGTTATACTTTTACTGAGAAAGGGACTTTTGAATATTAGTCAGCATCGAAGAAACAAACAACCAGGAAGGGGTAATAAAATAAAGTGTAAAGCAAGGACACCTATGAAAAAGAAATGGATTATTTTAATTTGCGTCATTTTTGCGACGGCTCTGGTGAGCTGTTCGAAACATTCCACGCCGACGGGGCCGGCACAACCGGAAGATACGACCCGCAAAATTGTCATTCTCTACACCAATGATGAGCACGGTTGGATGGAAGCTACCGAAAACAACGGCGGCGCCGCAGAAATGATGGGTCTCTGGCGTGAAAACGAAGGCTATGTCAAAAACAGCCATTTTCTGATTCTCAGCGGCGGCGACTTATGGACCGGGCCGGCCATCTCCACATGGTTTGAGGGAGAGTCCATGGCCGAAGTGATGAACGCCATGCATTACAGCGCTGCAGCCATCGGCAATCACGAATTCGATTTTAAAGTGGAGGGGCTAAACGCGCGCCTGCAGCAGTCTGACTTCCCCTTCCTCGCCGCCAACATTCGCGAAAAAACCACCAGCCAACCGCCTGATTTTTCCACGCCCTACGTGATCAAGGAAGTTAACGACGTCAAAATTGGCATCATCGGCTTGAGCTCGTTGTTCACGCCGTTTACGACTTTTCCCGACTATGTTGAAGATTACGACTTTTTGGAATATGCAAACGTGCTCAATGAAATTGTGCCAAAAGTTCGTTCAGACGGCGCCGAGCTGCTGGTGGTGATCGGTCACATCTGCGTGGAGGAAATGCAAAGCCTGGCGCCTCTCGCGGAACAGCTTGGTATTGCGGTCATCGGCGGCGGGCACTGCCATCAACGTTTTGCAGAAGTGGTAAACGACGTCGCTCTCATCGAAAGCGGTTCTTACCTGCAGGCTTATGCCCGGGTCGAGCTGACTTTTGATTATGAAGCCGACTCGGTTTTAACTTTGAATACCAGCTTGCACGACAACGTTGGCGGCACCGCGGATGATCAAATCGCCGCCATCGTCGATATCTGGAAAGCGCGTGTGGATGCGCAACTGTCGCTGGTGATCGGCTATGCACAGCAGTCCATCAGCCGCTACTCCGCGGCCATGCACAATATGGTGGCAGATTCCTGGTTGTGGAGTTTTCCCTCCGCAAACGTGGCCGTGACCAATCGCGGCGGCATTCGTCAGGATATCCCGGCTGGCGACATCAAACTCGAGACCATCGTCGGCGTGCTGCCATTTCAAAATGACCTGATCGAATTAGAGCTTACGGGCGCGCAACTGATCGAATTCATCACCGAGGGCCAGCTCGTCATCGGCGGCATGACCACGGTCGGCGGTTACAAACTAACTGACGGTACGCCGATCACTCAGAATCATACCTACAAAGTGATTACCACCGACTTCCTTTATGCCGTGCGCGGTTACCTGGCAACCTATGATCCCACGCCAAACAATTTGTCGGTAAACTACCGCCAACCGCTGAGCGATTGGATTAGTTCGTTAAATACGTCCGTGAATATTCCTTTGGACAATTTTCTGGACACGACGCCGCGGTGGTGAATTTCAGATTAAGACTTTTGAAAGATTACCAAATTAATTAGTGATTGACTGAAAAGTCAGTGCAAGTCATTCCTGCGAAGTTTGTCCTCGCGAAAGCGGGTAGCAGGAATCCAACAAAAATATCAGCTTATAGATTCCAGATTGTCACTATTCAGCACCGGTCTGTCATTCCTGCGAATGCAGGAATCTCCTCTGACATCCATTTAAACCAGTTCTGCGTGCAGGTTTTTCCATTCTGGATTCATTTCTCCAATGACATTTTCTATGTATTCCTGGATGTCCCCCATAAATTCATATTAAACTTAATGTAAGCGATTGATAAAATATAGTTTATGTTTTTAAAGTTTTAATAAAATTCAAGCATGGAGAAATCGTGCTCCTACACAGTTTGCAACTGTGTATTCCTTTCGGATTTGTGCCTGAAACACGGTTGCAAACCGTGTTGGATCAGACTTGAATTTACTATCTCCCAAATAATGGGGGACATTCAGTTTCTATGTATTCCCGTTGCTATTTTTTCAGTCCTTTTTCCTGAGTTATCGCGGCAGTAATATCTTATGCTCACTGAAACCATCCAAGCTGGTGGCAAGGGTATTTTTTAGTAAACCCATGGCTCAATCCGCCCTTGTGTTCATGCACCCGTGGAATAAGATTGTTCGTAACACCGATGTCAAGCACGTTGTTCTGTTTGTTTGCCATCATGTACACGCCATAATTTTTCTACCTGAACATATTTTTACTTGATTGAACGATAAGAAATCCTTTCTCACTTATTTTTATTGAATCGGGGGACTCCTGCATTCGCAGGAGTGACACCTGAAAAGTGACTGCCGATTTCTCGGGAATAACAAAAATGGATAGTTTTCTGTCAATCACGAATTAAACGGAATCTTGCACTTTAGAATCGTCAAATTTAACAGAACTAAACAGGGTACATGCGGAAAATTAAACATAATTTGAAGTAAATTCAGTTGAAAATCTCAAAAATATTGACTATCTTATCAAGGGACTTTCCGGGAATGCATGAGTGCCTGGTGGCCTCCGCGGTCTTCAAAACCGTTGCGTCCTGAGTCGCCTCAGGATGGGTGGGTTCGATTCCCACACGTTCCCGCTATCTTTTTCAGAGCGTCGATGGTGGTAATAGCGTAAAATGAACCGCTGGTGGATGTATTTTCAACAGGTGATAAAATGCAAAAATTTATTCTTCGATTACTAACGCTCACAAATCTGGTGTTTGTGGGCGTTTCTTTTTCTCAAAACCCGGCTTTTAGAAATGATGAAGCAAATGAAATTCTTCTGAAACATTTTCAACGGAAGCACGACCGCTTTTTTCAGCAAAAATTCGTGAAACCGGCCGCCTTGATTTCAGCTCAGGACAAGTTCGATGTTCACTATTATAAGTTGGATATCGATGTGGATCCAACCACGGAAGTAGTAAAGGGATTTGTGGAGATCAAGGCCAGAGCGAAAGTTGACCAGTTCAGCACCGTGGCTCTGGATTTCAGAACGAATTTGGTGGTGGAAGGCGTCAGCCAGGAGGCAGCGAGTTATCACCACCAGAATGACGTGCTGCAAATTCAGTTGAGCCAGGTTAAGCAAAGCGGGGAAGAATTTGCCATTCGAGTCGATTACCGCGGCCAGCCAGCCGAAAACAGCTTTGGCTCGTTTGGCTTTGATTATCACCGCGGTGCCCCCATCATCTGGTCGCTGAGCGAACCCTACTTTGCCCGCAACTGGTGGCCGTGTAAAGATGTGCCCAACGATAAAGCAGACTCGGTGGACGTCATTCTAACGGTGCCGGAAGAGCTCATCGCGGTGTCCAATGGCTCGCTGATCAGTAACACCAATAACGGCGACGGCACCCGCACATTTCACTGGCATGAAGGCTACCCTATCACCACTTACCTGGTCTCGCTAGCCATCTCTAACTACGCCACCTACTCCGACTGGTTCCACTACGGGGTGAACGACAGCATGGAGATTCAATATTATATTTATCCAGAGCATTTCGAAGGAGCCAAAAGCCAACTGAACGACATGTTAGAAATGATGTCGCTTTTTCACAAAATATTTGGACCGTATCCCTTTTTGAGAGAAAAATACGGTATCGCACAATTTCCCCGCGGTGGCGGTATGGAACATCAAACCATCACCAGCCAGAGCGGATTCTGGACTGAGCTGACCGTGCACGAGCTGGCGCACCAGTGGTGGGGCGACAAAATCACCAACGCCACCTGGCCGGACATCTGGCTGAACGAAGGCTTTGCCTCCTATTCTGAAGCGCTCTATTTCGAACATATCAACGGGAAACCATTTTATCACAAGTACATGCGAAGCATGGATTGGGACCACCCTTACGCCATTTTTGTGGATGACACCTCTTCGGTTTGGAGAATATTCGACAGAACGGTCTATCACAAAGGCGCCTGGCTGCTGCACATGCTGCGGCACGTTGTGGGCGATTCCACGTTTTTCGATATCCTGCTCGCCTATTCCAACGATGTGCGGTTTGCTTATGGCAACGCCACCACCCGCGGCTTTCAGGACGTTTGTGAATCGGTCTCCGGGCAAAACCTGGACTGGTTTTTCCAGCCCTGGATCTATGAACGGGGGCGGCCAGTTTACCAAGCACAGTGGAACAAAAGGGTTGAAGGGAATTCGCAAGTATTGAATCTGCAATTGAAACAAATCCAGTACCCAAATGAAGCGTTGTTTCCCATGCCTATCGACATTACCGTGGAAACCGCCCGCGGCGACACCATTGTGACCGTCTTCAACGACGCGGCTGAGCAAAATTTTAAAATCACCTTGAACGCAGAACCCCAGAATATCATCATTGACAAAGACGGCTGGATTTTGAAAAGGGTGGATTCTATTTCCGCGAACGAAGAATCGCCCGTCGTCATCACCGATTTTGTGCTGAAGCAAAATTATCCCAATCCTTTTAACGGGGAGACCGTCATCGAGTTTAGTCTGCCCAGACGAGAAACAGTTGAGCTGACTCTTTACAACCTCTCCGGGCAAAAAATCCGAACTTTGATTTCCAAACAATATGAAGCAGGTACCTATTCCATTCCCTGGAACGGATTGAATGATGAAGGTCAAACCGTGGCCAGCGGTTTATATTTTTACCAGATACAAGCTGGCAATTTTAAGCTGCAAAAAAAGTTGCTTTACATCAAATAAACGGTGAAAAAAAAGCCCCTGACAATTACTTTCCCAGGGGCTTACAGGATTTTGGAAGGGTTAGAGACCTGATATGGTTCCTGTCGCTTAATTTCCTAATATTTTCGTGTGCGGGTTGGCTAAACTCCAATTATACCAGAAGGTGTCAAAGCCGTGAAATCGTTCTGGACACGGCTTCTCTCCCGATTCAAATTCGCCATTTTCCGGATTAAACAGGCAGCCGCTGTCCGAGTCCACCCACCCTCCATCTTGTTTTACAAAGCCGGCGCCTTCTGTCAAAAATGCCGCAGTGGAATAAAAAATTTCAGATTTGGGCGGTCGATAGAGAAAAAGATGGGTGTCTCCGAGATCAAAACTTTTCCCGCCGGTAATTTCATGGTGAGGTACCGCGAAACTCTGGCCCTTATAATGAAAAGCGAAAATGGGTTGTTTAGTTTTAAAACGCTTGTCTTTGGCGCGAGTTCCCCGAAAGCCCTGATCTGAGGTAAAATAACCCATATAAGGATTGTATGGCTCATCCTCTTTGCCGTTGATGGAGAGCACCAGCGTACCGGGATGCTTTTTCACCCAGTCTTTCCACTGCATTTTTGCGCCGATGGGCAGCTCTTTTAATTTGTTGCCTTTCAACTTACCGGCGATGGCTTCGCCGCTCATGATGGCCCAGTAGGTGTCGGTTTCCCGGTCCTGCATCACCAACGAGCTGTGAATCAAACCGCCCGAAGCCTCAAAATTGATTTTTTGTCCCGCATATTCCCGGTCGTACACGACGGCCGTATTTGCTAACGGTCACCAAACCGCCGCAAACGCGATTTCTCCAATTTGATCGTTCACCACTTCGTGGCTGTTCAGCAAGTTCAGGCTGTATGCTCGCGCCTGACCCTCTGCGACCACGCCGATTATCCAGGAATCGTCCGCGATGTCCGCTTTTTGAGCAGAGACAAACTCGGGCTGCGTGATGGCGGCGATAGCCCCGCGGCGTAAAAGCTGCTTAAATTCTTTCGGCAGCTCCTTATTTTGTGAAATAGCTAAAGAAGACATCAATATAATAAACAGGGTTATGAAAACAATCTTGTTTGTATTGGCCATTTGACCTCCTGACTTATTAAAATGTGGACTTCTGCAATATAGGTGTTCAACCTTTAGGTTGCGGCAGGTTGAAACCTGAACACCCATTTTAGACGTCGTTTTGCAGAATTCATAAAAAATCGAATACAATATTATATCTCTAAAACGATATTATCAAGGATTAAATTCCCGCCACCGAAATTCAAGATACGGCAACAAATGGGAAAAGGCAAATTCATTGCGCTGCATGTAAAACTTTGTGGGGCCAACCGTCGTCTAATCAATGTAAATGAACTCAATCGTGTAAAAGCAAACAGAGCTGATGACGGATTCCCAACTGATCGATAAGTTTTTGAACGGCAAAATCAACGCATTTAACACATTAGTCTGGCGATGGGAAAAAAATCTTTACAATTTTGTTTTACGCTACCTGGGCGATGGCGAAGAAGCCAGGGACATCTGTCAAAAGACCTTCATTCGGGCTTATCAAAACTTGCACCGACTGCGCGACACCCGCAAGTTTTCCACCTGGCTTTTTCAAATTGCCGTCAATTTGTGCCGGGATGAGCTGAAAAAACGCCACCGACATCCAACGTTTTCATTGGAAAATTTACAGGAAGACCACCGTGGTGCAGAGGCATTCAATCAAAGTATGCACAACGCATCAACAAATCATCCGGATTATGTGGTGCAAAATCACGATTTGCGGGAATTACTGAATCGCGCGCTGCAAGCCATTCCAGAAGAACAGCGGGTGGTCATCATCATGAAGGAATACCAGGGATTCAAATTCACTGAAATCGCCGAAATTCTGGAAACCTCGGTGAACACGGCCAAATCGCGCATGTATTATGGTTTGAGCGCTTTGCGCAAAGTTTTTAAGAAATGGAAAATAAATGAGGAGATTTTGAGATATGAAGTGTGACCTGAAAAAAACACAACTTTTAGGTTATTTCTATCAAGACATGGAGGCCGATGAAAAACAGCTAGTGGAAAAACATCTCTCCGGTTGTGCCGCCTGCCAAAAAGAGCTGAAAAAGCTGTCACAGACCAGTCAAATTCTGCAGCACTGGCCGGACGAGGAGTCGAACATCAAATACAATTTCGTGCAGGAAAAATCCAGCCAGTTTGAAAGCCTCAAATCCTTCTGGGCGCGAAAAACAACCTGGCGCGGATTTGCCATTGGATTTGCCGCCGGTATCGCCGCGGTGCTCGTCGTATTTTCGCTTCTCAATTTTGAAGTGAATTACCTCGACGGTCAATTCAGCGCAAAATTTAATTTGTTTTCTAAGCCCAAACAGGCCGCCAACATCTCCCGGGATCCCCTGTCACAGCCGGTAACGCAGCGGCAATTCGATCTCTGGCAGCAACAATCGCTTGCGCTCATTCAGGAATTGATTCAGGACACCGAGGAACGGCAACGGCAGGAAGTGAACGCCAGGTTGGTACAATTTGCCCGGGATCTGGACTATCAGCGCCGGCGAGATTTGCAATTGGTGGGCGAAGGCCTGGAAGTGTTTCAATTAACCAATGAAAATCGTTTTCGCCACACCCATGAGACATTGCAGGAGCTCATCAAAGTGGCCCGGTTTGAGAGAGTTCAAACTCGGCCAGAACAAAAAGACTGAGCCAAATTAACCGTAATTAATTTTTGGAGATAAATCACCATGTCAGCTAAATATTCAATCAAAAGATGGCAATATTTACTCATCCCGCTCGCGCTTCTATTGATGACGCCCAGCAATTCAACCGCGCAGTCCCAGGGCGCCATCAACTGGGATCGCATGCAGCGGGATTTGGATATCATGGAAGGCGTGCTGGACAAACTTTTAAATAGTTCGCCTTATGATTTTGAGCTGGCCATGGCAAACGGCAAAACGCTGGGCACTTTTTTTAAAGGTTACGGCGTGGTTTTCCAGATCAATTATTCCAGCTTCAACTACGCGGCCATTGTAGACGTGAAGACAAGTATTGAGCTCGAGATGCAACAATTAAAACAACTGCAGAAACAAATCGAACCATCCGAATTGCGCATCATTGAAGAATCTCAGCTTAACAAACAAAGCTCAAACATGGCGGAAAGGGTAAATAACCTCAAAGATCAGCTCACGGAATTTTTGGGAGATTATGCCGACGCCATCGGTCAGTTGCGAGACAGCCATCGCGTGACTGTGCTGGTCAATTTCGGAAAAAACCGGTCGGTTCTCACTTACCGTTCGCGCCAAAAACCGAAAAAAGAAAAAGCCATTTCCATGCTTGAGGTTACGGTAAAAAAAAGCGATATCGTGGCCTATCGTCAGGGCCGCATCAACGAAGCGGCCTTTCGTAAACGCATCGTATTTCGTGAGCGCACGCAAAACGAAAAAATGCGCAAGAACATCGATATCATGGCCAATATTATGAACACGGCCTTGCACAAAAAATACCACAAAAATTTCAGCTCGGACGGCAAAACCCATGGCATCTACTTAGAGGGTCTGGGAGTGCTTTTCTTCATGAACGGTAAAATCGACTGGAATAATCGGCGCATCTTGCTCGAATCGTATATTGAAAATTATCAAAAAGGCCATGAAGTACAAATCACTCGCAAAAAACGCGAGCGGGAGTCTAAAAAGAAATTTCGTGAAACAATCGACGCTTATAAAGACGCGGTGATCGAAGTAGTGGGAAATTACGGCCACACCTTGCGTACACTCAAACCAACAGAAAATGTCATCGTGGCGGTGCATATCGGTGATTACCTGAGTTACAGCGACGATTTTCCCAACCGTTTTATCGTCAAAATCAACAAAAGCGATCTGGACAAATACAACCGTGGAAAAATTAAATTCGCAAGCTTCAAGAAAAAAGTCGAGTTCATCGAGTATTGAGGAAAATTATTAACCAAACCAATCGACTCACTGGTAACCATCATTAAGGAGGTATTGATATGAACAAATTATTCAACATGCCACCTGCGGTTTCTCTCTGCACGCTTTTGCTGGGATTTTTGTTTATCATCAGTGGCGATGCACACGCTCTGAGCAAATCTCAAAAAGGCTGGCTGGGCGTGAGCATCGAAGAAATGACGCCTTCCATGGTAGATGAATATGAAATAGGCAACCGCACCGGCCTGCTCATCACCGATGTGGTGCATAACAGCCCCGCGGACGACGCCGGCTTGTGGGAAGACGATGTCATCGTGGAATTCAACGGCAAAGCGGTAGCCATCGCAAAAGATTTTTCAAAAAGCGTGCGAGCGCATAAGCCCGGCGCCACGGTTAAACTGAAAATTGTCCGCGATGGCGAAGAGAAAACTATCGAAGTCACCCTGGGCAAACTCAAATCGCAACGACGGTATTTGCGCCGGATTGATGAAAATGTCTTCTTCATTTCAGACAGGCCACAATTAGGGATTCGGGTGGAGGAGCTGAATTCCGATCTAGCGCCCTATTTCCAAGTGGAAGAAGGCGATGGCGTTTTGATCTGGGAAGTGTTCGAAGGCAGTCCCGCTGAAAAGGCTGGCTTGAAAGCCGGTGACGTCATAACCCAACTGGATGAAGAAAAAATTTCCGATGCGGAGGATTTGATCGCAACTCTGGAAGAGTATGAGGAGGACGACGAAGTGAAAATCAAATACATCCGCAAAGGCCAAGCCGCCGAAGTGGAAGTGGTGCTGAAGGAAGCAGACCCGCAAGACTTTCATTTTAGTTTGCCACGTATGCCGCGGATTCGAATTAAGGAATTCAAACGGTTCGATGATGCGCCATCACAAATAATCATAAAAAGGCGTAAGCGCCAATCAGCAGTGATTTAGAATGAACAGCCATTTGAATGAGAAAAATATTTATCCTATGATTCTAACCAAAAATATTTGTAATTTATAGTATGACTTCTGAACTTTTGCATTTTTTTACAAGAAAATGGCTAAATGACGCGAAGTGAATGACACGACCCGTCATAAAGTCATCAGGTCATTTGCCTTTGGCGTCATTTTAGACAGCAGCAATAATTCACCTCTGTCAATGACAGCGAGGCTTAATGACGGCTGATAATAGCACCATGGTTTGGACCACAACAAAGCAAGTCATTTAAACATTTGCGGCTCCGCCGCGCTAGGTAACTATTCAGCACAGGGCTGTCATTCCTGCGAATGCAGGAATCTCCTTTGACAAACATTTAAACAAGTTCAGCGTACAAGTCTTTCCTCTCTGAATTTATTTCTCGAATGACATTCGCTTTGTATTCCCGCTGCCATTTTTTCATGCTTTTTTCCTGAGTGATAGCGGCAGTAAAATCTTATGTTTGTTGAAACCACACCAGCTGGTGGCAAGGGTATTTTTTTGTAAAGCCATGGCTCAATTCCCTTTTGTGCTCATAAACACGTCGAATAAGATTGTTCGTTACACCGAAGTAAAGCACATTGTTATGTTTGTTTGCCATCATGTACACGTTGTATGTTTCCACAATTCCTCTACCTGAACCTGTTTTTACTTGATTGAACGCTATGAATTCTTTTCTCACTTATTTACATTGAATCAGGAGACTCCTGCATTCGCAGGAGTGACACCTGAATAGTTACATGAAAAGTATGGTTCTTCTCCCAAGTCTGGTAACGTGTACTACATGTAGTATGCTAAGGAACTATGGTAATTAGGTCTTGATTCTTCCTCCTTCTTCTGTGTTGGCGAACAGCATGCGAAGTGAGGAACAAAATCAAGGCCGAGCGTTTCTGAGCGAGCCGAAGGGTAGCCTTTATTTTGTCCGCAACGGAGCATATCTTATAGCAACACAAGAGAAGGAGTTTCATTATGTCAAACACTATATATTGGGGTTCCCGCCAGTCTTGGGAGAAGAACCAAAAGTATAAATATCTAAACTGGATTTATTGAAAAATCCGTAGCAAACACGCGGCACATCAATGCTCAATTATGAAAGGAGTCAGGAGATTATCGCAGCAGAGGTGCAAGGACACCCGCTGTGGTTTCCCTCAAGGGGGACGAAAAGCAAGTCTCCCCTCGAGGGGAGATTTAGAGGGGTGTCGTGTAAACACATAATGAAATAACAAAACAAAATTACCAAACCAAAGCTGATTAATAAATCACTTCAACTTATTCAGCAGAAAAACAACTAAAGCAAAAAGAAACCAAATCGCTCGCAGTTAGGTGCACAGCCCCCCCTGTGGTTCCCCTCGATGGGGATAAAAATTAAGTCTCTCCTCGAAGGGATGCCAGACTATCCGCGGGGGTACCAGTAGCGTCTTCCCAGCAAATTAAATTAGAAATTCGCACCGTCAATCATCCCCAAAGGACGTACCCACGGCGCGCGCGGCTTCAATTTCCTGGCAATTTCTCGGCACGAGCCGTTGTTTTTCAATGGCCTTCTCAATGGGCACGGCTTCGATACGGGCGCCTCTCAAAGCAACCATGTAGCCAAATTTGCCGGCCGCGGCCAGGTCGCAGGCATGCACACCGAATTTCGTGGAAAGATTGCGGTCGAAAGGCGTGGGCGAGCCGCCCCGCTGCAGATGGCCTAACACCGTCACCCGGGTTTCCAAGCCGGTGTCATCTGAAATACGGTGCCCCACGAGCTCGGCAATACCTCCCAGCCGTTTGGCATCCGTGCGTTTGACGTCCAGCTCTTTCACCACCATTTCGCCGTCCAGAGCCTTGGCGCCTTCAGCAACACAAACGATGCTGAAGCGCTTACCGTGCAGACTTCTATCTTTGACTTTTTTGTAAATGCTTTCCCATTTGAAAGGAATTTCCGGAATGAGAATGATATCGGCTCCGCCAGCGAGTCCGGCGCCCAGCGCGATCCAGCCGGCATATCGGCCCATGACTTCGATAACCATGACTCGGTGGTGCGAAGACGCGGTCGTGTGCAAACGGTCGATGGCCTCGGTGGCGATGTACAATGCCGAATCGTAGCCAAAAGTAAGATCGGTGGCCCAAAGATCGTTATCGATGGTTTTGGGCACGCCGACGATATTCATACCCAATCCAGATAATTTATGACAAATATTCATGGTGCCGTCGCCGCCGATGGCCACCAACGCATCCAGGCCCCATTTTTTGTAATTTTGCAGAACGCGCGCCGACTCATCGACTATTTCCACTTTCCCCTGGAGATTTTCAACAGGATAATGAAATGGATCGCCTTTATTGGAGGTGCCTAAAATGGTGCCGCCAAGCGCTAAAATACCTGAAACCGCCTGGTTTTCAATTTCTCGCATGCGGCCTTCCACCAGCCCTTCAAATCCATCTTCGATGCCGATGACAGTGGCGCCGTATTTGCTCATGGCTGATTTTGCCACCGCTCGGATCACCGCATTGAGTCCGGGACAATCGCCGCCGCCGGTGATGATTCCAATCCTTTGTCTTGCAGTTCTCGTCATTTGATTTTCCGCAATAAACTAAGTTAACGATTTGATTATTCATGAAATTGGAGTTAAAATAATCATTGGCTATTTTAAAAGCAAGCACGGATAAATGTAAATCGCCCTATCCAATTATTTTATCATAATATTTATAGACATTTTCAATTTTTTTTTGTAAAATTCTAACCTGACTTCTATTAGAAATACTAAATTAATCAAACGCAATTAAAATCAAACAGCTATGACGAAAATAAATTTAGACACCACCGACCATTTTGTAACCAGACACATTGGTCCCGGCCAAAATGAATTAGAAGAAATGTTGAAAGTGATCGGCGCAGATTCTCTGGATGCCTTAATTAGTGAGACGATTCCAGAAGACATCCGATCCGAAAAATCGCTGGATCTGCCACCAGCCATCAGCGAAAATCGGCTTCTTAATGAACTGAAAATAATATCGACAAAAAATCAGCTTTTTCAATCGTTTATCGGCCTGGGTTTTTACGATTGCGTCGTACCCAGTGTGATTTTGCGCAATATTTTCGAAAACCCGGGCTGGTACACCCAGTACACGCCATATCAAGCGGAGATTTCCCAGGGGCGGCTGGAGGCGCTGCTGAATTTCCAAACCATGGTGATGGACCTGACCGCGATGGAGGTGGCCAACGCCTCGCTGCTGGACGAAGGCACGGCCGCAGCCGAAGCCATGACCATGATGCACCGGCTGAGAAGTCGTGAGTTAGTCGCTCGCCAGGCCAACTCTTTTTTCGTGTCGGATGCTTGTTTTCCGCAAACCATCGACGTCTTAAAAACCCGCTCCGAGCCCCTCGGAATTGAGCTCATCACCGGCAATTTTCAGGAATTCGAAATCGGAGAGCAAATCTTTGGCGCTATCGTGCAATATCCCGATGCAGACGGCCAAATTCACGATTATTCAAAATTCGTTGCAAAAGTGCATGAACACGGCGCGCTGGTGGCAGTGGCGGCGGACTTATTGAGTCTCACGCTGCTCATTCCACCGGGCGAATTTGGCGCGGATGTGGCGTTCGGCTCTTCACAACGTTTCGGGGTGCCCATGGGATACGGCGGTCCACACGCGGCCTATTTCGCCACGCGAGATGAGTTCAAACGGCAGATGCCGGGCCGCATCATCGGCGTTTCGGTGGACGCCCAGGGCCAGCCAGCTTACCGCATGGCGCTGCAAACACGCGAACAGCATATTCGCAGAGAAAAAGCCACTTCCAACATTTGCACGGCCCAGGCCCTCCTGGCCATCATGGCCGGCATGTACGCGGTCTATCACGGTCCGCATGGTCTGCGCGCCATTGCCGAGCGCGTTCACATTTTAGCAACCATACTGGAAAGCGAGCTCAAAAAATTGGGTTTTCTGCAAAAAAATCCAGCCTATTTTGACACCTTAAAAATCCAGCTCAATCCGTTTTCAAACCAGAACATCGAACAAATCCGCAAGGGTGCGCTAAAAGAGAAATGCAATTTTCGCTATCTCGATAGCAAACACATTGGCATCAGCCTGGATGAAACCACCCAGCCGGAGGACATCCAGAAAATCGTCAACATTTTCGGCAAGGCGGCCGGGATGCACGTGCAGAAAATCGATTTTCATCATCACACCGAAATCGCTGATCTGCATTTGCCTGATAAGTTAATGCGCAACAGCGACTATCTGAGGCACGCGGTTTTCAACTCGTCCCATTCAGAAACCAATATGATGCGCTACATCAAATCACTGGAAAACAAAGACCTGTCTTTAACCCGCTCCATGATTTCGCTGGGATCGTGCACCATGAAGCTCAATGCGGCCACCGAAATGCGGCCGGTGAGCTGGCCGGAATTTGCCAATTTACATCCCTTTGCCCCATCCGACCAAGCCCTGGGATATGCTCAGATATTTGAAGAGCTGGAGCGCTTTCTTTGTGAAATCACGGGTTTCGATGCAGTCTCCTTGCAGCCCAACTCCGGCGCCCAGGGCGAATACAGCGGTCTGCTGGTGATTCGTGCTTTTCACCGGGAACGCGGCGAACATCAGCGCAACGTGGTGTTGATCCCGGCTTCTGCGCACGGCACCAACCCCGCCAGCGCCGTTATGACCGGCATGAAAGTGTTCATCGTCAAGTGCGATGAACGCGGCAACATCGACCTGCACGATCTTAAAAGCAAAGCCGAGGAACATCGCGAACGTTTAGCGGCGCTGATGGTCACCTATCCTTCCACTCACGGCGTCTTCGAAGCGAATATCCGCGACATTTGTGAGATTATCCATAAAAACGGCGGGCAGGTTTACATGGACGGCGCCAACATGAACGCACAGGTAGGGCTCACCAATCCGGCCATCATCGGAGCGGACGTTTGCCACTTGAACCTGCACAAGACTTTCAGCATCCCGCACGGCGGCGGCGGGCCAGGCATGGGACCCATCGCCGTGGCCAGACACCTGGCGCCGTTCCTGCCAAACCACCCGCTCAAAGAAGTGGGCGGCGAAAAAGGCATTCATGCGGTTTCCGCCACCCCCTGGGGCAGCGCCAACATTTTGTTGATCTCGTACGCTTATATCAAAATGCTCGGCGCCGACGGCTTGACCTCCGCCAGCAAATACGCCATATTAAATGCCAACTACATTCAAGCGCGATTGCAGGAGGCCTTTCCTGTTTTGTACCGCGGCGAAAAAGGCCGGGTAGCGCACGAAATGATCTTCGATTTGCGCCCATTTAAATCCACCACAGGCGTTGAGGTCGAAGATGTGGCCAAAAGGTTGATGGATTACAATTTCCACGCGCCGACGGTGTCGTTTCCGGTGCCGAGCACCATGATGATCGAACCCACAGAGAGCGAGTCCAAAGAAGAGCTCGACCGTTTTTGCGATGCGCTGCTGGAAATTCACCAGGAAATACAGGCCATTGCCGAAGGTAAGATGAGCAAAGATGACAATCCCCTGAAAAACGCACCGCACACCGCGGCAGCAATTCTGGTCGATGAATGGTCGCATCCCTACTCCAGGACCAAAGCGGCTTTTCCGCTGCCGTATGTCAAAGCCAACAAGTTCTGGCCGCCGGTGGGAAGAATCGACAATGCCTACGGAGATCGGCATTTAGTGTGTGGCTGCCCGCCGGTGGGAAATGATTGGGATGTTGAAAAGATATGAAGAGACCGGGCTAAATGTCAAAGCGAATAATTGAGAAAAATCGTGACATCGTAAAAAACGGTAACCATGACATGACCTTTCATGCTAATGAAGAAATGACAGAAGACTTCCTCAATATTTTGGATATTGAAGCGGCACTTTTTTTCTGATAAAATAAAAGAATTGAATAAATGACCCTCGCGGCAGCATATATACAATCGAAGGCATTGCAGTGATGATTCGACTCCCGTTGGAATAGTAGGTAGGTTTCAAGAAACGGGCGTGTTTTTCATAATAACAGATTATGAAATTAAATTACTCAAGTTTCGCACTTAGATAATTTAATCTGAAAAATTCACAACTTCGTTGTCATTCAGGAAGAATCCTTTTAATTAACAGCAGGTTACTTTAATAAAAAGACTCCTCCTGAGTGACAACCGGATTCATGACCAATGACCATAAACCGTGAATTTGTGCATTAATCCGGTTAAA
>JBHHXN010000029.1:0-39238 GCA_046757025.1 bacterium
TTGATTTAAAAAACAAAACGTCGATTTTGAAAGCAGGTATTCGAACAACGGTGGCTCTGTTTGTGATAAGTTTCGATTACCTTAACAAGTTAATCTCCATTTTCGCATTTATTGAGAACGTATTTTCAATTTAAGATAAATCGATTTGTACTCTTGCGATTTTTTATTTTTCAAACCATTCCACCTCTGCCGGAACCTAAAAAGGAGACATCAAAATGCGAATATTCTCAGACTTTATCGTGGCTGTCAGTGTAAGTTTGCTTATTTGTAATTGTGCTAGCTCCCCATCCAAAAATCGAGTTAATCTAACCGATAAAAAATTTGACTTCGGTAAATGTCGAGATGCCCGCATTTTGATGGGCGTCATCGCGAACACTTTTTACCAGCACGGTTTTGAAGTATTGAGCAGCAACCATTCTCTGGAAACCGATTGGTGCCTGCAATATCCAACAGAGATAGAATCGCGCACAGGTGTGCGGCAACTGCGCTACAAAGCCGTGGTTTCGTTGACCGCTTTGCGTAGTTTATCCAAAGCTTCCCTCAAATTGATTTATCAAGCACAGGACAAAAACGGCGGGTGGAGAAAAAACCCCGCCCGCCCTGAAACCATCGATACCATCAAAACCATGCAATCGGAAGTGATTCGAGAACTGCAGCGCTACACCATTCAGTGGTAATTTTTGGGGTTCAATTCTTGTGCCGATTTTGTGTCAGGTTTCAAAGGCGGATAAAGATTGTTAAAATCAGCTCAATCAATTCGCTGCCATTTCAAATTTTTTGAATTTTCGATTTTTATCTTAGAATGGGATAAACGGCAGTCAGATGCCAGCCAGCTTCTGCTCACGCGCTGCCTTTTCGGTGTTGTATGCCACAATTGGTTGATGTGCCTTGTGCAATGCCCTGCTCAAAGGATGCAATAACTTGCACATTTTCAGTTCTGCTGTTTTCCTGGATCATTGGTAATTTCTCACTTTGAATTCTCACTTTCACTTTTGGCATGGGGATTGCTTAAATACGTTTGAAATTTTAAAAAATAATTAAATTAAAATTATCTATTTTCATATTTCACATTAAATGGATTTAAGTTGCTCGATGGCGGTCGCTTGAACCGGGCGGGGAATTTAAAAATAGGCCATATTAGATGCAGCTAAAATAAAAAAGCTCAATGAGAGCAGCAACTCTCATCGAGCTGGCATAAAAGGTTGGATAGACCTCTTAAGGTAAAAACAATATAATACTTTTCACTCACAATTGCAAGAATTATCTCACCTCTACCCTACCTTTTGTGCCAATCTTGGCACACATACCCGGTCAAATTTTTATCCCACTTGTATAACCACTTTCAATGTCGTGCAATTTTATCCATTCTAATGGTGATACAAAATCCTCGGTGCCAAAGGAATCACCAGTCTCTGTTTTTTTTAATAATAGGGCTTTGAATTTCCAGATGGGATTTCTGTTTTAGATAAAAAACGGCCGGTACTACAACAGACTGCAAGCAGAATAAACGTTCGGACTAGTAATAACCCGGTTCGTTCGTTCCCATTGACTGAGCAAAATTTTAGGCAATTCGATGCCCAATTTTTTACAGCGACTTTTGAGTCCACGCATCGTAGCAATACATTTTCATTAAAAACTGAGTTGTTTAAAACTGAAAGGAGGCAATGATGATGATGTGCGTATGTTTTGACACTTCTTAATTTAGGTTTTTTATGAAACCACTTCTTTTTTAAGAAGAGCATGTAACCTTAATCTAATAATTCAATCCAACTAACTCATGGAGGGTTCGTTATGTTATCTTTCAATTCCAGAAAGTGTCTGTTACACGGAGCTTTCACTCATTTTATTCTACTACTTTTATTTCTGGGTCTGTTCGCCGCCAAAAATTTTGCGAATGCACAGACAAATGGCACCATTACGGGCACGATCATCGATGATCGCACCGGGGAAGCCTTACCTGGTACCAACGTTTTTATTAAAGGCACCACTCTTGGTTCGGCAGCAGACCTGGAAGGTACGTTCACTGTTCGCAACGTACCGCCGGGCAATTACACGCTCATTGCGGCCTTCGTCGGTTATCATTCACAGGAAATATCCGTGAACGTGGTGGCCAACGAAGAAACCAGGGTTAATTTTTCATTGAAGATCAGCGCCCTGCAGATGGACGAAATCGTGGTGACGGGCACCGGTTACGAGCTCAAGAAAAAAGAGCTGACCACCGCCATCGCCACTATTAATTCGGATGAAATCGAAGCCTCGCCGGTAGAATCCATCGATCATCTGCTGCAAGGCCGGATTGCTGGTGGTTCGGTGAACATGAATTCTGGCTCACCCGGCACCGGCACCCGCATTCGCTTGCGCGGCATCACCAGCGCCAACGCCAGTCTGACTCCGGTCATCTATATCGACGGTGTGCGCGTGGACAACAATGACAACTTCCGTCTCGAACAGCAGACCGGCGGCCTGCAAACCAGCGTTTTATCAGACATCCTGATTGGCGACATTGAGCGCATCGAAGTTACCAAAGGCGGGGCCGCATCCACTTTATACGGATCGGAAGCGGCCAGTGGGGTTATCCAGATTTTCACTAAAAAAGGCAAAGCCGGCAAAGCCAAAGCCACCTTCAAAGTCGAGCAAGGTGTCAACTCACCGGAAACCAAATTCGTCATCGAAGATTTCACCAAAGACGAAGTACTTAGCAGCGGCTACTACCAAAAGTACTCGGCTTCTCTGGATGGCGGAAGCGAAAAACTTACCTATCATCTCAGCGGTCATGTGCTGGACTCCGAGGGCGTACTGCCAAAAAACGATGAAACTCAGTACTCGTTTCGCGCCGGCGTGCGCACATTCCCGGCTGAAAAATTTCAGATCGACTTCTCTGCCGGACTGATCAGAGACGATTATGAAAGAATGTTCAACAACAACGCCATCGCTGACCTGTATGGAACTATCGAAGGTTTTGATTCGCAATTTTTCGGACCCAACGTCACCGACGAAGAAAGAAAAACGCTGGTTCGGGAATATTCTCTCCCGAATTTAACTTATGCTGTCAATCGCTTCAATTTCGGCACCACCGCATCCTGGGATCCCATCAAGTATTTTTCTACGCGTTTGACCCTGGGAATGGATTACCGCAAAAACGAAGAGCGCCAGTTCATTCCCATCGAAGCCGAAATTGTCACCAGTACTCCGGGCGGCGGACTCTTCCGCTCGGACCGGGAATTTTTAACCTTGACCATCGATTACGCCGGTACCATCAAGTACCCGATGGAAGGCCCCATTACATCGACCTTCACCGTGGGCGGCCAGGGCTTTCGAGAAGAAGATCGCGAAAGTCAGGTTTCAGCCACGAGTTTCGGCCTGCCCGGCACAGACGATTTTGATAACGCCGCCAACCTCGCTCCTCTGGAATCAAATCAGGAAATATTCAGCGGTGGTTTCTATTTCAATGAGCAGCTCGGTTTATGGAACAAATTGTTCCTAAATGCCGGCGTTCGTTTTGATGGCAACACGGCTTTCGGCGACGAGGTGGATCTGGAGGCCTTCCCAAAATTCGGCGCCGCTTACAATATTTCTGATGAAGCTTTCTGGCAGAAATTGCCCTGGAACGACATCCTGAATCAACTCAAATTCCGCTTCTCCTGGGGCAAGACCGGCAGTTTCCCGAATCCTTTTACACGGGACAAAACCTTCACGCAAGGCGCTTTTTTACAGGGCGTGGCGGTAAACTTCGGCAACCCGGGCGACGCCAGTTTAGCGCCGGAAAAAACCCGCACCATCGAAGTCGGTTTGGACGCCGCGCTGTTAAATGACCGCATTGGCGTCGAGTTCACGGTGTTCGATGAAAAAACCACCGACGCCTTATTCCGCGTGCCCAGCCAGCCCGCGACCGGCCTGGGTTTCCAACTGCGCAACGTCGGCACCATTGAAAACGACGGCATCGAACTGGCCATCAACGCAACGGTGATAGAATCCCGAAATTTCCGATTCTCTCTGCGCGGCTCCTATTCGACCCTGGACAACGAAGTGACCAGCCTGGGCGGTGCACAGCCCTTCAGCTCAGGCGGATTCGGTTTCCTCCCACAACGTGTGGAAGAAGGACACCCTGTGGGTGTGTTCCGCACAAACAAACCGGTGCCCAATCCAGAGACTGGCGAATTGGACGGTGATTTCGATACGGTGTTTGAATTTTCTCCAACTGCTGACAAATACTATTCCATCTCAGCGAATTTCACCATCTTTCGCAATCTGGAATTGTCGGTTCTGGGTGACGGCCAGAGCGGCGCCAATATCTTGAACACGGGATCGGTCATTCGTTTCTTCAACGGCGGAGAACCTCAGGCCAGCAAAGTCCCTGCGAATTATTCATTCTTTACAGCCTCACATGTGTTTGTAGAAGACGCCAGTTATTTCAAAATTCGTGAAATTAACGCGTCCTACAGATTGCCGCAAAAATACTTTGGCACGCAGTTAACGTTTTTCGCCAACATTCGAAACGTCCTCACGTTTGCCGATAATGACGATCTCGATCCCGAATTGCATGGCATCACCAATTTTAACGCCACTTCCACCGACGTGGGCGGATTAAATTTCTTTACCCTTCCAGCACCCCGTCAATTCCGATTTGGCGTATTGGTTGGACTCTAAAAAATCGGTTGATTTTCAATGATAAAAAATTTGATGTCTGAAACGGATTGTCAGAAGAGAAAAGAAAGTACATTGAACAACACTGGCCATGGGTTTATTTCCAGATCATCAAATATTTTTGATTCACTAAAAAACATCGAAACTTTAGGAGAAAATAATGAATAAATTCAAAGCAAGCTGGGTGTGCACTTTCGTCATCGGGTGCACAATCCTGGCATTCTCAATGAACGGTTGTGATTTTTTGAATCCAACCGACGTAAGAAACCCGCAGACCACCGAAGAAAGTCTGGAAAGCGGCGGTACCGGCGCGTCCGGACCATTTTTAAATGGCGTAGCATTCCGTTATTCGGACGCCATTGAAGACATTTCCTACTTCACCGATGTGGTTTCCGACAACTACGACAACGTCGCGACCTTCATTTCGCCGGAGGCGGATTTTCCCAGAAACATGCGTCCCAGCGATCTCACTTTAAATGGCGGCGGCGGACCCTATTTTGAAGTTCAGGAGCTGCGTTCATTAGCTGATTTTACCATCACCGGTGTGATTCCAAATGACGCGCAAGCCACGCCGGATGACCTGGCTGAAGCGCTGTTCTACCGCGGTATGTCCAATCTGCTGGCCGGCGAAAACTTCAGCGCCGTACCCACAGAAGAAAACGGCCCACTGGTTCCTTCCGAACAGTTGCTGCAATTGGCTGTAGCCGATTTTACCGAAGCGCTGAATACCAGTCAGCATTCCGGATTTGAAGCGCGCATTCACATCGTGAAAGCACGCGCTTACCGACTACTTGGCGACAAAGCCAACGCCGAGGTGGAAGCCAACGCCGCGTTGGGGGCGGCTTCCCCTGATTTTGTTTTCCCGGCGCAGTTTGACGCAGCAAACAACATCAATTCAGCTTACAACTTTGCCGTGAGCCGGGCTTTAAACGACGTCCAGCCCTTACCGCGTTTGGATTTTCTCGATCCCAAATATCTGGATCGTGATTCGCCCATTGCCTCGGTAAAAATGGAAGAAGCGCATCTGATTTTAGCAGAAGCCGCGCTTTCGAACGGCGACAACGCCGGCGCCGTGGGGCATCTGGTCAACGCCATCAACCTGGCCAAAAGCCGCGGCACCTCCTCCTTTGTGGATGACGATCCCCGCGAGTTGCGGCCGCAAGCCGGCACTGTACAAGCGGGGCCGAGTGCGTCTGCAATCTCAGGATTGATTCTTCCTCGCAGCGGGCTGCTGGTGCAGGTGCCTACGATTTCTGGCAGCAGTCTCAACGCGGCAGCGGTCAGCGCCCTGACCGATCCGGCGGAGATTTTTTACACGCTCTACCTCGCACGGCAAGAGATCTTTTTCTACGAAGGCCGGCGCATGAGCGATCTCGGCATTAAACTACCTATCATGAACCGTGAAATCGAAACCAATACCAACATCAATGCCGGAGATCTGGGGACGGTGGCCGTGGTGCCCGACTACATCCCGGCCGAAGACGGTTTGGACGCTTTCACCTTTGATGGCAGCAACACCGTCATCAGCGTGGACATGAACCAGGTGCTGACGGACAACCGAATTTCGCCCTTCAGCATGCCATTTTAGTTTATTCGAGTTTTTCTCGTTTAATGTATCCAGGTTGCCCGCATATTCTTTTGAATCTGTGGGCAATTTTATTTTTTTTCAGATTATTTTATTCGAGGAGATTAACATGCGCTCGTTACTAATCTTGTTATTAAGTTTCGTTTTCATCAATGCCTGCTCATCCACTTCGAAAAGCCGCAGCCAAAGCCAGGATAAATATGTGATCACCAACGAAGTCATTACAAATTCCAGCGCCACCAATGCGTTCGAAATCATTCAGCAACACCGTCCCCAGTGGTTTATTCGGATTCCTTCCCGGGGCACCAAATCCCTTTACACCGACGATGCCTCTCACCCGGTCGTCTATATGAACGACGTTCGGCGCGGCAAAATCGAGACGCTGCGCCAGATTTCGAGCCAGGCCGTCAAGGAGATTCGCTACCTGAAACCGCGGGAAGCCTCGTTGCGATTCGGTCTGGGGCACACCGGCGGCGCGATTCTGTTGAAAATGAAATAGGCGCCGGCGGCTTTCTGCACCGCCAATTTTTTGTCGATTGGAATAAGCTGAAATTTAGAATAGACCAGTAGATTTTTGGTGCTTAGTATTCCATTTCAAAATGGATTGTCGGGTACCTATCTTCATGCTGAGTCCCAATTCAAATTCGGAGAACCATGATCTTCACCCTGAGCGGAGACGAAGGGTGAAGATCGGTAGCTGCTATTATCTCTTGTGAACCCTGCAACCATTTCTAAAATGGAGCACATAGCGCCGTGCATCGACCAGGTTTTGTCCATATATTGAAATTTCTAAACTCGAATATCGAAACAAACTTGAAAATCGAGGATTGAGGATGGCGGAATGCGGAATATGGGTTGAATGAGATTTAGGATCTGACGAGAATATTCATTCAGCAGGAATCCTATTAATTAACAGCAGCTTACTTTAATAAAAATACTGAGTGACAACCGGATTCACAATCAATGATCTTAAACCGTGATTTTGGAATTAATCAGGTTAGTAGATAATTCCGATATCCGAAATCCTAAATCTGCAATCAGAATGTTTCGGATTTCCTTTTCACTTTACCTCGACGCTGGTCAACTAAAAAATATGGGTAAAGATGAGGAGGCTTATCGGCGCCATCTTTTCGCAGCATCGTCAGTGAACAGGGTTAGATTCCCATGCGGAGCTTACTTCGCGGCCAATTCCACGAACTTATAGTCATCTCCAAAAGTTTTGCCCTTTTTGTCGAACAACTCACGAATATGATCATCCATGCTAAAGTAGAGAATCTGCCAGCCCGACCTGGCCAGCGCAGCGACTTTATCGATGAGCAATTTGCGCCGATTCCAGTCTGAATATTGAAAAGCATCATCCAGGATCAAAAATAGGCTGTCCTGTTTCATCAGTTTCGTACTAAAGCCGATGCGCAAAGCCAGCAGGATTTGCTCTTGTGCACCGGTACTGAGCTCCGATAAAGGGAAATGGTCGTAAGCATCTGAGACCACCAGGTTCTCGCCATCCAGCTCCAGACTGTTGTATCGTTTCGTGACTTGCATCAGCGGCTCCTGCACCTCTGTTGATTTCAGGCCGGCTAAGATTTTCGCGTCTTCGGTTTTTCGCAGCTCCTCGATGACCTCGCGCACTGCAATTTTTCCGATTATTTCAGCGGATTTTTGTTTGTAAGATGCCAAAATATTCTGACGCTTCTGTTGTAAATTGTTTAACAGATCTTCCCACGACGTAGAAATACTGTCCCCGGTCTCATGACAAATGGACTGCTTCAGATTGACCAGTTTTTGATTTTCATCTTCGAGCTGTTTTTCGGTCAAACGCAGTTTCGATTCCAGCTCATCTAATTTTTGTTTGCTGTATGTGATGTCCGGTTTTTGGACTTCATAATCAGAGGGGTCCACCCCAAGCGAAGCCAGGTAAAGCTCCCGTTCCCGAAGCTGACTTTCAATCTTTTGTAATTTATCCTCCATCTCAGCCAGCACCGTGTTCCAGGTTTGGGGCTCTGCATGTTCGCCGGTTATTTCAAAAAGCTGCTCCGATATGATCACCTTGGCTTTGTATAAATTTTGAAGCTCTTCTGACAACTGCTCCTTTAGCAGGCGGCTGTTGTTAAAGTCCTTTTCCATCTTCAGCTCATACTCGAGAATCATGGGCAGGCCGGTCAATTCCTGCTGAAAACGCTGCTGAAATTCTCGTTTGATGTTGGCAATTTCCTGATTTTCGAGTCTCTGTTCGGCCCAATTCCGATAGCTGCGGACATACAAAAAACCAAATAAAATGACCCCAACCAAAGCTGCAATCGCATAAAGCGGCAGATTTAAAAACGCCAGCGCACCCGCGCCGGCTATCAGCAGAACCGCCAGGATTAAAAAAAACATGTTCGGTTTTTTAATGTCTTCCTTCAGCACATTCGCATAAATTTCATGCGCGCTTTTTAACCACTCATAGTGCTGACTTTTGGCTTCAGCGGTTTGCTGCTCTTCTTTTTTTTGTTTATATTCAGCCACCTTTTGTTTGTACATTTTCAGGCCGGTTTTAATTTCTTGAATTTTCTCAGCGGCAATGCGGTTCTTCGTTTCCGTTAGCTGCTTGATTTCCGAGTGGACGCTTTGAGCCAAATAGTTTTTGGCTTGCGTTTGTTTTTGGATTTCGACCTGAATTCGCTCTCTTTTCGTTTCAAGAGTTTTGCGATTCCCGCCAGAAAAAGACTTGTCGATTTGATTGAATAGCTGGTTGAGTTTTTTTAACTGATCGGCCAATTCGCTGCGCGTGCTGATTTCACCTCTGCGCGGTCCCGTGATGACATTGTTGACAAACTGCGATTCCAGAATGGTCTTGGAAATATTGGCTTCGATTTTATCCAGAATCTCCCGGCTGGAAAGATAGCGTTTTAAAATCGTTTTATCGGCGCCACCGGCCACGTTGGCGATTTCCAATTCAGCCCCTTTCACTACCAGCAGTTTTGAAAAATCCGCAGGCAGTCCCACTTCCGATTCCGCCCAGAAATCTTCAAGCTTTTTAGTGGAGGAGGGGGTAAACTCGAACACGCCGTCATCGCTTAAACCCTGAACCAAAACCTTCCCTCTTCCCTTTTGACTTCGCAGCGGCCAGAGACGGGCATTGCGAAAAAGTGCCCGAATTAAAAACTCCACCAGGTAGGTTTTACCCTGCTCATTTCGCCCAAAGATTAAATTAAACTGTGCGGGTTGAAAGTTGAATTGCTTCAGCGGTCCCAGATTTTTAACATTGATTTCTTTGATCTTCAATGACATGATTAATTTCCATAAATTACGTGCAAAGCTTCCAGCAAAATTTGCTCACGGGTGGGTTGTTCCGGGTTGTGTTTCAAGTCCAGCTTCTCTATCCAATCAGACACCTGATTTGCTATTTCCGCCCGGTTGAAGTCATCAGCCACCGCCACAGCGGTCAAATCCGGCTCATGATTATTGTGGAAATTCAACTCTTTGCACCCTTCTTTGATAGACTTCATTAAAGCCCGTTTATTGGTTGTGTAACCCTGAACTTCCAATCGCAATTGCACTTTTGACAATTCAGCTTTGTTCAGCCTCCAGCTCGTAATCATCCTTTCGATGAGATTCTTAACATAAGCATCTTCATCTCGCAGAGGCAAAACGGTCATCGATTCATTAAAATAAATCACCTCGTTTCCGACGATTTTTTCGGTAATCGCGCCGTTATCCACGTCCATGATCAAAAACCGCCGGCGGCCGGTCTCGGTGATATCCAGGCCGCAGGGCGAACCGAGGTAATGCAGGCGAGGCTTGTCCAGGGGTTTGTGAATATGCCCCAAAACCACTGTCGCAGGTTTGTAGTTTTCGATATCGGTTCGCGTCAGCGGCATGTAAACCCCCGGTTCCGCAGGATTGGGTTCCGCCAGGGACTCCGCCCAATCGCCATGCCCGATCAAAACCCAGTCGTTGGCTGGCAATTCATGTACGTTGGCCGCGATGAATTCGCCCATGGTTTTGTCGGCTTGATACGGTAACAATAAAAATTTCAAGCCCGGAGAGTGAAATGTTTTTATAGCAGGTTCGGTTACGATATCCACGTTTGCCGCCACCAGGTCCTCGTTGCGCAGGCGCAGGTCGTGATTGCCCGGAATGATCAGAAACCGCACACCCTTGTACTCAGGCTTTTGACAAAAAGTATCAAATTCCGCATAATTTTGTCTGGAAGCGTCAAAAAGATCGCCCGCGATCACGAGGATTTTGACCTGATTTTCAATGACTTGTTTTAATATATTTTCCAGAGCGTGGAACCGCTCAGGGTGCTCTTCGAAAGTCGTCAAATGCACATCGGCGGTGATAGCGATTTTCAATCTTCACTCCCCTATTGATAGTTCAAGGATTATCCAGCGCAAGTCTGAATTGTTAGGCAACCACAAATAAAAAATGTCACTAAACCAAATTTGAGTGATTTAGCGTTAAATGTTCCTGTCAACGGGTTCACGTCTTGAAAATCAAGGATATTCACGCTGCAGCGTGTTTTTCCCCTCATGTCAGCACACGGTCTCCCCTCGGTCGGGAATCGCTCAAATTAAGTAAAAATAAATGAATCAGGTGAAAAAATCAAGTGCGATTTTCTCGTCGCCGGCAAGAAGTTGCTCACAAAGGATTATCTCTATGGTTCAGGATGCCCATCAAACTGGATAACGCTTTGGCAAGAAATCCCGGTTTTTCTTCCGATATTACAATAATCATTATCGGCAGGCTAAGCAATTTTCCAATCTGAGACACCCATCAAATAGCCGATTCCAACACCAATTCGGAACCGCAATGATTTCACCCTTTTGAGACAGTCCCAATGAAAGGTATCCATCTGAGAATGAGGATTTACCCTGAGTTTGATTTTATTCTTGATTTTTCGTAAGTTAATTACTATTATGTTTATCATTGCAAATTTAACATAATTCTCAAACAAAAGTTTTGCGGATTATTTTATTGTTTCGGGCATTAACACGCCGCTTGCATCGTCGCTTTCAGATCATCATTCGTAAACCCGGCTGAGTTGACCCGTATTTCGTTTATAAACGTTTCTGAATTCGCTTAAAATCAGCTCAAATTGAATTTACCTCCCTAATTACCTTTTAATCAGGAGAGGCCCCCCATGCCAATAGAAAAACAACTTTCTATTTTTGTGCAGAACAAAACCGGCATTTTAGCGGATCTTTGCAAAAACTTCTCGGCCGCCAACATCAACATCAAATCGTTTTCCATTGTGGACGATTTGGATTGGGGGATTTTACGGATTATCGTGGACGACACCGATGCCAGTAAAAAAATCCTGAATGCCCGCGGTCTGACATACGGCGAAAGCCATGTGCTCTCCGTGGAGACGCGCAACCATCCGGGCGCACTGGCAGCATTGGCTGAAAAACTGGCCGAGAACGAAATCAACATAGAACAGGCGTTTGCCACTGCGGCCGGGAACAAAAGTTTAATCGTCATGTCCACCACCGATGATCAAAAAGCCAACATTGTTCTTAGCCATGACTAAAAATGGATTGAACAGCTCCACTGCTCTCCCTGGCGCCATCCAAGGCTTGACGAGGCTTTCCTGCTGTTACAACTGAATGACTCACGCATCCAAATAATGTACTGACTTCACAATGGTTTGCCATGTTATTTATCGATCGACGTTTATGGGACTCCGATATCAATTTTATGATATGGCGACAATAATCTGTTCTTTCGGAGTTGTAAAATGTCGCAAACGCTAAATTCAAAATTAATCCAGGAAATACAAAAACGACTACAAAAGGGTGAGAACTTGTGGCGCATCCTGGATCAGTACAACCTCTCAGTGGATGACAAAATAGAGTTGCTGAGATTGTTCGACGACCAGAAATGGGACTAAATACAACGCTTGGTTTTTTGACGATCTCGGCTCTGGCAGGACCTGCTAATTCAGCCTCCCGCCGCTGCTTATGGCATAAAGCCGGGATTCAACAATTTGGTAAATTCAAAATCCGAAATCCGCCATCTCCAGCCTGCTTTCGGAGTGTTGCGGATTTTTCTTTCTCTTTAGGCGTCGGCCTTCTTTTCGCAGCCGCGTCTGTGAAAAGACATAGCACCGCTTGGGTGATTTTCGGTGTTCAAGTGAATTAAACACCACATATTGTCAAAATGTTTTGTAATCGTTTTTGAGCAGGACTTTTAGATTTGTACTATCGACCGGTCGGCTTATGTGAAAACCCTGAATTTCATCGCACTGCAGTGATCGCAAATAGGCGATCTGCTCTTCGTTTTCCACGCCCTCTGCGAGCACCTTCAAATTGAGTCTGTGAGCCATAGCGATGATGGCTGAAACAATGGCCCAATCATCGTGCAGCTCATGCAAGCCATTTATAAACGAACGATCAATTTTTAAAATATCAAACGGAAATCGTTTTAGATAATTTAATGAGGCGTAACCCGTACCAAAATCATCGATGGCAATTTGAATGCCCATTTCTTTCAATAGATTGAGAGTGGTGATGGTGTAATCCACATTCTGCATGGCGTTGCTTTCGGTGATTTCCAGCGCCAAATATTGTGCATCCAATTTTGACTCTTTTAAAATATCCTGTACGGTTTCTTTTAATTTCATAACTCGAAACTGTCTGGGTGACAGGTTCACCGAGACTCGCACCGGTTTGCAACCCGCCTTTTGCCAGGCTTTGTTTTGGTGACAGGCTGTGCGCAAAACCCACTCACCGATGGGCACGATAAGCCCGGATTCTTCCGCCAGGGAAATAAACCGATAAGGCGGCAAAAGTCCCAGATGCGGATGCAGCCAACGCACGAGAGCTTCAACCCCGACAATTCTTCCGCTGATCAAATCCACCTGCGGCTGATAATGCAGCACGAGTTGGTTTTGCTCGATGGCAATGCGCAGGTTGTTCTCAAGTTCCAGGCGTTCATAAGCCTGAGTATCCATGCAAACATTGTAAAACTGATAAAGATTGTTGCCTTCGCGTTTAGCGCGATACATGGCGATATCAGAATTTCTCACCAGGGTATCGATGTCTTTGCCGTCCGTTGGATACAGACTGATTCCGATACTGGCGGTCACATTCAACTCATTGCCCTCCACATGAAATGGTTTTTCCAACTCTTTGATTATTTTTTGGGATACTTTTGCTGCGTCTTGCATCTGAGTAATCTGGTCTAACACGATGGTGAACTCATCGCCGCCCAGTCGAGCCACCGAATCGCTTTCCCGAATGCAGAACTGCAGGCGGCTCGCCACCGACTTGAGCAGTTGATCGCCCACATTATGCCCGAGAGAATCATTGATGTTCTTAAACCTATCCAAATCCAGAAACAACACCGCTACTTTGTGCTCATAGCGATTGGCACGCATGATAGCCTGATTGAGACGGTCGTAAAATAAATGCCGGTTTGGCAAACGAGTCAGTGCGTCATGGTAAGCTAAATAACGTTCTAATTTTCGCGATTTATCCAGCTCGGCCTGCATCTGCTTGCGTACGGTGATGTCGCGTAATGCAGCCAGATATGCCGGCTCGCCTTTCCATTCAATTTCAACCACCCGAATATCCGCCATAGCGGTTTCACCATTCCCACGGATGATCTCCAGCTCTACGGTTTCCCCCTCGAAAACAGGATAGCCAAACACTTCGCCAATCATCGACTCAGCCTTGCGGTTAAAAAGCTGTTCTGCCGCCGGATTCATAAATCGAATCTTGCCATATTTGTTTAAAATGATCACGCCGTCGGCATTTTTCTCGATCACGTTGCGGAAACGGTTTTCACTCTCGCTCAATTGTTGTACTTTCGTTTGCAGCTCTTTCACTAATTTGTTTTGTGCCACCGAATGCAGCAGAAAACTCGACAACAATTTGTGATTCATCTGCCCTTTCACAAAATAATCCTGGGCGCCTTCCTGAACGACGGCTCGGGCAAAATCCTGGTCCTCCGCGCTGACCAAAACGATGATAGGAAGGCGGGCCGCTTGTTTCTGCAATTTTCTGAAGCTCACAATGCCCTCCACATCGCTCACAGACAAATCCAACAATATCAATTCGATATCGTTATCTTGTAATCGCTGTAAAGCGTCGCTCAAACGCTCGCTGTGAAGGAGTTCAAACCGGGACGGCTGGCCATCCAGCAAAATCTTCTGAACTGTTTTCACAGCTCGCCGATCATCTGCTATGAGTAATATTTTAATCAAGTGATCGCTCATTTAAAAAGGAAAATCAGTCAACAAATCCTTACAGGACCGTTGCCCCTTCCAGCGCACCCAGGGCCACAGATGCGAGCTGACTGTTTGGGATGGAATTCCGGAGGATTTCAAAATGCAAACCTTCCTCAGCAAGATGCTTGATATTCATCCAGGATTCTTTTTGAAAAGATGTGATTAAATACAATGGCACATCCGGCTGCGATTCGTGCAATTGTTTCAACGAATCCACTTCGATATTTACAGAACCACTGAGATTGACAAAAATCAAATCAAAAGGGGATTGCTGATTCATTTTTATGGCTGCGTCGCTGGAGCCGGCAATTGCCACAGTGTATGGCGTGTTTTTTACCACCGAATGGTAAAACTGATCATCTGATTCATCATCGATTACCAATATTTTCTTATTCATACTGCCAACCTTGGTTTTACCTTAATCCAATAGTTTTATTATTTTATCACGATCCTTGAAAGTACCGATTATTTTTCGAACCGGCTCAGGTTTCATTTTTAGCAATGTTGGGGTTGCAAAAATTTTATCCCTTATGGCGATTTGCGGTGATTGCAACAAATCGATTATTTCAAGATCGTATTTTTTTTGGTACTTTTCGGCCAGGATGTTTTCGATTTGATCAATGGCCATTCTCGATTTTGGATTATTCCCCAATATATAAAGCCTGTATTTCGGCATGTTTTTCCTTTTATTTTTTCAAACCCAATCAACTTCAAGCCGGTAAACTTGAGCCACACATCTTTTTTCGATACCAGTTACTTTAAAATACATCGACACATTTTTGTATGATGTTTATTCCTTTTTTAAGCGAAATAACGCTTTTCATCGAAATCGAATTTAGAAGAAGGGCCTTCGGTGGATACGGCTATCGATTTGTCACGATTTTCAGAACGATACATCGGAAAAGCTGCCATGCCGGAACATCGACCACGGTGCCTTGATACAGTGGGAAAGAAAGGGGAGAATTCCCTGATAAAAATTCAATATTTTAATAATGGCGCGAACACCATTTACACGGCTGTCAAAAAGCGGCGTCGATCCGCTTCGCCAGCCCGAAATCAAAAGTACTGAGCCCCCCTAAATCGTGAGTGGTGAGATCAATGGTGACCACATTGTACACGTTCGACCATTCCGGGTGATGATTCATGGCCTCTGCCAGCAGCGCCACCCGGGTCATAAAACCGAACGCTTCCACAAACGATTCAAATTGAAATCGTTTGTGCAATTTGTTGTTTTCAACAGTCCAGCCCCCCAATTTTGAAATATTTTCAGCGATTTCTTTTGGGTTCAATTTTCTTCTCTCACTCATTAAATGACCCCTGGTTTGTGTATAATAAAAAAGGCTACTGGAAGCATCCCGTTAGCCTTTGAAAATGGATTTAGATAAAGGTAGCGGTGCAGGGACTCGAACCCCGGACACGTGGATTATGATTCCACTGCTCTAGCCGACTGAGCTACACCGCCTTTTATTTGAACTAATCTAATTTAGAAGATTTCTCAAAAAAGTCAAGTCAAATTAAACGATATATTAAGGCAACACAGGCTCCGGTAGATCACCTTTCATTCCTGGTTTATTTTTGCAATAACTAACTGGTGAAATTGTAGAAGCATTTCTTTGTACGCAGGGCTGGAATGAATTTATTTTAAAATGACTTTTCAAATTCCGCTTCTGGCCACAGTGAGTTGGCATGGGCCGAGGCTAAAGAACTTTTTCTACCAAACCAAATATTTTACACTTTTTTAAAAAAGAGCTTGACAAACGCTATTTTTTTTACTATACTTTCGTTATCTTTGGAAGCACTTCCAGCGATTTTTTCCTTTCTGTACAGCACGCATTCATTCGTAATCAAACAACAAGTTCAGTGACATGGCAGTGACTATCTACGATGTAGCCAAAAAAGCTGGTGTAGGAATTGGAACCGTTTCACGAGCGATAAACGACAGCCCGCTGATTTCTCAAAAAACCAAGAAAAAAGTGCTCAAAGCAATAAAAGTGCTCAATTACCAACCGCACACCGTGGCGCAAAGCCTGGCCCGTAAAAAAACCAACACCATCGCCTGCATCATTCCGTTTTTCACCGGCTATTTTTTTGTTGAATTGCTGCGCGGCATTCAGCGAAAAATCACCGACTATAAATACGATCTCATTTTATACAGCGTGGATGTCACACACAAAAAAGAAACCTTTCTTCAAAAAACCCTTGAAGAACGGCGCGTGGACGGAGTTTTGTTGATTTCGTTAGAAATATCCCGGGAATTTGCTAAAAAATTCACCACCTGCAATTTTCCAATCGTATTAGTTGACAGCCACCATGCCGGCCTGGATTCCATCACCGTGGACAATTTAGAAGGCGCCTACATCGCCACTCAACATTTGATCAATTTAGGCTATCAAAAAATCGCCATGATCGATGGCCAGCTTAAAAGTTTTCCAGCGAAATTACGGCTGCAAGGTTACAAAAACGCCATGCGAGATCATCACATCAAATTTGATGAAAATTACTTTGTCGCATGTGATTTTGCCAGCGAAGCGGATGGCTTCAATAAAGAAGCCGGCTACACCGCCATGCAGCAGCTGCTCAACCTGGGTGAAAAACGTCCCCAAGCGGTTTTCGTATCAAGCGACATTCAAGCCATTGGCGCCATGCAAGCCATCAAGGAACGCAATTTAATTATACCCGATGATATCGCAGTCGTAGGCTTTGATGATATCGAATTAGCACAATATATCGGTTTGACCACCATCCGGCAGCCCACTATGCAAATGGGGGAGCTGGCGGTGGAACGGTTAATGGAAAAAATCTTGCACCGACCTGAAAACAGATTCAAGCGGCAGTTTCACACTGAATTAGTGATTCGTGAAAGCAGTGGAAATTAGAATTATTTCACTCGAAATTTGTAATCACCAAACGCAATTCGATGAAGACAGTCTGATGGTAAAAAATACGGTTATCCAATTGACTCAGAGAATGTCCTTCTGACGGAGCCCTTCGACGTTGCCAGGGCCGGCCCTGAGCCTCGCGAATGGATAAACACCGCGATTGAAGAATCCCTCTTTATACATTCAATCAAGCTCCGTTCTTCGCTCTTCCGCCGAGAGGTGAATACTGAGCTAAACCGATTGCTGTAGATTAAATAAGATATTCTGAAGTATCAATTGAATTTTAATGTGCTAAAAATAATGCCAAGTTAAACAGGAAGTCATGGTTATGAAAAAACTTTTTGAATTTACAGTCCTCGCGGTGTACCTTAGTTTCGGACTTTTCACGTCTGCGCTATATTCAGGTACATCAGGTAAAATCGCCGGTAAAGTGGTGGAAGCGGAGTCCGGCGAGCCGTTACCGGGCGCCAATGTCATCCTGATGGGCACCACCATGGGCGCCGCCACCGACCTGGGTGGCAAATTCATCATCCTGAACGTTCCGCCCGGCACGTACAATATCAAAGCTTCCATGATCGGCTACGGTGCCTTGATCTATGAAAACATTCGAGTTTCCATCGATTTGACCACCACGGTCAACTTTGAATTGGGTCAGGAAATATTGGAATTGGGAGACGAAGTTACTGTGATCGCGGAAAGGCCCATCGTACAAAAAGATTTGACAGCAACCACCGCGGTGGTTGGTGTGGAAGAAATTTCTTCGTTGCCCATCGCGGAGTTAAGTGAAGCCATCGAGCTGCAGGCAGGCATTATTTCGAGTCAAGGGGCCTTGCACATCCGCGGCGGTCGGGCGGGTGAAATCGGTTACTGGATCGACGGCATTCCGGTGACCGATGTTTTTGATGGCGGTACCGTCATCGACTTCAACAAAGAAGCGGTGCAGGAGCTGCAGGTCATCAGCGGCGCCTTCAACGCCGAATACGGGCAGGCGCAATCCGGCATCATCAACATCGCCACCAAAGAAGGCAGCAATACGTTCGGTGGGTCATTCTCCGTTTATGCCGGCGATCACGCCAGCCGTCACGACGACATTTTTTTAGACATCGATGGCGTCGATCCCGTGGGGACGCACAATTTCGAAGCCTCGTTTCACGGCCCAATTCTTAAAGACCGCTTTTTCTATTTTTTAAATGGCCGCTACATCAAACGCAGCGGCTGGATTCACGGTATCCGAAAGTTCAATCCCAACAACATCGCCTTTCGCGTGCAAAATCCGGAAACGGGTGAGGAAATCATGATGTTCCGCGAGCCCGAAATCGGTCTGGGCGACAACAAGTTCGTGGACATGAACGGCAGCAAAGAGCTGTTTGCCCAGGCAAAGTTGGTTTACAAATTTTCGCCCAGCATAAAATTGTCCTACACGTACCTGCGAAATGACGACAATTTTATGGAATACAGCAATGACGGGCGATTTCTATTTAATCCCGACGGCGAGCTCGAAAAGTTTCGATTGGGGAATACTCACATCGTGAAATTCACCCACGCTGTCAGCAGCCGCACTTTCTATGACGTGGGATTGTCCTTTTTCTCCAAAAACTTTGAGCAGCATCTTTACGATGACATCACCTTCAAAACCGACGCCAACGGCAACATCCTCACCACTCCGGAAGGTGGCAGGGTCATCGAAAATCCCAGCAGATACGTCCACCCTGAGCTGCAAACTCAAGAGCCGTTCAGCTTTAAAACCGGCGGCACCAACAATCAACGGTTTCAGCGGGAAACCGAAACCCTGTTAGCCAAATTGGCTCTCACCAGTCAGGTCACCAACAATCACCAAATTAAAACCGGCATTGAATTTCGGCGTCACCGAATCTTTTTTGAAGATATCGAGCTGCGGCCGGTTAACAGAAGTTTCAACCGTTTTGAAGACGACCCGTATGTGGATTTTCAAATATTACCGGTTTCATCGGAGTTCAACGATACCTATCTTCACAAACCCACAGAGTTCTCTGCTTACATCCAGGACAAAATGGAATTTGAAAGCATGATCGTGAATTTGGGTGTACGCTTCGATTATTTCAATCCCGACGGCGTGGTCTTAAACGATGAAAGCGACCCCAACATTTACAATCCCATTAAACCAGAGAACCGCTTCCGAGACTTGAATGGCAACGGTTTTCAGGAACCAGGTGAAGCAGACATTACAGTGGAAGAGCGCCGGCAATTCTGGTTCAAAAAGGCCAGCACCAAAACCCGAATCAGCCCGCGTATTGGCATCGCTTTTCCGGTAACCGACAGGGGTGTTTTTCATTTTTCGTACGGTTATTTCATGCAAATTCCCAACTTTGAGCGCCTGTACCAAAACCCGGAATTCGAGCTGGGATTTGGCACCGGCAATCAGGGTACCATCGGCAACGCGGATCTGAATCCTGAATTTACCATCAGCGGTGAAATTGGATTGCAGCAGCAAATCGGCGAAGACATCGGCATCGACATCACCATTTTCTTTCGAGACATTCGGAATCTGGCCGGTACCAGCTCTGAGGAAATTTTGGTTTTTGGCGAATCGCAAAAATACAGCAAGATCGTGAACAGCGATTTCGGTTTTGTACGAGGCGTGGTGCTGTCCCTGAACAAACGATTCAGTCAGGGTTTTTCAGCCAATTTTGATTACACCTTTCAGATCGCCAAAGCCACCAATTCCGACCCCGAACAGGCACGGAGCGCCCTGGCTGGCGGGACGCAACCGGAAATCCAGCTAACCAACGTCAACTGGGATCAAACCCACACCGTCAATGCCAGCCTTTCGTACAGCAAGCCCAATTGGGGCGGCAGCCTGATCTTTCAGTACGGTTCGGGGCAGCCTTTTACCCCGCGCCAGAGCTCGGATGTCACGGTGATTTTAACCAACAGCGAACGCAAGCCGGATTTTGCAAATGTGGATTTGCGCGGTTATTACGACTTCCTTTTAGGAGGCGGGAAACGAGTCAACTTGTTCTTCCGCGTATTTAATCTGTTTGACCGATTGAACGAACTCAACGTGTTCGACGATACCGGCCGCGGCACTTTTACCGTGGACGAACAACGGGCTGTCGATTCGCCGGATCTGGTGAACACCAAAAGAGAGTTTTTCACCAATCCCACGCATTTTTCGGAACCACGGCGAATTGAAGTGGGACTCGGATTTTATTTCTAACAGTGTCTCATTCGAAACGAAATCTAAACAAAGGTCATCTGCAAATGAAAAATCATTTAATAAAATTTTTAACGATCAGCTGTTTTTCAATCTTTCTAATTCGCTCTGGGGCTGTTGCGCAAACCAGCGGCCCGGAATTTCGCCGCTCTGCCACGCACAACGCCAATCTTGTGAAAACGGGCTTTGGCAACTGGGGAGTCATTGGTCAGCCTGCACAACGGCCGCGCGGCGCCTGGATTCATGAAAACAACGGCTACATCGGCGATGTCAGTCCCATGGTAGGCGCAGAGGTCTTTTTAAACAGCTTGCTTTTTCATTCAGTGGTGGTCACGCCGGTGGCCCGGCCTACACAAAATCGCGAAGAATCCGCCTCCGGGCAATTCTGGGGATTCGAACCCGACGGCAGATATTTTAACAACAACCAACAATTGGTGGCCATGAGTGACAACCCGGATTCCTGGCCGCCGTTCTGGCCCGACAAACTGAACGATCCGGAAGATCCCGGCTGGCGGGGCGCCTGGAACGGATTTTTTGGCAAAAACGTTTTCAATGCCGATCAGGAAAGCTATTTTGTCATGGACGATGACAACGATAGAGAATTCAATTTTGCTGAGAACAACAATCTGGCCATAAGTTTTAAGCCCGATTCCACCAACCTCTCCCGAAACGGTTTAGGATTGGCAGTGAAAGTACGAGGCTTGCAGTGGGCGCAGTTTTTAGCGCAGGACACCATTTTCTGGCTGTATGAGATCATAAACCAGAGCACCAGCCATTACTCGCGCACGGTTTTCGGCATGCTGGTGGGCACGTTTGTCGGAGCGACCTTCAATCGCGCCAGCGGCAATGAATTTGACGATGACTATTCCTTTTTTGATGTGGAGCTGGACATGACCTTCACCGCCGACTTTGATGACAACGTCGGCCGCAATCCCGATTGGGTGGGCAGCGACGTGGGAGTGGTGGCGTACGCCTTCTTAGAAAGCCCGGGCAATGCTTTTGACGGAATCGACAACGACGGCGACGCCGATGAGTCGCTCATCCCCACTGGTCCGTTTTTCACCGAAACGGATTTCGAACCGCGCCGCATCAACGCCGGCGACAAGGTAGTGATCATCGACGAGGACTTCAACCGACGTGTGGTGACCGTGCCCGCCACCGACACCGTGTTCGTCACACGCGGAAGCGGGGCCGGCGAAAATAAGATTACCGTCATCCCCGGCATCACCGAGCTGGTGGAGGGCAACACCATAGTGGTGAACGGCCGCCAGACCAGCAATCCCAACGCCACCGATGGCATCGACAACGATTTAGACGGTCTCATCGATGAAAACTTTCAACTGCACTTTCGCCAGATTCGACGGGACACACAAGGCAACGTCCTGATCAATCTCCTGCGTCCGATGAAACACGTGGATTATATCACTGGCGATGGTATGAACAATCCGCTCATCGATGAAAAACGCAACGACGGCATCGACAACGACAACGACTGGGACCCGGAATTCGACGACGTGGGCCGCGACGGTATGGCCGACACCAATGATATGGGAGAAAATGACAACGTACCCACCGCTGGCGAGCCCAACTTCGATCAGACCGACGTCAGCGAATCAGACCAGATTGGCCTCACCAGTTTCGAGTATTTTGTGCCGGCAAACAATATTGACCTCGCCGACGACGAAGAGCTCTGGGGCCGCATGTCCCCGGGGTTGTTCGATGTGCCGCGCTCCATTCAAAACAACCGTCCGGTCAACGGCGAAGACGGTGATTTTATTTACGGTTCGGGTTATTTCCCCTTACTGGCCGGACAGACCGAGCGTTTTTCACTGGCGTTGGTTTACGGCGACGGCGGTGGCAGAAATGTCTTAATTGACGATCTACTCAAAAACCGAATCACCGTGCAAAAAATCTTTGACGCGGATTACCGTTTTCCAAAACCGCCGGAAAAACCGACTTTAACGGCCGTGCCTGGCGACGGCAAAGTAACGCTGTACTGGGATCGCAAATCCGAAAGTTCCCTGGACCCGGTGCTGCGCGTGCGGGATTTCGAGGGCTACAAACTCTACAAAGCCACGGATCCGCGATTCCTCGACGCATTTGAAATCACCGATGCTTTAGGCTCCGTGCAAAAATTCAAGCCCATTCAACAGTATGACCTCGACAACGACATTCAGGGATTCTTTTTACCCAGCGAGGAGCTCATCGAAGCCACTAGCGGCCTGTCGTTTTTTCTGGGCAGCAACACCGGCCTGCAGCACAGCTTTGTGGATACCGACGTGGACAACGGCAGAACCTATTTTTACGCTCTTACCGCCTATGACCGCGGCGATGCCTCTGCCGACATTTTTCCTTCAGAAAATCCCATTCGCATCGATCAGGCGCCATCGGGAAAATTTTCCACGGACATCAACACCGTCATCGTTGTGCCCAATGCGCCGGTAGCCGGCTTTGAGCCGCCGGAGAACTCAATTCGTCTGGACAAAATATCCGCCATCGGCACCGGCGAAATCTTTTTTGAAGTCATCGACCAGCAGGTGCAAACCGGCCACCATTACCAGTTAGAATTCTTAGATACCGCGAACGACGGCATCGACAACGACGGCGACTGGAACATTGCATTGCACGATGTCGGCAGCGATGGCGTACCGGGCACCGAAGACGCCGATGGCAGCGAAGGCAACGGTCGGCCGGATGCGGGCGAGCCCAACGTGGACGCTCTGGACAACGAAGAGCGGCTGGTTCCTTTAACCCATTTTTATTCCATTAAAGATAATACTGGCGTTATAGAAGATTTTACAGCTAAAGATACACTGTTTGTGAATCTCAAAAACGAGAATTTAATCGCAGAAACCGTTGAAGTCCGCGAAACAGACGGCTCACTGGTTTCACCAGACAAATACATTTTAGACGCTGAAAACGGAAAAATTCGCGGTATAAATCCGGGTGATCTGGCTGAAAACGATTTCAGTATCACCTATAAATATTATCCCATTTTCAAAAGCCCAAACATTCAGCGCAGTCCGTTTGCGCCGGAAACCAGAGACACCGATATCTTTGACGGCATTCAACTGCTTTTTAACAACACCTCTACCCGATCGGGCATCAAACTGGATGACGCTAACTCGGGCTTTAACACCGAGACCTTTTTGCAGTTCACTTTCCAGAGCGATTTTAACACCATCGTCGGCGGGAAAACCATCCGTTTGCTGCCGCACCCTGCCGATTATGAAATTCGATTTTTCGACACCATCGTGGATACATCACGGCCGCCAGCGCCGATTTTGCCAGGAGTGCCGGTGAATTTCGAAATCTGGAACACCACCGAGCAGAAAAAGATAGAGTTTTTATTTACCGATCTGGATCGAAATAATACAATTTCCCCCACGGACCGATTGCGCTTTTTCGAAGAAGGTGTGGCTGGTGAAAAGGTCCGAACCTGGGACATGTTTTTTCCGGCGCTCAATCAGGGTGAAACGTTCACGCCGTTCGCAGCCGGCGTGGTGCTGACGCTCAAAACATTTAAACCCTTTCGCAAAGGCGACACGTTCGAGTTTACCACGGTGGTGGCCAGCGTGAACCCGGAGTCGGCGCAGCAAAATCAGGAGATGGAGAAAATCAAAGTGGTTCCCAATCCCTACATCGTGGGTACGCCTTTTGAGCTGCCGCCGCCCCCTGGAGTCAGTGGCCGGGGGGAGCGAAAAATCGACTTCATCCATTTGCCGGACGATGCCGCCGTGCATATTTTCACTTCGAGAGGAGAACACGTGATCACGCTACGCCACGATGGCAACATCCATGACGGCGCCGTTTCCTGGAATTTAAAAACCAAAGAAAATTTGAATATCGCCTTCGGCATGTACTTTTACGTAGTGGAATCTCGACTCGGTACCAAACGAGGCAAAATAGCTATCATCAAATAAACTTTGCTTACCATTCGGAGAAATATCACATGCGAAATCGCTTAATTCGAATCGTTTTCAACCTGGCCTTGGCTGTTGTGGTTTTATCTTCTTTCACGCCAGGGTTCAGTCAGGACAAAGTAGGAACTTCGGCAGCCAACTTTTTAGGCATTGCGGTGGGAGCGCGCGGGGTGGCTATGGGTGGCGCTTATACCGCGGTGGCTGGCGACGCCACTTCCATTTACTGGAATCCAGGCGCCGTGTCGCGTTCTGAAAAATCTTACGCAAATTTTGTGCACACAAACTGGTTTCTGGACACAAAATTCAACTGGGCCGGCATCGTTTTGAATTTCGGAGAAGCCAGTGCCGTAGGCCTCAGCTTCACGTCACTGGATTTTGGAGACGAACCGGTGACCACGGTTTTTTCCCCCGAAGGCACCGGCGATTTTTTCTCTGCCCAGGATATCGCGGCCGGCATCACTTACGCCCGAAACCTCACCGACAAATTTTCCATCGGCGGCACCCTGAAATTCATCAATCAAAAGATTTTTAACGTCTCAGCTTCGGCGGTGGCAGTGGATGTGGGTTTGTTGTTCATCACCCATTTTCATGACATCCAGCTCGGCGTCAGCTTTGCCAATCTCGGCAGCGACATGGAGCTGAGCGGTAAGGACCTGCTTCAAAAGGTAGATCTGGATCCCACCGCCACCGGTAATAACGAATCCATTGTCGGTCTGCTAAAAACGGAATCCTCTTCCCTGCCGGTGATTTTTCGAGTGGGGGTTTCCGGCGATTTGATTCGATTTCGCGAAAACAGCCGCCTGATAATTTCAGTGGAAGCCACACAGCCCAACGACAACTCAGGAGTAGTGAATGTCGGCGCCGAGTTGACCGTCAATAATATGTTTTTTGTGCGCGGCGGTTACAAGTCTTTGTTCCGAGATGAAAGCGAGGAAGGCTTGACCTTTGGCGGGGGTTTGTTGCTAAATTTCAAAAATCGCCATTCCCTGATTTTCGATTACGCTTTCGCCGATTTTGGCCTGTTGGAAAATGTGCAAATGTTTTCACTGGGCGTGACATTTTAATTTTACAAAAAAATGTTTTAATACCAATTCAAATTAAACTTAGGAAAGGAGGTGCATAAAGCTTTTTATCAAACTCATCCTGCTGTGCATAAAATCAGACAACTGGTAAAGGAGGTGATAGTTTAACCACATTTCACAAATGCTTTGGATTATTTAATTTTAAGCAATTTAAAAAACGGAGGACTTTATGCGAAAATTCATATTTACTATTATGCCCGTGTTTCTGGTGCTGATGGCTGCATCTCTTTATTCCCAGGATCATCTGGTTATCAGCGAATTGGTAGTAACACCAACCAATGGTGAGTATATCGAAATTTACAATCCAACCGGTGCAACCGTAGATCTGACAAACTACTATGTCACAGACGGAATATTCTCAGGCGATCCTCATCCCGATTATGTGAATATAGTGGATAGCACCGACACCGCATTTGGTTTTGACTTTCTTGCACGATTCCCAGCCGGGGCTAGCATTGCGTCGAGTGAATATCAAATCATTGCATTAAACAGCAATTTCAGCGTGCAATATGGTTTTGATCCCGACTACGAGATGAGCCCAAATGGGGTAGATGATGGCGACGCCGTTCCCGACATGTTGAACGGCGGTTCTGGAATCGGAAGCAATCCCGGCCTCAGCAACAGCGGTGAAGTCGTCATTTTATTCTGGTGGGACGGAATTAGTGATCTAGTTTCTGACGTTGATATCGCCCTGTGGGGAGATAAAGCTGAAGGCGTCGATAAGACTGACGTCAAGAAAGACTCCAAAACAGACGCAGATGCCGATTCCACAACTTATGCCGCAGATACGCCCATCGCCAACCAGAGTGTCATCGCAGCCGGTTCCCACACATTCGGAAAATCCTGGCAAAGGCCCGATCCCAGCACCGAAGTGGGTGAAACCACCGCCGGCGGCAACGGCATCACGGGACATGACGAAACCAGCGAAGATTTGGCTTCGGCATTCGTGGAAGGCGCACCCAGTCCTGGAGCGGGGCTTTCTGTGGAAGTCACTTTCTGGATGAACACGGCCACGGTGCCAGACACGGTCACGCCCAACTCGTCTGTGCAAATTCGCGGCGGCACCCCGCCCCTGACCTGGGGCGATGACACCGGCGGCGTTTTGGAGCACGTGCAGGGCGACCTCTGGAAAAAATCACTCATGTTTCCGGCTGGCGCACAGGTGGACTACAAATTCAACGTCCGCACCGACTTAACCGAAGGCGGCGACGGCTGGGAAAGCAACGTCAACACCGCCAACACCAACCGCAACCTCACGGTGCCTTTTGCTGACACCACCCTGCAGGTGCAGTTCTATAACACCACCACCGGCAACGACCCGCTGTTCCGGCCGTATCCGGAAACCGACTCCCTGGACGTCTATCTGCGGGTGAACATGCAGGGTTTTGCCAATTTCAACCCGGCAACCCAGTTTGTGGCTGTCAGAGGCGCTTTCCCGGAATCCGCTGGCTGGAGCACCAACATTCTGCTGACCCAGGAAACCGGCAGCGACAACGCCGGGCAGTTCAATTATCCTGCAGGACAATTCTGGTCGGGAGCGACCAAAATCGACCCTGCTGCGTTTAACGTCGGCGATACTCTGAAATACAAATTTGTCACCCTGAATGCGGCAGATCCGGGCGAAGCGGTGGTCAATTGGGAAGACAACATCAGCGACCGCATCTTCGTGGTGCCCACAAAAGACACCACCGTGGTCTGGGATTTCTTCGATAAACAAGCGCCCATTCGCGCCACCAACTCCGACACCGTGGACGTCACCTTCATGGTGGATATGACCCGCGCCATCAACTCCAGAGGCTTCACCCCCGGAGATACCGTGCGCGCACGTATCGGTTTCGCCGGCACCGCCAATGAAGGGCCCATCGATGTCGAACTCTTTAACCTCGAGGGCACCAGCTTCTGGACCGGCCGCGACACCATCGTCGCCACCATCGGCAGTATCCTCGAATACGATTATGTCATGGTCAAATTCGGACAAATCATCCGTGAAAGCTTCTTCGATTTCGACTTTGTGCCTGAAGACGAAAGCCAGCAGGGCCGCGCCGAACGCCGAAGAGCCGATATCCCCACGGCTGCCTTCACTATCACCGACGACAGCCAGGATGAGTTCAGCCCGAGAAGACAACCGTTCTTCCCGAGCAATCAAACCCTCAGCCAGGACGTCCTGGTCACCTGGGAAGTCGATATGCGGCCCGCAATCTTTGAGCTGCTGTTCTCAAACCCAACCGATACCTTGTTTGATATTCAGGGCAACCGCGACATCTTCGACCCGGCCGACGTACTGGCCTCCGGCGTCTGGATCAACGGTCTTGCTACTGGCGGCTGGCAAACCTGGGGCGCCACACTCGAAGCCGATGATACCCGCAAAATGTACGACGACGGCACCAACGGCGACGCCGTAGCCGGCGACTCCATCTTCACACGGCAAATTCTCTTCTCGCCGGACAGCATCGGTATCGGCTCCAAAGGCGTGGTGGGACAGGTCTACAAATTCGGTATCCGCGGTGGCGATAACGAAGGCGGGTTCGGAAATAACCATGTCGCCAACATCGACGACAGCAATCCGACTTTTACCATTCGCACGCAATTCGGCAGCATCGACCCCAAAAAATACGACCACTGGGATTACACCAACCAGGTTCCAAATCCCACCAGCGTCGAGCTGATTTCGGACAATCTGCCCGCGACCTTTGAATTGCATCAGAATTATCCCAATCCATTCAACCCGGAAACCGCCATACGTTACGCCATTCCCAAAAGCGGCGAAGTACGGCTGACGGTTTACAATCTGTTAGGGCAAAAGGTGGCCACATTGGTGGATAAAAATCAGGTGGCCGGCTCCTATCTGGCAAAATGGAACGGTCAGAATGATGCGGGGAATCTGGTATCAAGCGGGGTTTATATTTACAAAATCGAAGTGGGTAAAGACTTCGTGGATACCAGGAAAATGTTGTTTCTTAAATAATCCGGCTACCATTTTGGTAGAGAAAATCATGTTGACGTAATGCATTGGGCTGAATGGATGCAGATCTATTCAGCCCAATGTTTTTTTATTCGGTTTTATTCTAATTAGGTTTGTGAACAATTTTATCTTGAATTAATGTTGTTTATCATTTCAAAATTTAATTCACAGAAAGTTTTTATCTTTTTCGCGATGGTTTTCGTCTGTTCCCAATCTTCGGGACTAGCACAAGTTTCTTTATTTAAAGAAGTCACGGCCAGTGTCGGAGTCGCTGTAAAAGGCAATAACTGGGGAGTCGCGTTTGGCGATTTCAACAACGACTCGCGCGAGGATATCCTGGTAACCCGCTTTGGACAGGGAAATTTGCTTTATAAAAATTCGGGCGACGGCCGCTTTGAGGAAATCAGTCAAATCACCGGCCTGGATATCAACCAAAAAAACGGTATGGCGGTTTGGGGCGATATCGACAACGACGGTCTGCTGGACCTGTATCTAGCCGGTATCGAGGAACCCAACCGGCTGTTCAAAAATACCGGCGCGGAGTCATTTACCGACATTAGCGAAACCGCCGGTGTCGCCGACTCTGGTAAAACCGAAGCCGTTGCATTCACCGATTTCAATTTAGACGGCCACCTCGACCTTTTTGTGTTCAATCGGGCTGCACAAAATCGCTTTTACCAAAACAAAGGCCAGTGGGTATTTGAAGACGTCAGCAACCGCACCCACACCACGGGCCGGAGCAACGCCATGGGACTGGCGTTTACCGACTACGACAACGACGGCGATCAGGACCTCTACCTGGTGTACGACGGAAAAATGGCCAACAACCTTTACCGCAACGACGGCGGCGTATTCACAGAAGTGGCGCAGCAAGCCGGAGTGGCGGTGCAGGCCGAAGGCATGGCACCGGCTTTTGGCGATTTCAACAACGACGGCTGGCTGGACCTCTACATCACCAACATGTTCGAAAATATCTTGTTTAAAAATAACGGGGACGGTACCTTTAAGAATGTCACCGAATCGGCCGGCGTGGGCGACACCGGCATGGGCTGGGGAGTGAGCTGGTTAGATTTCGACAACGACGGCTGGCTGGACCTGTACGTTGCCAACGCCAGCAGTTTCAACACGCCACCCGATCCCAACGTGCTCTATCACAACAACGGCGACGGCACGTTCAGCATGGTAAATGCGCAGGATCCCAGCAGTAGCCTGCTTTCCAGTTTTGGCGCCGCCACCGCCGACCTCAACCAGGACGGCTATCTCGATTTGTTCATTACCAATCAGGGCGCTGAAAATCAGCTCTTTCAAAATCTCGGCGGCGAGCATCATTGGCTGGCCATCAAGTTGATCGGTACCAGCAGCAATCGGGACGCCTTGGGAGCAAAAGTCGAGCTGCGTGCCGGCGACCTGACTCTGTACCGCGAAGTCACCAGCGCCTGCGGTTGGGTGTCGCAAAACAGTCTGACTTTACATTTCGGACTGGCGCACAATACCTCTGTCGATGAAATTGAAATCAAATGGCCTTCAAGAAAAATAGACTATTTTTATCAAATCCCTGCGGATCAAAAAATCATCATCCAGGAACATGTCGGCATCATAACGTCGGTAGGCGCCCAAAGAGCGATAACTGCAACATCAAAAGTGTTCAGTTTGAGCGCGGTTTACCCAAACCCTTTTACTGCTGAAAACCCTGCCGGGCAATTGGGTCAAACCGGCGTCACCATTCAATTCCGCGTACACGACACCACCACCAACATGACTACACTAACGATTTACAATCTTCTGGGCCAAAAGGTCAAAACACTATTAGCGGCCCCACAAACGGCTGGTCAGTTTTCCGTAAAATGGAACGGTAAAAATGACCGGAAGCAGCTATTAAGCCCAGGAATGTATCTGGTGGTTTTGCGCAGAGGGGCGGAAATGCAATCCCGAAAAATTTTGTTGATGAAATGAAAAAAACACTTAAAACATGAATGACTTTGTTTATAAAGTCGAAGAATCTTTCAACTTGAGTCCCGAAGTGAATTTGGGGAAAGGCGTAACCTGTTGTTTTTTCATCATCCATCGACTCCGCACAGGCGGAAGCGCATTTTTTCACGGTGAGTCTTGAAAAAAATTCGGGAATCCATGAAAACTCTTTAACAATCGATCAAAACAGATTTTCAAGGAGTCATTCAAAATTAAATTTAATATCAATCTCTACAAGCATGCAGCGACTGACTCAAAAACAGAAAGCCTCCATCAAAAAAAATTATTCAGCCACTTCCGCGGCCGAATTTGCCCGTCGCTTCAAGGTAGATGAGCAGGTGGTAGCTAAATACATCCAATCGCTATCGCCGCAGCTCAGTAAAAGCAAGCAAAGACTGTTTAAGCTCATCATGGTTTTATTGCCACTGGTGTTTTTGCTTTTGCTGGAGCTGGGATTGCGGGCGTTCCACTACGGTCCCAATTTGGATATTTTTGTGACCTTTGAAAACGATCCGAGATACCTGATCACTAATTTGAATGTCGGTAAAAGATATTTTTTCATCAAGCAGGTTTTGCCCGCCACCTCCTACGACGCGTTTCTGAAACATAAGCCAGAAAACGGTTACCGCATTTTTGTACTGGGCGGTTCGTCGGCGGCGGGTTACCCGTATTTGCACAACGGCGCTTTTTCCCGCATGCTCAAAACGCGGCTGGAAGACTTTTTCCCTGAGCGCTATTTTGAAGTCATCAATCTCGCCATGCCGGCGGTAAATTCGTACACCCTGCTCGATTTTGCAGACGAGCTGGTGGCGTACCAGCCCGATGCGTTTTTGATCTACGCCGGCCACAACGAATTCTACGGCGCACTGGGTGTGGGCTCTACCGAAGCGCTGGGACAGTTCCGTTCGGTGGTCAACCTCTATCTCAAACTGCAGCATTTTAAAACGTTTTATCTGCTGCGCTCGTTCATCGGCTGGCTGAAAACACACCTGCCCGCGGGGCAAGGTCCGCCGCTACACAAAGACGCCACGCTCATGGAACGCATGGTTGGCCGCAGCCAGATCGAATTCGGCAGCACAGAATACAAAAAAGCCCGTGCTATTTTCAAGGCCAATTTGAAAAAGATCTTTGAAATCGCCCAAAAGCACCATATCGAAACCGTCGTCAGCGACCTGGTGAGCAACATGCACGATCAGCCGCCGTTCGAATCCATTTACAAAGAGGGCCCGCAGCGGCTGCAATGGGACAAGCTTTTCCAAGCAGGCAAAAAAAAGCAGGCGCAGGGGCAATGGAGCCAAGCGCTGGCGTTTTACCAGCAGGCGGTGGAGCTGGACGACGGCGTGGCTATATTGCACTATGAAATGGCTCGGTGTCTGGAAGCGGCAGGCGAGTTAGAACAGGCAAAAAAACGCTACTATCGCGCAAAAGACCTCGATGCCTTGCGCTTTCGCGCCAGCGAGGATTTTAACGACGCCATCCACGAAATCGCCGCAGCCATGAACGTACCGGTGATACCCATGAAAGCGTTGTTTGAATCCCACTCACCGAACGGATTCATCGGCCGCAACCTGATGCTGGATCACCTGCATCCCAATTTGGAGGGATTTTTCGGTATGGCAAAAGCCTTTTCCCGGATGATGGAAGAAAACGGGTTTATTGCGGCAAGCTGGGATTCCTCGAAGGCGAGATCGGATGCCGAGTACTGGCAGAACATCGACGTCACGCCCCTGGACCAGGAAGTGGCCAATTTGAAAATACAACTTTTGTTGGCCGGCTGGCCGTTTCAAGAAAAATTTGAACCGGACAAAATTCTGAACAAAGCGCCCGAAAACAAAGTTCAGGAGATCGCCCTTTCCATCATTCAGGATAAAAAAGCCTGGGATGTGGCGCATGTGGAATTGGCCGAATTTTATACTCGGAACGGCGACTTGGAAAAAGCGGCGCAGGAGTACAAAGCCCTGGTCAAAGGGACTCCGTACAACGTCTCGCCGTATCTCAGATTAGGCTTGAACTATCTCGAACAGCGAAAGTATCCCGAAGCACTAACGATTTTCCAGCGCTCGCTCAAAATCGAAGAGAGCTCCATCGCTTACAAATGGATCGGTTCGATTTACGTCAACAAACGCAAACCGGCCACAGGCATTCCCTATTTGCAAAAAGCGCTGGAGATAAATCGACGGGATCCGGAAGCGATTTACAACCTCAGCGTGGCTTTTGCCATGCACGGAGATTTTGAGCAGGCCAAATCATACTGTCAGGAGCTCTTGCAAAGCAATCCCGATCATCCCGGCGTGAAAAAATTATGGGCTAAATTGAATTCAAATTAAATGCACCAAACAATCACCAGTCGAATTATAATTTTGTTTTTATGTCTGCTTTGCGGTTTCTCTTGCAAACAACAAGCAGACGAGTCTTTCGTGGCCAGAGTCGGCGGGCAATTGATCACCGTGGAGGAATTCAAAACCCGCTTTGCCCTGACGCCTTATTTCGGGCAATTTCCAGATGATCCGCAGGTGAAACTGTTGGCGCTGTCCTCTCTCATTGGGGAAAAACTTCTGTCACAAAAAGCCCAAGAGGGGCAGCTCCATAGCACTGACAAATTTCAGGCTTTTTCCAGGCAGATGGAAAAAGAAGCGCTTATCGAAGGCGTGCTCCACGATCTGTTTTCAGGAATTGAAATTTCAAACGAAGAGTTAAAAACAGCACACAAAAACTCCCAGCGCGCTTTGCAGGTTGAAGAGTGGGTTTTCGCCACCGCAGAACAAGCCCGCACCGCCAGAGTAAATTTGCTCAACCAGAAAAATCAGTCAAACTCAGATTTGCCAGAAAGCCGGATTTACCGCGTGAAATGGGGAGACAGCGACTACGAAATCGAAGACATCCTGTGGAAATTGAAAACTGGTGAAATTTCCGAGCTGGTGCCGTTCCAAAATCATTTTTATCTTTTTCGAATTGCCGGCGACTTTCAGAATGAACAGATTCCCCCATTTCAGCAGGCGCGGCCGCAAATTCAAAGGATGCTTGAAAAACGAAAAAAAGAGCAAATTTACCGGTACTTTTTTAAAAAATTGATGGTGGGCAAAAAAACGCACGTCCCTCCTGAAATCCTGAATTACATCGCCCAGCAGATGGAGCTGGCTCTGGACCTTCATGCTGCATCACTGGAAGATTCGCTGAAATTGAATCCCAAACTGCTGTCTGAAATGGATTATTTGCGAGTCGCACAAAAGCTCGATCAGCGTTTGCAGGAGAACTTCGTTACTTTTGACGACGGTTCGGTCTGGACGATTGGCGACTTTCTGCGCAACTTGCGCTACGGACCTTACCCACTGAACTATTCCAGCCGGGGCACGTTTAGGGCCAGCTTGCACAAAATGGCGGTGATGATGATGGAGCAGGAATACGTGGCCAAAGAAGGCTTGCGCAGAGGCTTGCAAAAATCTTTGGCGGTTAAACGGAAAGCGCAGATCTGGAAAGACAGCTTTTTAGCCGATCAGATGCGGCTGCAAATTATTCGCTCAAATCCAAAAAATGAACAACATCGGTCGAGCGCTTCTAACCAGGCCATGACTGCAGGCGGCATGGGGCTGGAAAGGTTAGACCGGTTTCTAACAGACGCACTACAGTCCAGACCTGTGCAGGTGAATCGGTCGTTGCTGGATTCGCTGCAGGTTAAAAGTTTGCAGGTGGTGGCCTTCAAGCGACATTTCCCCGGTCGGAAGGCGGCGCCGGATCTACTGCCCCTGGACCAACTTCAAAGCTATTTTAGCGAATTTTATAAATTGGTAAAGTGAGCATATTTTGAAACAGTCTGGAATTGACCTATTCGACCAGTGACCAAGTTTTACCGAAGTCGTTTTTCCAACGCAGAAGGGACACTTTCAACTCAATTTTTCTGTAAACAAAAAAGATGCTTCCAGCATGACAAGTCAAGGTGGCCATTCAAGCAACTCCTTTTACGGTGGTTTTTGAAATTTTAATATTTGCAATTTGTATTTTGAAAGAGCAGAACACGTGACGACTTTACATTCAAACACGCATAAAAAAGTAACATTCATAACCGGACGGAGGAAACATGACATTTTTTGACTACAGTATCGTGATCTTGTATATCGCAGCCATGGTGTTCGTGGGACTCATCATGCAAAAACGGGCATCCAAGGGCATCGACTCCTATTTCCTCGGCGGTCGAACTTTGCCCTGGTGGGTTCTGGGCGCTTCGGGCATGGCGTCCAATCTCGACGTCAGCGGTACCATGATCAACACCGCGTTTATCTTCGCCATGGGCGCCAGCGGCTTTTTTGTGGAAATTCGCGGCGGCGTCACGCTGATCATGGCCTTCCTGATGATCTTCCAGGGTAAATGGAATCGCCGCGCCCAGGTGATGACCCAGGCGGAATGGATGCGTTTTCGATTTGGCTCAGGAACAGAAGGCAACGCAGCCCGGCTCATTGCGGTGCTTTCTAACATATTGACAACCATTGCCATGGTAACCTACTTTGCAGTTGGTTCAGGAAAATTTATCGGCGAATTTTTAGGTATTCCCGCGTTTGCAGGTCTGTCATCGCAATTCTGGGCCGCCACGCTCATGATCGTTCTGGCAATGATCTACACCGTGGCCAGCGGTCTTTACGGCGTGGTCTGGACCGACGTTTTTCAAGGTCTGCTGATTTTTGGCACCATTATTTATATCTGCGTGATGGCGTTTACCAAAATCGTGCTGCCCGAATCTTTCCTGGTGTCGGTGCCCCTGCGAGAAGGCGGCTTTCAAGCCATCCAAACCACCAAGGAGGCCTGGACCAGCATCCTGCCCTCCTGGAACCTCCATTTCGACGCCGCGTCAACGTATTCTATCTACAATATGTTTGGCATCGCCATATTGTTTTATTTGATCAAGGTCACCATCGAAGGCAGCGGCGGCACCAGTCAGTATATGATCCAGCGTTTTTTTGCTTCGCGCAGCGACCGCGAATCCGGATTGCTTTCGCTGTTCTGGACCGTTTTGCTGGCCTTTCGCTGGCCTTTTATCATGGCCATCGCCATGATGGGCGTGTACCTCGGCACCACCAACGGCGTCATCGACGATCCGGAAAAAGTGCTGCCGGTAGTGATCAACGAAATGGTGCCCATCGGCATCAAAGGCTTGCTGGTGGCAGGCTTGATGGCCGCGGCCATGTCCACGTTCGACTCAACCGTAAACGCCGGCGCCGCCTACTGGGTGAAAGATGTCTATCAGGCATACATCAATCCCAAAGCCAGCTCAAAGCAGCTCATGCGGCACAGCCGTTGGTCGTCCATTCTCATTGTGCTCATCGGTCTGCTATTCACTTTGATTATCAAAAATATTAACGAGATTTGGGGCTGGATTACGATGAGCATGGGCGCGGGTCTGATCATTCCCATTTTAGCCAGATGGTACTGGTGGCGCATGAATGGCTACGGTTTTGCAGCCGGCACCTTGGCGGGGATGCTCGCAGCCATCATTCAAAGAGTCGTTATTCCTGATGTGCCAGAATATCTTTCTTTCACCATCGCCAGCGTTTCATCGTTAGTGGCCATGATCGTGGGCACCTACGCTTCAAGGCCTACCGACGATAGTGTGCTGCTTGAATTTTACAAAAAGACCCGGCCATTTGGATTCTGGGGACCGGTTCGCAATAAATTATCAGTAAACGTCAATGAGCAGATCGATCAGGAAAACCGTCGAGACAAGCTTTCCACACTGTTGGCCGTGCCCTGGCAGGTGGTCTTATTCCTGACCGGTATGGCTTTGATCATGAAAAGATGGGATCAATTTGGCTGGCTGTTGCTCGTCTTGACAGCTTTATCCGCCGGCCTTTATTTCAAATGGTTCCGACATCTTTCAACCGAAGTGAAGATGGATGAGTAGGTTTAGATTCTCCTAAAATGATGAAGGCTTTTTGTTGAGGCTGTCTAAAAAACCAAAATTTCTGTTACTCGCCCTGAGCCTGTACTGGCGAAAACGGAGAACGAGAATCGATAGCTTTTAGATTATTCTGGATTCCTGCTTTCGCAGGAATGACAATTCAATGCTTTGTTTCGACATTTTGGACAGCCCCAACTACCGAAGCTCAAATTATGAAGGAGAATTATAAGAAAACGATTTAACAGTTTGAGCCATTCATGCAATTCACTTGAATTACAACAAAATCAAATGCAGCCTATATTGAATATGAAAACATTTAAACCCTTCAGTTTTTTAGTTTTGATTTGTCTGTCGCTTGCGTGCAAATGGAGTCCGCAGCCGCGCCTTCGCGATCTCATTCAACCCATTGTACTCCATGCCGGCAAAGCAGACACACTGCTGGTAACGGATTTATTCTACTCCGACGACTATTTTTTGGATTTCCAAGCGAATCCGAATTTGGATGTGCGCTACCAGCTTAAAACGCGCAGGTTGATTCTGAAGGCCGACTCTTCCTTCGAGGGCGGCACCCTGCTGGAATTTACATTGAAGGGCGAGAAATATCACATTCTAATTTCTTCGCGAAAAAAGCAAAAATACACCTTTCGATTTCGTCCGCCTTCGCCGCCACAGAGACGCATGAACCTCATGGGCACCTTTAACGACTGGCACCGCAACAGCCTGCCCATGCACGATGCGGACGGCGATGGCGAGTATGAAATTACTCTGGAATTAGACCCGGGGCAGTATCTTTATCAATTCGTCATCGACGAGCACGAAATCTGGGATCCCGAGAATCCGCAAAAAGTGGACAACGGATTTGGGAGTTTTAATTCGGTGGTTTCCGTTCCCGAGCGTCATACTGACAAAGCTTTTCTGCACGTGACCGGCTTCCGCGCCACCGCTGCCACCACAACCCTGAATTTCATCTACGAAAAAGCGAATCAGCGCGCGCCTCTAAAGGCCAACCAGGTCATCGTTTTGCTCGACAATCTTGCGCTGCAAGACGAGCAAATCCAGATCGTCGGCAACGAGATAAAAATTCATCTCAACGCCAAAGATTCCGTAGGTGAAAAAACGCTGCGATTGCTGGTCACTCAAAATGGGCAATCCACCAATCTGCAGACCGTGCGGCTACAAAACGGCATCCCTGCTGGCGCGCAAAAAGGTCGCTTTATCTGGCACGACGCCATCATCTACGCCGTGATGCCTGACCGATTTTTCGACGGCGACACCAGCAACAGCCATCCCGTGCAGCACGACTCCTTAGACCGAAAAGTTAATTACCAGGGCGGCGACTTGCAGGGCATCCTCGACAAATTGGAAAGCGGTTATTTCGATTCACTGGGCGTGAACACCTTGTGGATTTACCCGATCAATCAAAACACTGACGAGGCGTTTAAAGAATGGCCGCCGCCGCACCGCTACTATTCGGCCTACCACGGCTACTGGCCCACACACCATGAGAAAGTGGAAGAGCGTTTTGGTGACCTGCAACTTCTGCAAACCCTGGTGGCGAAAGCCCATGAGCACGGCATCAAAATTCTGCTGGATTTTATCGCCAACCACGTCCACCGTGACCACCCGTTTTATCAGGAGCATCCGGACTGGTTCGGCGTGTTAGAGCTGCCGGACGGCCGCAAAAATATTCGCTTCTGGGATGAATACCGACTGACCACCTGGTTCGAGCCGTTCCTGCCGTCCTTCGATTACCTCGGCTCTGATGCAGCACTGGAAGCCATGACCGACAACGCTGTATGGTGGCTGCAACAAACCGGCGCCGACGGCTTCCGTCACGATGCGGTCAAACACGTACACAATCGTTTCTGGCGGCTTTTGACTCAAAAAATAAAACGTGAAATTGAAATTCCGCAAAATCGATCTCTCTTTCAAATTGGCGAAACTTTTGGCAGTTATGAATTGATCCGCTCGTATGTCAACAACGGACAGCTCAATGCCCAATTCAATTTCAATCTTTACGACACCGCACTTTATGTGTTTCTAAATTCCGAAGCGGATTTTTCCATTCTGGCCAAAGAGCTGGAGAAAGCTTTTCGCGTATTCGGTTTCAACCATCTGATGGGCAACATCATGGACAGCCACGACAAGGTGCGCTACATGGCCTACGCCGACGGCGACATCCGTCTGAACAGCAGCGACGCCCAGGAAATGGGCTGGCGCAATCCACCGCGCGTGTCCTTTGCCGCAAGCTATGATAAAGTCAAACTCTACCTAGCGTACTTGCTGACCATTCCAGGCGTACCCGCCATTTATTATGGCGACGAAATCGGCATGACCGGCGCCACGGATCCCGACAACCGCCGCATGATGCGCTTTGACGATGAACTCAACAATCTTGAAAAACAGATGCTAAAAGAGACTCGCAAAATAATCCAGCTGCGCAAACAGCATTCCGCTCTGCGGCACGGTGATTTTCAATCACTCTTTACAAATGAAAACTGTTTTGTTTATTTGCGATCAGACATGCATGAACGCGTTCTTGTAGTTCTGAACAAAAGCGCTCGTCCGCAAAAAATCGATATCAATTTACCCGAATTCTACCACATAGAAAACGCGTTGGACACGGTAACTGGTGAAGAATATGACATTCAACAAAACATCCTGTCGTTGAATTTACCGGCCATCGGTTGGAAAGTACTAAAAATGAAGCTTTAATTAAAACGGAATTTTCAGTATTTAAAAGCGATTATGGTGATTCCGCAATCCGGGAGAGGGTCATTGGGGTATAGAAAATGGAAGATAGAAGATGGAAGAAGATGAAGGAAAATACCCTTACCTTTTATACCTTACTCAAGTTTCGCACTTAGATAATTTAAACAAAAACAAATAAGGTCAAGCTG
>JBHHXN010000030.1:0-38292 GCA_046757025.1 bacterium
CAATGGATTCCCGCTTAAAGATTGCGGGAATGACAAAAAAGGGCTCTTTACGAATGGAAACTAATTATTCCTGTCGTACCTGTAAAATGAATTCAGACCGAAGTGGGGAGTCAAACATTTAATAATCATTTCAGTTCACTGCTGGTGAGAGCTAAATGGTGATTGACCGAAAAGTCCCTATTTCTTCACCCGGAGCCCTTCGACAAGCTCAGAATAAATTGCGTCGAAGGGTGATAAGCTGTTGTTTTTAAGTCATGCATCGACTCCGCTCAGAATGAAGACGCTCGTTTTCGGTCCATCAATAAATAAGAAAATGGCAATGATTCAAACGCATTTTGTTGAGAATACCAAAAGTTGAGATCAAGAAAGATGGGCTTAATAAATTTAGTCCAATGAAACTTAAAATCATTCAGGTGGGAAAAACTAAAACGCTGCACTGGCGGTCGGCTGAAAAGGAATATCTGCAGCGAATTGCGCGCTTCACGGAAGTGCAGCAGGTGGTGGTGAGAGACGCTTCACTGCAAGCCCTCAAAAATCCCGCACAGATTAAAAGAATCGAAGCAAAAGATATTCTGAGCAAGCTAAATAACCAGGACTTTTTTGTGGCATTAGACCGGACCGGCCAGCAGATGCCTTCAACCGCGTTTGCAGCGTTTCTGCAGGAAAAACAGCAATCCAGCGCCAAAATGCTGACCTTCGTCATCGGCGGTTCGGAAGGATTAGAGGCGTCACTTCTCAATCAAGCCAATCTGACTCTTTTCTTTTCGGAAATGACTTTTCCGCACGAGATGTTCAAAGTGATGCTGTTAGAGCAGATTTACCGCGCCTTCACCATTCTCCATCATGAAAATTACCACAAATAAATTTCACCTGTTTTTTTATTGACTCATATAGAATTGTACAAAATAAGGTGTTCCATCTTTAGGTAGAAGTCTAAGCATCCCGTTCTTTTCCCATTTTTTTAAGGCCAACTGTCAACTTACTCATATCCATCATAAAATTAATTATTTTCTTTGATTTTCATTCGGTATATTTCTATATTAGGAGTCATGAATAATTATTTTGATGCACCAGCAAATACAACAAAAAAAGACGCCAACTCAGATAAATCCGTTCGCATGGAAAACGGGCAGTTTTATCAACGTGGCCTGGGTTTAAAAAAAGAAGTCCAGGGCATCTTAAAACACGATTATTACAGTAACATCGTTACCTTTTTGCGGGAGAACGAATTCCAAGTACATGCCGGCGGGCTGACGCTCTATCTTGCCAGGGAATTTGGGTTTTGCTATGGCGTGGACCGAGCGGTGGATTATGCATACCAGACACGCGAACGTTTTCCTGATCGCCGGATTTTTCTGACCGGCGAGATCATCCACAATCCGCACGTGAATAAGCGACTCATCAAGATGGGAATTCAATTCCTCAGCGGACAGTATTGCAATGGGACTAGCATCGAGGATCTGCGGCCGGAAGACGTGGTCATTTTGCCGGCGTTTGGCGTTTCCATTCAGCAGTTCCAAGCGCTTAAAAAACGAGAAAGCATTCTGGTAGATACCACCTGTGGCTCGGTTTTAAACGTCTGGAAACGCGTGATTCATTATGCAAAAAACGGCTACACTTCCATCATTCATGGCAAATATTATCACGAAGAAACCATCGCCACCAGCTCGCAGGCGTTGAAGTTTGCCAACGGCCGTTTTTTGATCGTACGCGATCTGGAAGAAACACAAAAAGTCTGCGATTACCTTATTCATGGCGGAGACCGGGAATCTTTTATGTCGAAATTTGGAAAAGCCGTATCTCCAGAGTTTGATCCGGATCGCGACCTGAATAAAATCGGCGTCGCCAATCAAACGACCATGCTGAGCAGCGAATCCCTGGCCATTGCGGATGAATTGAAAAAGGCGATGCGTTCCAAATTCGGCTCACAAAAATTGCACGATCATTTTCTGACTTTCGACACGATTTGCAGCGCCACCCAGGAGCGCCAGGATGCCGTGGTCGAGATGGTTGAAAGGCACGATTTGAATCTGGTGATCGTGGTGGGCGGCTTTAACAGCAGCAACACCAATCATTTAGCGGAAATCACCTCCAAATATACCCACACCTACCATATCGACGATCCCGATTGCATTCTGGATAAAAATACCATTAAACATAAGTTGATCGACAGTGAACAAATCGAGACCAGCCGCAATTGGTTGCCAACTGGCGAAATAAAAGTGGGCATTACCGCCGGCGCTTCCACGCCAAACAATAAGATTGGTAAGGTGGTCGAAAAGATTTTAAGTTTTCGAAATGTGAGCATATCGGCTATGTTAGGCACAGTAACGTAACGTACACGACTCATAAAATCAAGCGAGTGGAAAAGCAGATTATGATCTTGAGAGAGGTTGGCAGCAACCAAATCGACGGTTCTGCGGGTTTGTGCGATTTCGGGCAAACTCGTGATGGGAGTGCAGGGCTCTTTTTCAAACGCAGAGGCGCAGAGAACGCACAGGAATTCATACGAATACATGAGAACCAGATATCAGAAAAGATAATCGGTGCGGCCATTGAGAGGTACATCTTCTTTTTAGTCCAGGACTTTTAGAATCGGTTTATCAGGAGGCACTTTGTCAAGAGTTGCATTTGCGATGCTTGAAGTTTGTCCGGCAACAGAGTGTACCGATTCCTTTCAAAGGAATTAAACTGGGTACGGACCTTCGCTTAGACTTAGTAGTCGAAGATAAGGTAATCGTTGACTTGAAAGCTAAAGAGAAATTAGTACCAATGGATAAGCGCAAACTGCTGACATACATGAGACTCAGCGAGAAACATCTGGGCTTAATCCTTGATTTTCATGTAGAAGTCTTGCGCGACGGTATCGAGCGAGTGGTCAATGAGCTATCAGAATAAATCTCTGCGACCTCTGCGTCTCTGCGTTAAGATGAATGATTGCGGCAGGGTAAAAAGGTGCATTTAAATAATTGTCCTTGTTTGGCCTCAGATTTGGCTCAACTTGACCAGCTACGCTAGCGCAATTTTCGGAATTCAGAGGTTTTTCAAGTATAAGTGTTCATTTCAAGTATTGTGCTAATTCGTCGCTGCAAGGTAGTCAAGCGTCGGATGGTTTAAAATCAAGATAATAAGATTAAATAATTCAACAAAATTGTGTAATATGGTCGTAACTTGCCAGGCAAGGAGATAACGCTTCTTGCCTTTTTTATAGAGTAAAAATGCAAGACATCATTCAAGCTTTGCGAAAACACCTCCAGGGCGAGGTGAGATTTGATCTGACCTCCCGTATTCTGTACAGTACCGACGCCAGCATTTATGAGCTCATGCCGCTGGGCGTGGTCATCCCGAAATCGGCAGAGGATATTCAGGCGACCATTGAAATCGCTCATCAACATGGTGTAGCCATCGTTCCCCGCGGGGCCGGCACCAGCATCGTAGGCAATGCCATCGGAGAAGGCATCGTCCTCGACTGCTCAAAATACCTGAACCACATCCTTGAAGTGAACCGTGAAGAAAACTGGGTGCGAATTCAACCGGGCGTGGTGCTGGATCAACTCAATCAGCATCTCAAAACATTCGGGCTTTTGTTTGGCCCGGATGTGGCTACCAGCAGCCGCGCCAGCCTAGGGGGCCTCATCGGCAACAACTCTTCTGGCGCCCATTCCATCGTTTACGGTAAAACCCTCGATCACGTGTTAGAACTCAAGGTACTGCTTTCCAACGGCGAGACCGCTAAGTTCACTTCGCAGACACATGCTGAATGGCAAAACAAGCTCAACAAACCCGGCTTTGTGAATTCGCTTTATTCTCGAGTAGATGCAATCGTTCTGGAAAACCAAGATGAAATCGAACGGCGGTTTCCGAAAATACTGCGTCGGGTTGCGGGTTACAATTTAGATGAATTTGTACAGAAAACCCACCACAATCTGGCAAAATTGCTGGTGGGTTCCGAAGGCACTTTAGCGGTGGTCACCGAAGCGAAGCTCAATCTCGTGCCTCTGCCAAAACACAGTGTGCTGGCGGTGGTGCATTTTCACGACCTGTTTTCCGCTCTGGATGCCGTTAGCCCTATCATCGATTTTCAACCCTCTGCCATCGAGCTGTTGGATGATAATATCATCGACTTGACACGCAGCACCATGGAATGCTCGCGCCGACTGACCTTTGTGGATGGCTTCCCAGCCGCGCTGTTGCTGGTGGAGTTTCAGGGGGATTCGAAAACGGCTTTGATAGAGAAGTTAAACCGGCTCGCTGATTTTCTTTCCAAAAATAAATTGGGCTATCAGTGTTTTAAGGCAGTGGAAAACGCCCAGCAGGCGGATGTCTGGTATGTCCGCAAGGCTGGCCTGGGCCTGTTGATGGGTACGCGTGCTGACCGTAAGCCCATCGGCTTCATCGAAGATTCCGCCGTGGCTCCTGAGAAACTACCGCAGTACATCAAACGATTCGATGAGATCGTGCGCTCTTTTGGCACGGAAGCCGCTTACTATGCGCACGCCAGTGTGGGGTGTTTGCACATTCGTCCCAAGCTCAATTTGAAAGATGCGCACGATGTGGAAATTATGGCCAAAATGGCCGCCGCCATCAGCAGCCTGGCCTTGGAATTTGGCGGCACCATCAGCGGTGAGCACGGCGACGGTTTGGCGCATAGCTGCTGGAACGAGAAAATGTTTGGCAGCCGTCTTTACCAGGCATTTCGCGAAATCAAAAAGGCGTTCGATCCCAAAAATATTTTGAATCCGGGCAAAATCGTCGATGCGCAATTTCTCACAAAGAATTTCCGAAAGCCCCCCAATCCTGAAATTCAAACCATCCAGCCGTTTTTTGATTATTCCAGAGAAGGCGGCCTGAACACCGCCATCGCGATGTGCAACGGCAACGGCTTCTGCCGTAAACTAACCGAAGGCGCCATGTGTCCTTCCTACATGGTGACATTGGAAGAAGCGCACTCCACCCGCGGACGCGCCAATGCGTTGCGTGCAGTGCTCACAGGAAAAGTCGAGCCGTCTGAGTTTACCAGCCGCAAGATGTATGAAATCATGGAGCTGTGCGTTTCCTGCAAGGGCTGTAAAGGCGAGTGCCCTACCAACGTGGACATGGCGAAATTGAAGACAGAATTTCTGTACCATTATCACAAAACCCATGGCTTGCCCCTGCAGGATAAGCTGTTTGGGAATATCGCCACATTGAGTCGGTGGGGTAGTCGTCTGGCACCGATGTCGAATTGGCTGTTACACTCGTTGCCGGTGCGCTGGTTATTGCAACAAGCGATCGGGATCGAATGCCGTCGGGCCTTGCCGACTTTTGCCCGTGAGCCGTTTCATCGTTGGTTTGAAAAACGTCCCGTGCGGACTCAAGCTAATAAAGTCGTGTTGTTTAACGACACCTTTTTAAATTTCAATTATCCACAGATCGGCCGGGCAGCGGTGATTGTGCTGGAAGCGGCGGGTTGGGAAGTCATCCTGCCGGAGAAAAAATGCTGCGGCCGGCCGTTCATCTCGCGGGGCATGCTGCAGGAAGCGCGCAAACATGTCGAATACAATATCGATGCCCTTTATCCGCTGATCGAGCAAGGGTACCAGTTGGTGGGATTTGAGCCAAGCTGCGTTTCGACATTTCGGGAGGAGTATCCGGACTTGCTGAAAGATTCGCGGGTGACCGATGTGGCTGAAAATACGTTGTTGTTTGACGAGTTTTTGCTTACGGTGCTGGCAAATCCGGCTTCCGACTTGAATTTCAAACGTGCTGAAAAGAAATATTTGCTGCACACGCACTGCCACCAAAATGCGTTGATCGGCAGCCATTTAACCCGGCAGCTTTTACAAGTGATTCCAGACCTGCAAGTGGAAGCAGTAGATGCTGGCTGCTGCGGCATGGCCGGTGGCTTTGGATATGAAAGAGAACACTATCAATTTTCATTAGCCATGGGCCGGCGGAAGCTTTTCCCGGCCGTGGAAGCCAAAGATGATTCCTGGCAGATGCTGGCGACCGGTGTTTCCTGCCGGCAGCAGATCGAGCATGCCACCGGCAAATCCGTCAAACATCCGGTGGAGGTACTGGCTAAACATTTGCCATAAAACATCCATTATAGTATTACTTCTGAACTTTTGCATTTTTTTACAAGAAAATGGCTAAATGACGCGAAGTGAATGACACGACCCGTCATAAAGTCATCAGGTCATTTGCCTTTGGCGTCATTTTAGACAGCAGCAATAATTCACCTCTGTCAATGACAGCGAAGCTTAATGACGGCTGATAATAGCACCATGGTTTGGACTACAACAAAGCAAGTCATTTAAACATTTGCGGCTCCGCCGCGCTAGGAATTACCTCGAATCGAATAATCAAACACCTTCGAATTTCATTGCGAATTATTTTTTTCATTTTGTAGTTGTCATACCTTAAACAAGCGGAAGAAGTCATGATAAAAAAGATGCCCCTTTCTTCACAACGAAATCAATTACCAGCATTGATAATTCTATTTGCCTTCTTTTTGTTGTTTTATTTTGTGAGCGAATGGTTCAAAAAAGGCGCAATTGATCAGTTGGAAAATTTCGGCAATACACAAGTTCAAGATCAAATTAACAAAATAAGTTACCCTTCCGACTGGGCCTGGCTGCAGCGCACTTTTCCGTACGGACGAGCCGACAAAACCGCCCATGTTGAAGCGCTGCAAGCTGCACAAAAAATGCGGCAACAAGCGCCACTTCACAATTTAAAATTAAAAAACCAGTTGAATATAAACAATGAGGTGTCCTGGCAATTTGCCGGTCCCATCAACGTCGGCGGCCGGGTGGTGGACATCGAATTTAATCCTGTGGATCCGAACGTGGTTTATGCCGGCGCGGCTACCGGTGGGGTGTTTAAATCAGAAGATATGGGCTTTACCTGGCAGCCGATTTTCGATGAACAAACCGTCCTCACTATCGGGGATCTGGCCGTGGATCCCGTCAAACCCAACATCCTTTATGTGGGCACCGGCGAAGCCAACGGTGGGCACAACAATTTTCCCGGCGGCGGCGTGTACAAATCGACGGATGCCGGCGCCACCTGGCAGTTTATCGGATTGGAAAACACCGCTTCCATTGGCCGAATCATCGTCGATCCGGCGAATCCGCAAAGAGTGTTTGTGGCGGCGGTGGGCTCTTACTTTCTGCCAAATCCAGAACGGGGCATCTACCGCTCGGATGACGCCGGGCTAAGTTGGTCCAACGTGTTGTTTATCTCCGATTCCACCGGCGCCATCGACCTGGTTATCAATCCGGATAACCCCTCAGTGCTTCTGGCGGCCTTTTGGGAGCGCGTGCGCAGGCCAAACGACGCCCATCTTTACGGCAAAACCAGCGGCATTTATAAAACCATCGATGGCGGCGATTCCTGGTATCCGGTCACTCAGGGCCTGCCCGATGCCAACCTCGAGCGGGTGGGACGGATTGGCCTGACTTTGTGCGCCAGCGAACCCGACATTCTTTACGCTTTGTACAATGACGGCTCAGAATACACGGGCATATTTAGGTCCCCGGACGCCGGTGAAAGCTGGCTGCAAGTGGATCTCGAGCGGGACATCGCCCGCGGTACAAGCAACTTTAGCTGGTATTTTGGCCAGGTGCGCGTGCACCCCACTAACCCGGAGCGTGTGTTCGCTCTGGACGTCCATTTGATGTCCTCACGAAATGGCGGCGACAACTGGTCGTTCTTGCGCTCCGGAAACATGCATGTGGATCACCATGCTCTGGCCTTTCACCCAAGTCACCCCGACACCCTTATCGATGGCAACGACGGCGGCATCAACATTTCTTTTAACGGCGGTTTGACCTGGAGAAAAGTGGCTGAGCTGCCGGTCACGCAATTTTATGAAATCACCATAGATGCTACCCGGCCCGAACGATTGTACGGCGGCACCCAGGACAACGGCACCATTCGCACTCTCGGCGGCACTCTTTCGGATTGGCAGCGAATTCTGGGCGGCGACGGCTTTTACGTCATCGTGGACCCCATCGATCCGGCTGTCATTTATGCGGAATCACAATTCGGCGACCTGTTTAAATCGGTAAACGGCGGAAACACCTTTTTCTTTGCTCGAAGTGGCATCAACTCTTTGGAAGACACCAACTGGTCCACGCCGGTGGTGATGGACCCCAACAACAACCTGGTGCTTTATTACGGCACCGATAAGATTTATCGTACCGAAGACGGCGCCATTAGCTGGACCCCCATCAGCGCCAATTTGACGGACGGCGGTCCGGACAAGCGCCTGGGTACGGTCACCACCATCGCGGTGGCTCCCACCAATTCCAATGTCATTTACGCCGGCACCGATGACAGCCATGTCTGGGTGAGCGAAGATTACGGCCAGATCTGGAAAGATGTTTCGGCCACTTTGCCGTACCGCTGGGTCACCCGGGTGGTGGTGGACCCCGCGGATGAAAATATCGCTTACGTGACTTTTTCGGGCTTAAAGTGGCGGGATCCCCAGCCGCATGTTTTTCGCACAGAAAATAAAGGCACAACCTGGGAGGACATCAGTAGCAATTTGCCGGATGCGCCGGTCAACGCCCTGGCAGTCGATCCCAAAAACCGCGACAGATTGTATGTGGGCACCGATGTTGGCGCTTATGTGAGCTTTGATACCGGCCAGTCCTGGCAGCCATTGGGAACAGGATTGCCTCTGGTGCCGGTAAACGACCTGAAAATTCACCAGGGCGAATATTTTTTAATTGCCGGCACCCACGGTCGTTCCATGTTTAAATTGGATTTGAACAGTCTCGTCACCGGGGTAGGGTCACCCGCACCCAAAAACGTGATCACCGACTTACGGCTGGAGCAAAATTTTCCGAATCCATTCAACCCGCAAACACACTTGCGATTCACGATTTCGCAATCGATTCAAAAAAGTGTTCAAGTTGAATTAGAAATTTACGATATTACAGGACGAACCGTCCGCACATTATTTACGGGTTTGAAATCAGCCGGCACGCATACTTTTCAGTGGGATGGTAAGGAAGAGCGCGGTTTGAATGCGGCTTCGGGTATTTATCTGTATCGGTTACGAGTAGGGGAGACCGTGCTTACGAAGAAAATGATTCTGGCCAGGTAACTTGCTCACGATACGCAGATGGAAAAAGCATGATTCCTTGCCCTTGAAAATACATTATTTAAAAACGAAATCAAATGAATTTCACTTGACTTTCATTTGTGAATAAAGTAAATTCAGCTTGTTTTAGTTCAAGCTCTAATAAAGAATTGTCTTAAGATATTAAAAAACATATTTTTAAATAGTGGATTTTTACCTAAGGGCATATCGATTTTCTTGTTTTAAGATTTTTCTGCAATTGCAATTCCATCCAATAATTGCTTCCATGCCTTCATTATACCTGTCATCAAACCATCAACTTACAATTAATGGGTAAAATGGATTTAATACTCTCATTTGACTTTTTATCAACAAACGCAGGGGGAAATTGAATGAGTGAATATGAAAATGTTAGAAAAGAAAATGATAGCCCGAATAATTCAAAATTAACACCTGCCTCGCCTCTGGCTGATATCATTTCATTGGAAACGGTAGTAAATGTGCTGTTGCAAAAGGGTTTGTGTACACCGGAAGAATTATTTGAAGAGGAAAGAAAAAGGTATCATTATCAGAGCAAGGTAAAAAACGTTTCCCTGGTGCAAACACCACAGAGTCTGGAGCAAGTTGACAACAAAAAAAAGCATGGACATAACAGCCATTGGTTGAAGCGCAAAATGAGCAAATATCGCTGGACCAGAAGACTGGGCACAGCGCTTTTCGGTTGGCGCTGGAAAAAAGTGAAAACTAATCACACCAACAAACCACTTGAAAATCTTCATGAATAGATACTTGAAATTAACGCAAGCACTTTTGCTAATCGGTGTCATTTTTTGTGTCTGCTCAGCAGGGAGGCTGTTTGCGCAAACTACCTTCCCCAAACCTGTTGGGTATGTCAATGATTTCGCCGGAGTGATTCCGCCGTCTTTCGAACAAAAAATGGAAGCCATCTGTCTGGAACTGCGGCAGAAAACCGGCGCTCAGCTTGTGGTGGTCACGGTTGAATCCGTGGGCGATGAATACTACACGGAGTACGCCAACAAGTTATTTGAAGCGTGGGGCATTGGGGAAAAAGGCAAGGACAACGGTGTGCTGCTGTTTAACACCGTCAAGGAACGCAAATTTCGCTTGGAGGTGGGGTACGGTCTGGAAGGCATCATCCCGGACGGTTTGGCCGGTGAGATTCGGGACCATTACGTGTTTCCGTTTTTTAAGCGAGACGATTATGGCAACGGTTTTTTAGCCGGTACAAAAGCGGTGGCGGCCATAATCGCAAAATCCGCAGGAGTGGAAATTACCGGTGTGCCCATGTTACCCGCGGTTCGAAAGACAGTCAGAAAAAGAGGAGCCGGATCGAATTTTATCAAATTTATTTTACTGGCGTTGTTTTTTATCTTTTTTATGGGAAGAGGAAGAGGGGGACTTCTGCCTCTGTTATTTCTTGGCAGCATGGGTGGCCGTGGCCGGTATCACCACTGGGGCGGTGGTGGCTTTGGCGGGGGCGGTGGCTTTGGAGGCGGCTTTGGCGGTTTCGGCGGCGGCATGAGCGGCGGCGGCGGCGCAGGAGGAGGCTATTGAAATGGTTGGCATTTATAATTTTCAGGAATCTTAATTTTGTAGAATTATGCAAAATAGGGTGTTCAACCTCTCGTGCCTGTGTGAAAAGTTAAACTTAGAAAGTTTTGTCATGCCCCGCGTTGTGGGATTAGCGTTTCGACCTCTCACACAGTCTTTTTAAGTTGAAGCAGATTGAAGCCTGAACACCTCTGCATAATCTCATTTTGTAGAAGTTGAACATTTTCAAAATGGAGGAACAGTTTGGCCAGGATCCCAGAATCACCAGAAGAAATTTTTAAAGACTTTACTGAGGATGTACAAAATGCTTTTGAAAAGGAATTGGTGTCCATCATTCTTTATGGCAGCGGTGCAAAACATGCCTACATTCCCAAAAAATCCGACATCAACTTTCTGATCGCACTCACCGACCGTGGCATCGAAAATCTACAAAATGCCATAAATCTCGTGGCGAAGTGGCGCAAGCGCAACGTGGCAGTACCGCTTTTTCTTACCCAATCATATATCGATTCCGCCCTGGACACTTTTCCAATTGAGTTCTTGAACTTGAAGAGCCGCTACCAGGTCGTGTTTGGCGACGACTTGCTGAGTGGCGTGGTCATCAAAAAAAGCGATCTGCGTTTGCAAATCGAGCGGGAACTGCGTGGTAAATTGATTTATTTGCGTGAAGGATTTCTCAGCACGGGGCAGGACCGGCGGGCGTTGTATGAAATGTTAGCGGCTACGGTGCCGTCCTTCGTCTCTATTTTCTCCGCCCTATTGTACCTTAAAGATGAAGCCGTACCCGATTCCCGTATAAAAGCTTTTGAGCGAACCGGGGAGTTATTTGGTTTGCAGAATGCGGTTTTTACCCACCTGCTCAACATCAAACGCGGTGAGTGGCGAGGTTCCAAAACACAACTCCACGAAATCACCATGAGTTTTATCAATCAAATCAAGAAGTTAGTAGAGCAGGTTGACAAAATTTAATAATTTGCTGTTTACAGGAGGGTTTCATGAGTAAAGGTATGAAAATATTTTTAGGTATTGCTATCGTTCTGGTAATACTTGGATTCATGACATTCAGCTTTTTTAAGAACAATTATAACGCGCTAGTGCAGCTGGATGAAAACGTCAACGGCGCCTGGGCGCAGGTGCAAAACGTCTATCAAAGACGAGCAGACTTGATTCCCAATTTAGTGGAAACGGTTAAAGGATATGCGGCCCATGAAAAGGAAACCCTGGAAGCGGTGATCCAGGCGCGAGCCAACGCCACGCGGCCGCAAATCAACGCAGGCAATATTTTGCAGAATCCTCAACTTTTCCAACAATTCGAACAGGCGCAGAATCAATTAGGCGCCGCCCTGGGACGCTTGATGCTGGTCATCGAGCGCTACCCCGATCTCAAAGCCAACGTCAACTTTATTCGGTTGCAGGATGAGCTGGCGGGTACTGAAAACAGGATCGCTGTAGAACGGCGTCGATTTAACGACTCGGTAAAAGTTTATAATCAAAAGATCAGGAAATTTCCGACGGTGATGATTGCGGGCATGTTTGGGTTTCAACAGCGACAATATTTTCAGGCCAGCGAAGAAGCCCAGCAAGCGCCAGCCGTGGATTTTTCATCGGAGAGAAAATAGAGCAGGCTCAACTAATCTCAGATTGGTTACATACCAAAAAAGTTTCAACTCTCATTACCATAAAATACTTTGTCGAGGATACATTTTGCAATGTATCCTATTTGATTGTTTACAGTCATTTGACGAAGACAATTACCTGCACTGCTGATGTTTTAAATTTGATTCAATTTGAATAACCAAAATAAATATTCCACCTATCAAAAAGTCAGCCTGCTGCTTGGGATTCCGATCTTTCTTGCCATCTTGTTGCTTCTCCATCCCACCGGACTTTCACCGGAGGGTCAAAAAACACTGGCCATAGCCGTGTTGATGGCTTTTTGGTGGATTACCGAAGCCCTCCCCATTCCCGCCACCGCTTTGATTCCGTTGGCTCTGTTTCCCGCTCTCGGAATCATGAGCTACCGCGATGTGGCGCCCAATTACAGCGACAGCGTCATTTTTTTATTCATGGGCGGCTTTTTATTGGCCATGGCCATGCAAAAATGGCAGCTCCACAAAAGATTGGCCCTGCGCATCGTCAGTGTGATCGGCACCAGTTCGCACCGCATCGTGTTAGGTTTTATGACGGCTTCCGCTTTCATCTCCATGATGATCTCTAACACCTCCACAACTTTGTTGATGTATCCCATCGGTCTGGCGGTGATTTTGCAGTTAGCTGAATTAAAAAAGGCGAACACAAATGAAGAAAAATTAGACGACGGTACGCATTTTCAAACTGCCCTACTGTTAGGCATTGCCTATGCGTCCAGCGTGGGTGGCATCGCCACGTTAATCGGCACGCCCCCCAATGTGATTTTTGCCGGCGTGGTAACCTCCATTTTCCCGCAAGCGCCGGCGGTCGGTTTTTTTCAGTGGATGCTCATTGGCGTCCCTTTGTCGGTACTATTTATTCCTGTGATTTGGATTTGTTTAACCCGGTTGATTTTTCCATTATCGCGCGTTGAGGTAGCTGGCGGCAAACAGGTCATTCGCCAGCAGCTGGCGCAGCTCGGTAAGATCACACGAGGAGAAAGGTTAACACTGATTATTTTTATCGTAACTGCTTTTGCCTTGATTTTTCGGCGCGACATCGATCTGCATATCATCACCATTCCTGGCTGGAGCGATTGGCTGGGACTGTCGGCCTTGGTGAGCGACACCACGGTGGTGATGTTTGCGGCCTTGTTGATGTTTGCCATCCCCGTGGATTTGAAAAAAGGCGAGTTCGTTCTGGACTGGCAGTGGGCCGTGAAAATTCCATGGGGTTTGCTGCTTTTGTTTGGAGGCGGCATTGCGTTGGCCAAGGGCTTTCAAACCACAGGATTGGCGGCATGGTTGGGATCCCATTTAACTTACTTGCAAAATGTGCCCGTCATCCTGATGATTTTGAGCATTTGCCTTTTGCTGACTTTCCTGACCGAGCTGACCTCCAACACGGCCATCACCACCATCTTTATGCCGATTTTGGCTTCAACTGCTGTGGCCATGCATACGCATCCCTTTCTTTTAATGATTCCAGCAGCCATGTCTGCCTCATGCGCTTTCATGCTGCCGGTGGCCACTCCGCCGAACGCCATTATATTTGGCTCGGGCTACATCAGAATTTCACAAATGACGCGAGCAGGATTTGCGCTAAATATCCTTGGGGCGGTTTTGATAACCCTTCTGGTTTATCTGCTGGCGCTGCCTGTGTTTAACATAAGCCCGGGTACGGTGCCAGTTTGGGCGCAATAAGCAACTGGAAAAATAAAAGGCGGTTTTTCTCTTAAAAGTGAGAAAAAGCATTACGATAATTCTTAAAAGTAAGAAAGAAAAAGTAACTTCCATTTTGAATTAACTTTTAGATGTAAAAAGTAATTAATTAACATGTATTTAGAAGAGCTCAATTCAATGACTCATCAAAATATCTTGGCATGTTGTTTGGTGAGCAAAATTCATTGTTTTAAATTCGACGACTTTTTATTTCATGCACATACTAACTTGAGGAGGCATTATGTCTGAATTCATCAAAGATTTTATGGCAGAGATCAAAGCAAAAAATCCGAGTGAGCCGGAGTTTCATCAAGCTGTGGAAGAAGTAGCTGAGTCCTTAGTTTTGGTTCTGGATCGCCATTCGGAATATCGTTCTGCCAAAATATTGGAGCGTATTGCCGAACCGGAACGCGTCATCATGTTCCGGGTGCCGTGGGTAGATGATCAGGGGCACGTTCAGGTCAATCGCGGATTTCGCATCGAAATGAACAGCGCTATTGGTCCATACAAAGGCGGCTTGCGATTTCACCCTTCTGTAAACCTGGGTATCTTAAAATTTTTAGCTTTTGAGCAAGTGTTTAAAAACAGTCTGACCACCTTACCCATGGGGGGCGGCAAAGGTGGCTCGGATTTTGATCCAAAAGGGAAAAGCGACACTGAAGTCATGCGATTCTGCCAGAGTTTTATGAATGAATTGTTTCGACATATTGGCTCGAACACAGACGTACCGGCTGGCGATATTGGCGTGGGCGGCCGGGAAATAGGTTATTTGTTTGGGCAGTACAAAAAACTAAGCAACGAATTCACCGGTGTGCTCACTGGCAAGGGTTTGAATTGGGGCGGTTCCCTCATTCGTCCGGAAGCGACCGGTTACGGCTCAGTCTATTTTGCAGCGGAAATGATCGCCACCCGCGGCGAAACTTTGGAAGGCAAGACCTGCCTGGTTTCGGGCAGCGGCAACGTGGCTCAGTACACGGTGGAAAAGATCAATCAACTTGGCGGTAAGGTGGTTACCCTATCTGATTCCAGCGGCTATATCTATGATGAAGAAGGAATTTCAACGGAAAAGCTGGAATTTGTGAAGGAGCTGAAAAACGTGCGTCGTGGCCGGATTAAGCAATATGCCGATAAATATCCCAACGTGGTTTATACCACAATCGATCCCGCGGCGGACCATAATCCAATCTGGAACCACAAAGCGGACTGTGCTTTCCCGAGCGCAACTCAAAATGAAATCAATGGCCAGGATGCCCAAAATTTAGTCAACAACGGGGTTTACGTGGTCAGCGAAGGCGCAAACATGCCCACCACTTTGGACGGCGTCAGGATTTTCTTAGACAACGGTGTTCTCTATGGGCCTGGCAAAGCCGCCAACGCCGGCGGTGTGGCGGTGTCTGGCCTGGAAATGACTCAGAATAGCATGCGGCTTCCCTGGACTCGCGAGGAAGTCGATCAAAAGCTGCATCACATCATGAAAAGCATTCATCAAACCTGTGTGGAATTTTCGGAACGATTTGGTACGCCGGGCAATTATGTCAATGGGGCTAACATCGGCGGATTCCTCAAAGTGGCCGACGCCATGCTCGATCAAGGAATTGTTTGATTTTTATCGCAATTATGATTATTATCGGAGTGGCGATTTGCCGCTCCGTTTTTTTTATACAGCAGCGAAGAACTCGGAAGTAACAAAGCAAGTTTAAATAGTGTCCATCCGTAATCGTCATTCCCGAATGCTCCCTGCTTACAACATGCAGGGACAAGCTCATCGGGAATCTCATGCCTAACGGAACAATGGATTCCCGCTCAAAGATTGCGGGAATGACAAAAAAGGTTCTTTACGGATGGACACTAAATAATAGAAAAATATTGGGGAATTTGGAATCCCTTGACACTTCGTTAAAGGCGTAAATCATGGCGAAAAAAACGAAAAATTTTCATGACGGAAATTTTGAGCCGCTGTGGTTAGAACAGGGTTACGGTGCCCGGGTGCAAGCCTTTCAAAATCTCATGCGCTACCGCATCCGCGACATTTTGATGGTGTCCAGTCTGTACGATTTGTTTTTGTTTGAGGAAGACGGACGACTTTACGAGCTGTTGCGGGAAGAATACCGGGATTTGAATCTTAGTCACGCACCGGAGCTTACACGCGTTTCCAGCGGCAAAGAGGCCATTCGCATAGCCAAAGAAGAGAAGCGTTTTGATCTGATCATTACCACGCTGCACATTGACGACATGCAGCCGCATTCATTCGCCAAACTGGTGCGGGATTCCCAACTGAATATTCCCATCGTGCTGCTGGCTTACGATCATCGTGAGCTGCAGGAATTGCTGCTTTATCACGATCCCTCGGTGTTCGACCAGGTTTTTGTCTGGCAGGGCAACTTTCGCATTCTCATCGCCATCATAAAATGTCTGGAAGATAAAAAAAATGTTGACCATGACACGCGCGCTGTGGGGGTGCAGTCGATTATTCTCATCGAAGACCAGGTACGCTACTACTCGTCCTTTCTGCCTATTTTTTACATGGAAATTTTTCAACAGGCGCGGCGGCTGCTTTCCGAAGGCATCAACCTGTCGCATCGATTTTTACGAATGCGGGCACGGCCTAAAATTCTTTTGTGCAACAATTATGAGGAAGCGTGGAATTATTTTTCCAAATACAAGGATTATATTCTCGGCGTAATATCTGATATCGATTTCATGCACAACGGCAAGGAAGATCCTCAGGCGGGCATTGAATTTGCCCAAAGCGTCAAACGATTGCATGAGGACATCCCCATTCTGCTGCAATCGAATGTGCCTGAAAACGAACAAAAGGCGTATGAGGCCGGCGCCTCGTTTCTGCTCAAGCAATCGCCAACATTGTTGGAAGAGCTGCGTAAGTTCATGTATGAACATTTTTCATTTGGTGAATTTGTGTTTCGAACGCCCGACGGCCGCGAAATTGCCCGGGCCCATGATTTGAAATCTCTGGAAAAACAGCTCAAAGTGGTCCCCGAAGAAAGTCTGAAATATCACGGTGAGCGCAACCATTTTTCCAATTGGTTAAAGGCGCGTACCGAATTCTGGTTGGCTCACAAATTGCGTCCGCGCAAAGTCTCTGATTTTTCTTCCCTGCAGGGTCTGCGTCAAGATCTGATCAATTCCCTCCGGGAATATCGCAAAGACCGCCAGCGCGGTATCATAACCGACTTCAAAAAAGAAACGTTCTATCCCCTGAGCAGCTTTGCCAGAATCGGAGGAGGTTCACTGGGTGGAAAAGCCCGGGGATTGTCGTTTGTAAATAAATTGATTTACAATTATAAAGTGAACAACCGATTTAAAAACGTTAAGATTTTTATACCGCCGGCTGTGGTTCTTGGTACCGATGTTTTCGATGAATTTATTGAAGAAAACGATCTGCACCACTTTGCCTTAAACGCCACGTGTGACCAAGATATCATTCAAAAATTTTTAGCCGCTGAAAAATTTCCCGCGTCGGTTGTATCGGATTTAAAATATTTTCTACAATCCATTAAAACTCCCTTAGCCATTCGTTCTTCGAGTTTGATGGAAGACTCGCAGTACTTTCCCTTTGCTGGCGTTTACAACACATACATGCTGCCAAATAACAACAAAGTTTTGAATGCGCGATTAGATGAATTGCTTTGCGCGATAAAGTTGGTTTATGCGTCCACATTTTATCAAAATTCAAAAGAATATTTCAAAGTAACTTCGTACCGTCTGGAAGAGGAAAAAATGGCGGTCATCATTCAGAAGATGGTCGGAACACAGCACGGCGAGCGATTTTATCCGGATTTTTCCGGCGTGGCCAAATCGTACAACTTTTATCCGGTGGAACCGCAAAAATCGTACGACGGAATTTGTTCCATTGCGTTAGGGCTGGGAAAGACCGTGGTGGATGGCGGCATAACCGTAAAATTTTGTCCTAAATACCCTAACCTGATTCCACAGTTTCATACCATCGATGAAACGCTCAAATCAAGTCAACAGACTTTTTTTGCCATGAACCTATCCGGCAAAATCGACAAGTCATCTGAAGCCAATTACGGATTGATCAATGAATTTGATTTAAGTCATGCAGAAAAAGACGGCACGCTCAAGTTTGCCGGGTCCACTTATTCACACGAAAACAGCGTTATTTATGACGGCATCGCCCGCCCCGGCTTCCGGCTGGTGACTTTTGCCCCGATTTTGAAGCACGGTTTATTTCCGCTTGCTGAAATCGTACGGCTTTTGTTGGATCTGGGGACCTGGGCCATGGGCACGCCGGTGGAAATCGAATTTGCCGTGAATCTTTCCCATTCAAAAAGTAAACAACCAGAATTTGGTTTTTTACAAATGCGGCCGTTGGCGATTCGACATGAATTCGATGTGCTGGAAATCAACGAAACGCAGCCGGACAAATTGATTTGCCAAAGCAAAAAAGTTTTGGGGAACGGAATCATTTCGGATATTCAGGATATCGTGGTAGTGGACATCCATCGTTTCGATCGCTTTAAAAGTCACGAAGTCGCCAGGGAAGTGACCATTTACAATACCCGGCTGATTGCTGAAAATCGGCCGTATCTTTTAATCGGTGTGGGTCGGTGGGGCTCCATGGACCCGTTATTAGGAATTCCGGTGAAATGGGAACAAATTTCCGGCGCTCGGGTAATCGTGGAAGGGGGATTCAAAGACTACAGTGTTGCGCCTTCGCAAGGTTCCCATTTCTTTCATAATCTCACCTCCTTCCGGGTCGGATATTTCACCATCACATCTGATACCGCTGACGGCTTTCTAAATTGGGAGTGGTTGTTGAAGCAGCCATCTCATGACGAAATGCAATTCACCCGGCACTTGCAATTAGACGAGCCAATCACCGTGAAAATGAACGGCCGGAAAAATTTGGGCGTCATTTTAAAGCCGGCCCCTAGATCAACCAACTGAATCCGTCGCCGAAACCAGAACTGAACGGTAATTAAATGAAAATTACATGTATTTTTAGTGACGCTGCCGGGGAATCCCATTTTGAGGATTTGGACATTCCACTGCAAGCCGCCGGGGAAATCGGTCGATTATCAGAAAAAAGGCCTGTGACGGGTATCATTTTTCGGGAAAACGACGCCGACTACGATTATGCATGGCACACCGCGCCACAAAGACAGTACATTATTTTACTCGACGGTGAAATCGAAATTGAGGTCAGCGACGGCGAGATTCGGCGATTTAAGGGGGGCGAGGTGTTGCTGGTGGAAGACACATCGGGAAAAGGGCACAAAACCCGCATCGTCAACAATCAACCTCGCCGGTCTATTTTTGTGACAATTTAACGCCTTACCAGGCTTCCCTTTCCAAATTAAACTGCACGCTTTGTGATTATTCTTGAATGTAAGCAATACCCGCCCTATCATGTAAATTGACCGCTTTGATTTTGTGGTTATTTTACCGCACCACTCTGCAGCAGAGAGAGATATACGGTATAATTACAATTGATGTTGAACATCAATGTGTTGTTCCCGATCTGTACAGGATATTTATTGGAAACAACAGTTCAATCTATTTATTAAATTTGCTAAGTTGCTAAATACATTATTAATAATAAATTGGAATTATGAAAAAAACTTTAAATATCATGTCAATTTGCGGTATAACTCTTGCATGGGCAACGGTGTGGTTGAAAAATAAATTTTCCACAGGGCAGACAACATGGCAACCGAAGCAACAATCAAGCAACAAATTGAGAAGAGCGTGGGTAGCAAATATTCTGAATGGAAGATCGGGATTACCAATGATCCATCTCAAAAAAGAGCAAAAATGGGGAATCCACTGAGCTGGCTGCTCTGGCAAGCTGATTCACCAAGGACCGCTCAAAATGTTGAGCTGTACTTTTTACGTAAAGGAATGCAAAGCGGCGGCAAAGCCCCGCAATCATCTGATTATGTATATATTTTACTGGTTCAGGATTCCATCTAACGAATCGGATTTTTTCGACTAAACCAATCCTGAATTTGACTAGGGATAATTGATTTAGTGTCCCATATCCTGATATGAAACAATTGTCGTGCAATTTTCACACACTCTGCAGTCGATCACCCACCCTCACATTATTTCATAATCTTTTTCTTCAGCGGTTAATTTTTAAATTCATCGTCTAGTCCGTAAATAGCGTAACTTTTTTAAACATTTCACGCCTTCCGGATTCATTTACTCTCCGAGATGTATTCAGGCACTACCCACATTTATTCTGCAAAATGACTTTTCTGTAAAAATTTTAGTTGTTATCGACCCGAAAATTCTTTAGATTGCGAATTGATTCGATACGGGCAATCAGCTTATATTTTAAATAACCATCCACACACTAGGCATTATTTACAATGCATGAACAAGGAATACCGGCCGGCTATTCAAAGCGCACACTGGTGGAAAAATTAGGCATCAAGTCCGGGTTTAAAGTGAAATTCATAGCCGCGCCCGAAAACTACCTGGAAACGTTGGGGGAGCTGCCAGAACGAGTTGTACTGGTTGAACAATCCCACGCAGCAATCGATTTTCTACAAATTTTCGTGAAATCCTGTTCTGATCTTGAGTTAAGGTTTCCGCAGCTGAAAAAGGCGCTGGCCACAAACGGCATGATGTGGGTATCCTGGCCCAAAAAGGCCTCAAAAATCGAAACCGATTTGAATGAAAATATCGTACGGGAAATCGGCTTGAAAAACAACCTCGTTGATATCAAGGTATGTGCTGTAGATGAAATCTGGTCCGGATTAAAGTTTGTCTATCGCAAAAAAGACCGCTGAAACCGGACATGAAAGGAGCTTAAAAAATTGACCTCTCCCGAAAAAAATGAATAGTCCCCTTGAACAAAACGGTTCTGTATTAAATATTGAAGGCGTGGGCAAGGTCCGCTTGCGCAGAAATCACCGTGCAAAACATTTAAATATCTGCATCAAACCGTTTCGCGGCATCCTGGTTACCGTGCCAGATGGCATGAAATGGACGGATGCGAAAAAAATCGTCATTTCAAAACAGAATTGGATATTGAAAAAACTAAAACAGACCAAAAGTCTGGAAGAAGCCTCGGTGAACCAAATTAAAGCTGGCGTGGTGTACACGCATTCGCATCGGGTAGAGATCAAAGCGGCGCTGCGGGATAATATTTTGCTGTTCAAAAAGCAAGATCAAATTACAATTCGTTTTCCAGCTGCGCTTGGAATGGAACATCTTCTGGTGCAGAAGGCCGTCAAAAAGGCGCTCATCAATATTTATCGTTTTGAAGCCAAAAATTACCTGCCCGCTCGACTTAATTATTGGGCAAAAAAGTTTAATTTGCCTTACAATAAAGTCACCATCAGAAAACAGACTTCCAGGTGGGGGAGCTGCTCTTCTAAAAATAACATCAATTTGAATTTGCATTTGATGCGGTTACCGGACAGGCTGATCGATTATGTTTTGTTGCATGAACTGGTTCATACGAAGATCAAGAACCACGGTCCGGCTTTTTGGAGAAAGCTGACCGAACTGTGTCCGAATGCCAAAAAATTAAATAAAGCGTTGAATAATTATTCGTTGTTTTTTTAAATATCTTAAAATTAAATGTGATTTAACTGGAAAGGAAATTACATGAGACAACTGGGTTTATGGTTCATATTGCTGATGACTTTTAGCGCCTGTGGCTATGCTCAGAAAATAAAGGTGGCTACTTACAATATATATTTTCTGGATGATGGCATCTCGCAGGAGCGCAAAGAAAATTTGCAGGCGGTGATCAAGAAGTTAGATGCCGACATCATCGGTTTTCAAGAAATCACCAATGTAGCGGCTTTGAAAAATATTCTTCCCGCGTCGTACGAAATCGCTATGATCGATGATCCAGAAGAGGTTCAGGAATGTGCCCTGGCGGTGCGTCAACCCATTGAAATCAAGTCAGTTGAATATGTCTATCCAGAAAAAAAGTACGATGACGCCTTTCCGCGTTCAAGAGATTTGCTCCAGGTGCGTATCAAAGGCAACGGTAACGAACTTACGGTGTTGGTGCATCATGCCAAATCTCGCAGCCGCAGCAGAATGAAAACCGACCGCCGGCGGGCCGCGGCTTCTGTTCTGATCATGGAACACTTGAAGAAAAAATTATCAAACCAACCAGTGGTTATTTTAGGAGATTTCAACGACAATCCGGACGACCGCTCGCTGAACATCCTGGAAACCGGCGACACGAATGCGATTGGCGGAATCGACCAACAGGAGGATAGTTTTTTATTCAACGTCACCGAAATACTGGCGGCAAAGGATTATTGTTCGTACGGTTACAGTTATCTGTTCAAGGATGCGGATGCCGATACGTTTCCGTTAGTGGTTAAAGGCGCACGTGCTGAAAATAACAAATGGCGTGGAAAAAAGCACAATTTTTTTGAGGATGTGAAAGTCAAAGCCATTCTGTTCGATCAGATCCTGGTATCGATGGCTCTGAAAGATCGCGTAGTTGAAACGGGCGTAGTCAATAATTTTGTGGCCATTCGTGGACAGGGTTCCCGCATTAAATTTACAGATGACGGTTTGGTTTACACGCGACGCGGTAGTCTGGCTTCCGACCACGTGCCGGTTTGGGCGGTTTTGGATTTGAGCAAGTAAAATTTTCATCAAGCCAGCCGCTCGATGAGGTAGGTGATCAGGATGATCAGAAAAAAGTAAACGACCACCAGCCAGTAAATTCGGCGCCAATTCATAAGCGATGGCGGCTGGGCTGGTTCTGTCGAGGCGGCCCACAGCCTCTGACCTTGCACGATTCGCGAATAGAGCACGGCGATCAGGACGGTCATCAAAAATCCCGTGGCATTCCACCACAACCACGATATTTCCGTAAACGTTTTTAAGAGGAGGTTAAACAAGATCCCTGCAATAATGCCAAATTGCACGCCTCTGGCAGTGATACCTTTTGTGAGCATGCCTAATAAAAAAGTGGCCAGGATGGGACCGTACAGCAAACTGCCGATGGCGTTGATCAGCACGATGGTGGTATGACGCGTGGCCTCCCCTGAGCCGGCTAAAACCAGGGCCACCATCAGGCAAAAGACGCCCCAGCAGAGCGTCACCAATTTAGACACCACCAGATAGTGGCGGGGGGTGCCGTTTTTTTTGAGGTATTTTTGATAGAAGTCTCGCACCGTCACCGCACTCAGGGCATTCAAACCGGAGTCCAAGCTGGACATGAGGGCGGCCATGATCGCCACGAAGATAAAACCGATGACGCCGTGCGGTAAGTACGAAATGATAAACAGCGGCACCATCCTGTCTGGGTCTTTTTCTAATAAATCCACAATCGCCGAAGCATCCATATTGACCTGCGTTGCCACGTGTTGCAGAGAATCGGCCGAAGCAAACACCGCGCCCACGAATATGCCCATAAAACAGTACAGCGCCACCAGCGGGAAGCGACCGAATGCGTTCACCAGCAACGACTTTTTCACATCGTCGATGTTGCCCACGGTCAGCTCCCGCTGCACCTGACTCTGGTCGCAGCCATAGTAAGAAGCGTACAAAAAGAAACCGCCGATGAGCATGGGCCAGAAAGCGTAAGCGCCATCTGCACTGGCGCCCAGGTGTTTAAAATCTAAGATGTGAAAGCGTGCTGGGTCCAGCGCAGCCAGAGCCGATTGCCAGCCGGTGATGGACAGCGCCACGCCGCCGCAAATGACGATTCCGATGGCAATGATGGTCATTTGCATAAAATCGCTTAAAATGACCACGCGGATGCCGCCTAAAGCATCGTAAAGCACGGTGACCGCGCCGATCAAGATGATGGCAGTAGTGGTTGAAATGGCCAGGGCGGTGGACAAAATCAACCCCCCAGCCAGAACCGCAACCGCCGTGGCCAGACCTCTCCCGAGTTGAAACAGCAAGCTGATCAAGGATCGGGTGTGCGTATCAAATCGTTCTTCCAAATATTCGTAAATGCTGATATAATTTCGTCGGTGAAAGGTGGGGATGATCAGAGTCATCACCAAGATCAGCGCCAAGGGTACGCCAAATTCATAGCATAGCCATTTGAGTCCGCCGCCTTGCTTCAACGCCACAAAGGCCGGCGCAGAAATAAAACTCACGGCGCTCAACTGCGTGGCCATGGTGGAAACCCCCGACTGCCACCATTTTATCTTTTTGCCTGCCAGATAATAATCTTCTAAATCTGTTTGCGTACGGGTCATTTTTATGGCCATGCCCACAATAAGCACAAGATAAACGACGATGACGGTCCAATCTAACCAATTAATCACTTTGAAATCCTTTCTTTAGTTTTAACCTGAACTGAGCGATTCATCATCGGCTGGAATTCGGGGTTCAAGCTTTTGAGACTGTGTGAAAACATGGTAAAACAAGCCTCTGGCTTGTTAAAACAGGTCTGTGATTTAAGCTAAGTGTTTGTATTCTTTGCAATCCAGTTTCGCAAACAAGATGCTTGCGCTACGTTTTTACCCAGGCTCTTTAGCTTGCTGGTGTGAGTAGGGAGGAACACGCGGAAGAACCCGTCTTTGAAGCGTGAACACCCACTCTCTAACAATTCAACCCATTTGTGCGTATTTGCCTATTTAATTTGCTCAGCTAATGATTAAGTAACCTGATTTACCTGCTCGGCTGTTTTGATGAGGTTGATCGCCAGGCAAACGATGGCTGCCATGCCGAAGAGGCCAGAAAATCCAAAAGCGGTCTGCATGACCACAACCGTGCCGGGCAAAAGCTTGAACAGTTCGGACGGCAGGAGCAAAGGAACGATACGGCTAACGACTGCCAACGAAGCCAGCCAGAACGTGGCCATGACCAATCCTGGTCGTGCGACTTTCTTCTTTTTTATAAAACCAGGAATCATGCGCACGGACATACCCAGAATGAGGTGCGTGATGAAACCCAGCAAATAGATGTGACGAACGGCATCGGTGCTGATGGCAGCGTTCCAATTGGTGAATACCGAAAACCCGACGATAATTTCGACAACCGCCCCAAACAGCAGCCAGCTGTAAGCCGCGTAAATGAGATATTCGAAATAGCCGAACTCGCCGTAATCGGGCATGCCCTCGCGAGTGGGTCGCCGGTTTACACCCGGGTGCAGCAGGCGTTGAATGGTCCAGGGTTCACGCCAGCGGGTGAGAACGTCAATTTTCCAGATGAACCAGAGAATGGCGGCGCTTTTGAGCAGGCGTCCGGCATTGGACAGATACAAAGGCCAGCTCGCATCCATGCTCAAAATAGGCGGTAAAGTGGGGAGAATTTGTGAGCACACTGCTGCAAAATACACCAAGGCCAGTTTTTTCACCGACCAGTCCACCACCGGCAATCGCAAATACAGCGGAAACATGCGTACGGAAAAGGCAAACGCCACGGGCAGCAACACCAGTGTGATGAACATCTGAAGGCCGAATTCATTCCATTCCGGGTCCATAACGGTTTTGTTCTGAAATACCAGATTCCAGCCTAAAATCACCATGAGCAAACCGTAGAGGAACCAGCCGCTCAGCATCATGGCAAAAAATGGCCGAACCGAAAGCAGAGCCGCCCGTTGCGAAAAATTGTGCACTTTCAGAATGGTTTCAACGATGAGCACAAAATAAAGAATGATGCCTATTAACTCCAGAATCGTGGATAGCAGAATCAGGATTTGAACTGAAGAGACCAGAAACGAATCGGTTAAATAAGGGAGAATCGAATGACTGAGAAATCGGATGCTCAAACCGGCGGTTATGAAATAGAGCACCAGATCGATGCGTTTAGGCCTGGCGATGGGCACGCCTGCCAGTCTTGGAATAAAGTGCAGACTGACTCCGAGAATGAACAGACCGGCCCAGCCCACCAGTTGCAAATGCCCGTGGGTTTGAACGAAGGCATGGTAGCCGCGGCTGAGGGGGAAATCCAGTCCGATTACCGAAGCCACATGCGCGCCCAGTGCAAAGCCCGCGAAAATGGCCACACCCAGCGCCCACCAGATGAAGCGGATTTGAAACTCAACCTGTTTTTTTTGCAACACAGTTTCAGTTTTCGTTTGGATCATGGAATCGATGTTCAGGGTACCAGTGGCTGATCTTTGGATACAAGTTACCTTTCATTTTTATGCAGCAGTTAAAAAAAAGCACCGTGCTGGCGGTGCAGTTAGAAAACGTTTGTTTCAATAAAAGGCGATTGAAAACCCTTCATGCAATTTCGGTTAATTTGGTTGGTCGATTCTCTTGTAAAGATTTTTTAGCCGCCAACCCGATTTTAACCGGCATCAAACCATCCAGACCGGATACCGGGGTTGCCTTATCTTTAAGGCAGGCTTCCACAAACGCTTGTAATTCTGCAACGAAGGACTGCTCGTATCTTTCCAGAAAAAAATAAAGTGGTTTGGCCGATTCCACGCTCTCGGCGAGCATGAGCACGTGTGAATCCGGCGAGTTGTTGCGGACGTACACTGCGCCTTTCGAGCCAAAAACTTCCACGCGCTGGTCGTAGCCGTAAACTGCCTTGCGGCTGTTGTCGATGACGCCCATGGCGCCGTTTTCAAATTTTAAAGTAACCACCGCGGTGTCGATGTCGTCTGCCTCGTGGAAACGCGAATCGATCAGCACGCTGCCGGCGGCAAAAACTTCGGTGACTTCGCTGTCCATTAAAAAGCGCGCCATATCAAAATCGTGAATGGTCATGTCGAGAAAGATACCGCCCGAAACGCGCAGATATTCCAAGGGCGGCGGCTCGGGATCGCGGCTGGTGATTTTTAGCAAGTGGGGATCGCCGATTTTGCCTTCCAGAATGGTTTGTTTGATTTTGGAAAAATTGACGTCAAATCTGCGATTGAATCCAACTTGCAATTTTACGCCGGCTTTTTCTACCGCGGTAAGCGCCGATTGAATGCAGCCGATTTCCAGCGCGATGGGCTTCTCGCAAAAGATGTGTTTGCCGGCGGCAGCCGACTCTTTTATCAACTGCGCATGAGTGTCAGTGGAGGTGCAGATCAGGACGGCGTCGATGGCCGGGTTGTCCAGAACACTGCGGTAGTCTTGCGTGGCTTCGGGAATTTGGCACTGTACGGCCGTTTCTTCGGCTGCGGAAAGAAAAATGTCGGCGATGGCTATTGGCACGGCATTTTTGATGCGAAACGCCAGATGTTCAGCATGCAGTCGGCCAATTCGGCCAGCTCCGATAATTCCTACTTGTAAATTGTTTTTGGATGACATAATTTCCTCCGTGAAGTGCACACCTGCGCTTAAAGGTTATCTATTTTAATGGCCGGGATATCATCCATCAGATCGAACTGAAATATTTTTGAATAAAAATAAAGCTCCGCTTCCAGGGAGCGTTTGATATTTTCAGCCCGGCGCAAACCGTGCTGTTCTCCTGCAAACGGAATGTATGCGACGGGCAGACCTTTTTTACGCAAGGCGGCCACCATCATTTCGGCTTGATTGGGCGGAACCACTTTATCTTCCAGACCTTGAAAAATGATCACCGGGCAGGAGAGGGCGTCCGTGAAGTGGATGGGTGAGCGTTTTAGATAAATTTCGCGTTGTTCTGGATACTTACCGATCAATTTGTCGAGATAGTGTGACTCGAATTTGTGGGTATCTTTGGCTAGAGCTTCCAGATCGCTGATTCCGTAGTAGCTGGCGCCGGCCCTGAAAAAATTGTGAAAGGTCAGCGCGCACAACGTGGTGTAACCGCCAGCGCTGCCGCCGGTGATGGCGATTCTTTCCCGATCTACCAGCTCTTTTTGCACCAGATATTTTGCGCCGTTTACGCAATCAGCGACATCCACTATCCCCCATTTGCCATTTAACCGCTGGCGAAATTCCCGGCCATAACCCGTGCTGCCGCCATAGTTGACGTCCAGAACCGCGAATCCGCGGCTGGTCCAGTATTGAATTTTCATTTCCAGGACGCTGGCGGTTGTGCCGGTTGGCCCTCCATGACTTTTCACGATGAGCGGCGGACGCTCTCCCTCTGGCGCTTCGTAATCGCGATTTTGCGGTGGATAATAGTAAGCGTAGGCTGTTAAATCGTTTTCAGTTGGAAATTCGACAGCCTGCGGACGCGAAATAAAAGTTGTATCAACGGTCAGTTCTGAAGACTTGCGCAGAATGTTGAATTTTAGCGAATTTAAATCGAGCTGCACCACCGCTTTCGACATGATGGGCGCGGCGGCGAGGAAAACCACCTGCTCCCCCGAAGCGCGGATTTCCTCAAAAAATGTGAACGGAGTTTCTATGATTTGTAGTTGACCGTTTGGTGTGTGCAACCGGGCCAAATGCCAGTCGCCGTTTTCGAAATATGTGCAAATCAATTCATTCTCAGAAACGAACGCGTAGGTGGACATCCCAAAAACCCATTGCGGTAAACCGAACTCAGCATCTTTTTCCAACACCCGTTGCACCCGGTTTGCCTGAAAGCGGTAGAGATTCCACCAGTTTGAACGGTCGGAGATGAAATAAAGCGTGCCCTCCGGAGACCACTGCGGCTGGAAAATGGACTCGTTCTGGCCGCCAGCAATTTTGCGCACCTGACTCACCGCTCCCTGTGTATCCAATTCCCCCAGCCACAATTCCGTACCGTCCCACGGCATATTTGGATGGTTCCAGGTCAACCAGGCCAGTTGGCGCCCGTCGGGACTCAAACAGGGTGAAGCGTAAAAATCGTTACCCGAAACCAAGACTTCACTTGCTTGCTGACCGGTGAGTGGCAGAGCCACGATGGTGTTCACGACTTCCTGACCGCTGTGACTGTGGTCTTCGCGGATGCAAAGCAAACGGTTACGGCGCGCATCTACTAGGAGATCGGCAAAGCGATGATGGCTTTCGTGCGTCAACTGAATTGGAGAAGATTCGTGGGTCAAACGGTAGAGCTGTTGATCTTCATCGTTGGTAAAATAGACCACGCCGTCGTGCACGGTAAAAGCGCCGCCGCCGTATTCGTGTACGCGTGTGCGGGCATTAAAGGGAGACGAGATCACATCCCATAGTTGGCCATTCGCATCGGTGGTCACGACGACATTTCGACCGGCCTCGTCCGGGCGCATTTCGTTCCAGTAAATCTGGCCACCGTCCAGCACCACTTGCCCCAGCTTGACGCTTTTTTGGACGATCATATCTGACGTAATGGGCGATTTCCAAGAACCATAAGGACTCGATTGCGGTATGGACATTTCATGCCTCCTAAATTCAATTTCTTGATCTGTTTTGTTTGAACAGGCTGCGGCGAACAAACCCATTAAAATGGGAATAATTGAATAAGTAACCATCAATTTTGGAAATGAACCAATTTTGTGCCTCAAAAACCGCATCTTTATTTGTTCAAAATCAAAAATGAGTGGATGAGTTCTAAGTTGTGTTGGAAGTACAACATCTCTGTCGCGTTTGGCTTCCTTGCACTTCGAATAAAAATTACTTCGTATTCCATTTCAAAATAGATTGTCGGGTACTTATCTTCATGCTGAGTGCCAATTCAAAATCGGAAAACCGTGATCTTCACCCTGAGTGGAGTTGAAGGGTGAAGATCGGTAGCTGCTGTTATCTCTTGTAAACCCTACAACCATTACTGAAATGGAGCACAAGTGACAATCGGATTAATGACCTCTAGTCTTAAATTGTGAGTTGGTGAATTAATCACGTTAAAATATACCAAAACATAAATGGTTAGTCAAGTTTTAAAATGCACTCCAGAAAAATCTTGCAGTTAAGGGGTCGTTTGTTTATTTTGGGTTAACAGTCAGGTCGCAAGCCGCGGTTGTCGATTTTATTTTCAATTTTTTGAGCGTGCCTTTAAATTCTATTTCCACTAATATTGCGGTGAACTAAAAAAAGGCTTCGCGTGGGACAAAGCGGGGTGACAAGAATTGAGACGTTTCGAATATTTTGTAGTTGCAGAGTTACCAATTCAAAACAATCCGAAGGAGAGTAATCGTGTCGGACAAGTTAAAGCCCTCTGCGTGTCCCATGGATTGCCCGGATGCGTGTAGTTTGGAAGTGGAAGTGACGGATGAACGAATCACCGGAATTCGGGGATCTCACTTAAATCCCACCACTCAGGGATTCATCTGTACAAAGGTTGCACGCTTCGCTAACCGGGTGTATTCTTCTCACCGGTTGCACCATCCCATGAAACGGGTTGGCAAAAAAGGTACCGGCCAATTTGAAAGAATAAGCTGGCAGGAAGCGCTGGAGAACATCTGTGCAAAGTTCACTGCCATTCAAAACGAATGGGGTGGGGAAGCCATCCTGCCGTATTCCTATGGCGGGTCAAACGGTTTGCTGGGGCAGGACACTTGCGACCGGGTCTTTTTTGCGAAATTGGGGGCGTCACGGCTGGCAAGAACGGTTTGCGCCGCTCCCACTACCGAAGCGGCTCTGGGCTTATATGGTAAAATGCCGGGCACGGCGTTTGAAGATTATGAATTTGCCCGTTTCATTTTGATTTGGGGAGCCAATCCCAAAGTGTCGAATATTCATCTGATGCCGTTTATCAAAAAAGCCAAAGCGGCTGGCGCAAAAATCGCCCTGGTGGATCCGCGTTTAAATTTTTCAAAAAATGAAATCGATATGCATCTACCGGTTTTCCCTGGTACCGATTTGGTGGTGGCGTTGGCGCTCATCCATGTTTGGCAAAAAATGAAACTGTTAAATTGGGATTTTATTCACACCCACACCAAATCCGTGGACACCTTACTACAAGCGGCATCAAATTATCCGCCTGAACGAGCGGCCAAAATAGCCGGCGTTGCCAGGAAGGATATTGAATTGTTAGCACAGTGGTATGCCGGTCACGATCCCGCGGTGCTGCGAATCGGCTGGGGACTGGAACGAAACCGAAATGGCGGGCAGGCGGTGGCGGCCATTCTATCCCTGCCAGCCCTCTTGGGTAAATTTGGCCTGACAGGTTCTGGCTACACTCTCAGCAACAGCGCCGCCTACAAAATAGATGGTCCGGCGCGGGTCGGCTCTTCCGAGTGGAACACGCGAATTGTAAATATGAACAAATTAGGCCGGGTTTTGCAGCACGAAATCGCTCCGCCCATCAAAGGCTTGTTTGTGTACAATTGCAATCCCGTTGCAACTATGCCGAATCAAAACGCCATACTTGCTGGATTAAAGCGAGAGGATTTGTTTACCGTGGTATTTGATCAGGTGATGACCGACACTGCCCATTTCGCGGACATCCTTTTGCCGGCGGTGACTTTTTTGGAGCAAAAGGAATTGACCACAGGTTACGGTGCATACGCACTGCAATATTTGGATGCCGTCATCCAACCTGTTGGCGAAGCCAAATCCAACGAGGAAGTGTTTGCGCTATTAGGCCGCAGCATGGGGTGGACCGACCCGGCGTTTTATGAGGATACGGAATCCTACTTGAAACGGATAGTGAGTGCTGTCGGTGGCCTGGGAAAACCGGTTCATCTTGAAACTTTAAAACGGAACAAGATCGCTTTTTTTGATTTTCCTGGTAGCAGACCGCAGCAATTTAAAACCGTATTTCCCTGCACACCCGATGGTAAAATCGATTTCACGCCGGCGGTGCTCGGTCCATCCCCGTATGTTTTTAAAACGGCTCCAACCAGCCGCTATCCGTTAGCGCTGATTTCACCCGCTACCAACAAAATGACCAACAGTACCCTGGGCGAATTTAATTTCCCCGAGCAGTATGTACTGATGAATTCAATTGACGCACAAAAACGATCTGTAAAAAACGATACCATGGTGAAAGTTTTTAATGAATTGGGTGAAGTTGTGGTCAAAGCCAGATTGAGTGACTCGGTACGGGAAGGCGTGGTGGTGATGCCAAAAGGCGCCTGGCGTAAATCATCCCAAAATGGCCTGACTGCTACGGCGCTGGTTTCGGATGAAATCAGTTCAGTCGGCGGCGGCGCCTGTTTCAACGATGCCAGAGTGGAGGTGGCAATTTATTGAGAGTGACTGCTTTTTGAATTTATTTTTTGTAAAGGATTGTTCTTTTCTCAGTGTTTGATTCACTTCTTTGTTTTTCCTGATTTTAACTTTAGAAAACAACCCACCTGGTCGATATTTCTTCCACATAGCCATTTTCAATAGAACGATTTTTTGAATAAGTTGTAAAGGCCTTTAGACATGAAAAAAATTCATCTTCAATGTTGGGTTTTTGTGTTTGTAATGACAAACGGATTGCATGCGGGCGGTTACCAAAAGGAATTCAGCCTGGGTTTTAATTTAACCAGTCAAAAATTGTTGGGAGATTCGTATTCGGGGCATTTTGTTTTTGGTGGAAATCCCTTTTCAGTTCGGTTGAACTTCGCGCCCAACGCTTTCATTGAATCAGACCTGGGTTACGCGCGTTTGGCGACCCGGGTGGCCGGCAGAGGATTGGACACCGAAATGTACAATCTGGGGGCGAAATTGGGATTGCGTTTGTATGCTTACAAAAAATTCAATCCACTAATTTATTTTGGATTAGGGCTCATCAATTACAGCATTAATAAATCCACACGTTTCTGGGATGGTTACGCAGCGGTAGGCGGCGGTTTCGAATATCTCTTTTCCAACAGATTGGCGCTCAATTTCAGCGGCGACTATCGTTACACTTCAGCGGATGGCTTCGACGGCGCCAAACTTGGGCGCAAGAAGGATGCCTTCATCAATTTCAGCGTCGGCATATTTTATTATTTGAAACACCAAACGCCAATTCAGCAAAATTTTGATGTGTCATTTTCTGAAGAATATCTCGCGGTGGAAGAAGTGACAGCGGAAGGGAATGATCTCAAAAATCCTGAATTCGCTTCAGACGAAAAGCAAAATCAACCCAACCATGTGCAACCGAAAAGACACACTGAAATTAGAAAATTGTTAGCTGAAAAAGTCGCAACCTTAAATCTGCTGCTGGTAAAAGCACGTGTTTTCGACGACCAGATTCGCAGGCTGGAAACCGCGTTGAGTGTAAGTCAGAAAAAGAATTATTCAAATTTCCGTTCTGCTAACAAACGCATCTTACACGGAATACATAAGCGATATAAAACCGGTTTGGGTTATTTTGAAGCGGGCCAATTTGAGGATGCAATTTATACCTTCAAGAGTCTTCAGCGCGAGAATCCACATCACGAGGTAGCAAAAAACAGCTGGTTCTGGTTGGGGGAATGCTACTTCAGCATTCAGGACTTTGAGGAGGCGGCCAAATCATACCAAGCCTTTTTATCCGAAGAGAATCCTTTATATAAAAGAGAAATCGCCCAGTATATGTTGGGACTTAGTTTGTTCAAATCCAGTGAAATTGACCAGGCAAAAATCGAATTGAATTTGCTGCTTAAAATGAATCCTAATACGAAATTCAAAAAAATGGCTGAACAGTATCTGACACGGATGCCCAACCACATTCCCTCATCTGTCGATTGATTCATCATGGTAAATTCATACTCTAAAAAATTTATTTTGACGCTTACTGACGCGTTTTATTCTCATGAAATTCTGGAATCTTTTCTCCTGTTGTTGGATAGATTATTTGTAAATAAATTTATATCAGAAAAGACTTTTGAATTTCAGATTTTAAACGCATCGTTGGATTCTCAATTTATCTCAAGAATCAATGTTCAGAAAACCATCCGCTACCTTCGTGGTGACCCAAAGGAGATAAATATTCAGCGAAGTCTGCAAAATTCGCATGCTTTTTTATTCATTCAGCGAGCGGAAGGCAAGGGATTTATTTCAAATAGATTTTATGAATTTGTGACCTGCCAAAAAAAGGTGCTGGCGCTGGTTCCAAATACCAGTACCTTTGAAGAATTAACCAGGGAGCTGCCGGAGGTCTATTGTGCGGACATACGCAGTCCCTTCTCTATTTGCAGCGCGTTCATACAGATGTTTTCTGATTGGGAAAAGCAATGTCAAATTGAACTGTGGCAGACATTGCTGCTACCCGAATGGAAAACTGATTTTCAGACGTCCCACCCGATGGGCATACATAATAGACTCACAGCCACAAAAATTCCTTTGTAAGTATCAAATGATTGTTTTATGGGTTAGGATGGATTATTGTGGAAATCTGGGCATATTTGATAAAGAGAAGTAGGAAGATGCTCCGTGCTTTTGTCATTCCCCGCCTTGCTGGATAAGCAGGCGGAGTCTTATTGGATTGGACGTAAAGCGCTGTTTATTAAAAAGATTCTTCCAGCCTTTCCCGCAAAGCGGGAAATGACCATTATTGTGTGCTCGGTTTTTAGTTGATGTTTCGACTTTTCACAAAGTCACGTTAGGTTGAGGCCTGGACACCCCCCCGGAATTTCATTTTGCAGAAATCTTTGTTGCTTTAAATTTCAAAACACTTCACGAACTTATTCTCCGGTCAATTTCGAAATGGTAATTCAGGTTTCGATGGCAATTCGTTCGGCATTGACAATTCGTAAAATGATACGCAAAGCATCTTTGATTCTTTGCAGGTTGGCCGGCGTCACCGTGACGACGTACGCGTCATGTCCGTCACTGGAATGGACGACGTCATCCTGATAACTGGGATTGTGCAAGGTGCTGATCAAACTGTTGAGTTCAGTGATTTCATTGAGATTCACATTATTGATTCGCAGATCAACTCGATTAACCACTTTTATTTCTCTCCTTAAAAAATTTTACAATAAACTCATTCCTGATAAAAAGTAATTACACGGCCCAAAATCGTAATTTCAATTTTGTAATACCTCCGTGTCGTGGTCGTGGATGTGTATCGTTGAAAGTGTTTATTAATAAAAAACTTAATGGAATTGTATTTTGAGCCATGATGTTGATTACTAATTGTTTTATCAATATTTGTGCCAAGGCTTAAATCGCTAAATATCGAGTTCAATGCAAGGTGATTTAGCGGGTTTGAAACAAGGCGACACGTTCCCCTGGGTACAGGTGAACCATCTGGTGCATGAATGAATGTGAAATAAAAATGGCACCGGCAACAATTGAAAATAAATCGAAGCAAATAGTCCACACCTGTGGTGTAGTTTCACACATTTGTCGTAAATAAGATTAACTCTAAGTAATGCATAAAAAGAACTTAGGGTCAAAAGAAAAGCCTGGTACACAGTTTGTATTTAGGCTCAGTCGATCACAAGATTTTCATGCAATGAAAAATATTTTACCTTAAACGGAGGGCCTCATGAATTTACATAAATACTTTTCGTGGATGCTGTCGTGTTTTCTGATGGTGATGATTGTTAGTTCAGCCCAGGCTAAACCGGATTCAACCAAATCGCGGTTTTCACACAAAGGGATAAAAGTGGCCGTCGGCTCCGGTTCCGTGGAGATGACGTCCGAACGGCAGCTTGAGGAAGGAGAAGGCGGGTTGCTATGCATCGGTTACGGTTTCACCAATCGCTTCACCCTGTGGCTGACCTTGCTGGGTTCAGAGCATACACCAATCAAACAAACCGACCTCATTCAAAAATTCAGCGGATTGGAATTGAATATTCAGCACAAATTCGATGTGGACGACCGATTGCAACCGTATGGTAAATTGGGTTTCGGCCTTTACGGTTTAGAAAGTCAGCAAAGCGCTACGCGATTGGTCGGGGCCGGCGTGAATTTGGCTTTTGGTCTGGACTACTTTTTTTCGAAACACTTTGGCGTCGGCGCGGAATTGATGTACAAAAAGCTGGATTATTATCTCCAAAGCACCAAAGCTGTGGAAGGAGAATTCGTGACGGAATTAAATCCTGATCTGAACGGCGATACGGTGGCTCTCATGATTACTTTTACAATTCAGTGAGACCAAAGCTTTGTTGCGTCAACGGGTACGTCCGTCTTCCGTAATTTAAATAGAAGGGTTAAGCGTTTTGAACGGCCTTTTTATTTTCAACGCAGACTTCTTGCATTAACGATGGCTTTTTAATGACTTCTGGCTGTCGAGAGACCTTTACCATGAGCAGGCCGGAAATAATGATGATGGTGGCGGTGGCCACACTCCAATCGAGTTTTTCATCGAGAATAAGCCAGCCTAAAATCACCGCTATCAACGGATTGATGTAGGCATACATGGAAACGATGGAAGCGGGCAGTTTGTCCAGTGCATAAATGTAGGAGCTGTAGCCAATGAGGGAGCCAAATACAACCAAATAAGCTAAGGCGGCAAGGCCTTTAAAGGTGTAGGAATATTCAGCCAATTCCCCATTCATGGTTCCGAGTAGGGTGAGCAGGACGCCGGCGATGACCATTTGCAGGGCCGCCGCCATCAAGGGTTTGGTTTTCATGGTTCGATATTTGGAATAAATGGAGCCAGCCCCCCAGGACAACGGCGCGATGAGAATCACAGCCATGCCTGTTAGATAGCCCGGTTCGGTGGAGCCGCGCAGGTCCGGATATACCAGAAGTACCAACCCTGCAAAACCGGTCACAATTCCCAGGACTTTTTTGAAATTCAATTTGTCGCCGCGGGGTAGAGTTGCTTCGATGCCCACCATCCAGAACGGCAGGGTGGCGACGATGAGCGCAGCTAGGCCGCTCGGTACCCATTGCTCGGCCCACACCACAATGCCGTTGGCTATGGTTAAGAGGGCGATGCCTACTATTGTGATATCTAAAAGTTCTCGACCTACAGGCAGTTTGTAACCGCGTATCAGTAAAAAAACCAGAAATAAAACACCCGCTATCAAGAAGCGTATGCCAGCAAAAATGGCTGCGGGAAATACTTCCACGCCGATGCGGATGGCCAGATAGGTTGTGCCCCAAAAAATACAAACCGCTCCCCAGGCAAGATACGCCTTTATCAATTCTTTTTTTGACATAAAACGACCTCGATTGTTTTCCGAATATACCACCAAAGCCGCAGCCCATCCACCCGAAACTTGCTTTATTTACAGATTCAGGACCGTGCCGCCAATTTTTTCGAAATAGCTTTCCAGAACGATGGTGGTTTTTGTGGACAATGAAAGCGGGGGCGCTTTCAGGCTGTTGACGATTTTGTTCAGCGATTTCATATCACAGGTTCTGACTTTGATCAAAAAACAATCTTCACCCGCTATGCTGTGGATTTCGAGAATGTCTGGATTTTCGACTAATTTTTTTAAGGCGTATTGAATCTTTTCGTCCAAAATCCCCAGGTGCTTTGCGGAAATAAATGCGGTGATGGTTTTATTGAATTGTTCCGGATTGAGTATGGCGCTGTAACCTTTGATGATGCCAAACTGTTCCATTTTTTTTACTCGCTCCGTGACTGCCGGCCGCGAAAGTCCAACCATTTCGGCAATTTGGGCATGTGGTGTGCGAGCATCTCTAGTTAAGATTTCTAAAATCTTAGTGTCCGTATTTTCCATAAAAAACCTGCGAATAGTAATTATAATAGCGAAATAACTTACCATACGCTGTAAATAGATTAATGTTCCAATCTAATAGAATATCATGCCTTGATTAATTTGTCGTTTCAAATGTACACGATTTTGCCGAAACAAAAATAAATTGTCATAAAAAAATGCTTGCATTCGCACTTTTGAGAAGGTATATTCATATAATTGGAACTATGAGAAATATTTTACGTTACACTACTGTTTGAAAAATGAATTATAATTGAATATATGAAAAAGAGAAATAAATTAATTTCAACATTCTTGCTCGTTCCGATAATTTTGTTGAATGCCCCCCTGGGAATGGCTGCATCGTGCAGCATGAACGCGGTGGCGCAGAAGCCGATGTCCTGTTGCACCGTCGAGGCTCCGTCAGAATGGCTGCCTCAATATCACCTGCAAAAAACCGACTGTGGTTGCCAGATAAAACAATCTTCTGTTCCTGCCATTCCTATTGTGAATTCACTTGAAGTCCAATATAAAAATATAAAAGTCTCTGAAAAGCAGTTCGTTTCCACATCCATAAAAATCCAATCAAATTTTACTAATTTAACTCCATCTCATTTTAATTTTGAGTTTTTCTATCATCCCAAATTTCCAGCGGAACTCAAAATCTACGACCTAGTCGCTTCCTATCTGATTTAATATTCACCTCAATGGATTTCTGAATCCAGTTTTTCTTGCCGTACGTTTTTTGACATAGTTCTTATAAACTAAACGCAAGAAAATGATACTCTATTTATACATTAGTTACGGTTTTAATTTTAGATAAACACGGCATTATTTATATAAATGTCATTAATATATAAAATGCCGACTCAGGAATAATTTGTCAGGTGGAAAATGAATACAAAATACTTTCAAATTGCTATTTGTAGTTTGTTCGTTTTTATGGGGCTGAGTATTTTACGAACTCAAGAGAACGGACGAAAAATCTCTGTGGATGCTTTGGTCAAAGAAGCATTGGATCGGAATCCACAAATAAAATCAGCGGAGCGGCGTTGGCAGGCGGCGTTGCACAAACC
>JBHHXN010000031.1:0-38158 GCA_046757025.1 bacterium
TCAATTGTCCGGATTCTTCCAATATAATTGACGGCACTGGCAACTTATTAAATACATTTTCGAAGAGATTGTGAGAGTCCACAACAACGGGGGTTGTTGAACTGTCAATATTGGTATATCCAGGTGTATCGCTCATCATCAACCCATTCCAAAATATTGTTAATTATCAAATTGTGGCAGACTTTGACTTTTTTTGATTTGTAAAAGCTAACGTATCTTTCATCGAAATGCAAGCAATAAAATTGATATTACTGCTTTTTAATATTTAAATGCGTCTCTCGCTTTAATTCTGACAAAAGGGTCATTTGTAAATATCTGATCAGGATAATTTTGATTTGATAATTCCGGGAGATCTTGAATTGCAGGACAATTATATTTTTACAAATGGCATGATTAAGTTTTTAACGCATGGCGTAAATTGACGCAGGCAATGGCAATGGGTAATGCAGTACCACAATCCGGGCAGTTGCGGTTTACGATTCGGATGGGACAGACTGCCGCTTGTTGAATTTGACTATTTTTGCGAATAGTGCATGACCGCGAGCGCCAACATTTTGATCGCCTGGAGAATCAATCGTTCCAGGACCTCCGCGCGGGCGCCGAGACTTACCTCTGCGCCGGCCGGCAAATTATTCACACCGGGTTCCAGAACCGCACCCGGCACCAGGCGCAGATACTCAGCGAATCCGTCTAAATTAGAAGAAGGAAATTCTAATTGTCGCACATGGGCAGCGCCCAACACTTGCCGGGCCGCTTGCTTTAAAGACGAAGCAGCTCGGGAATCGGAAAGGAGAATGGGCAACGACTCGTGACAATCGAATTCATATTCCATCTCATGTGAACCGGAAATTTCCTTAATGAGCTTCTTAAATAACTCCGGAATTTGCGCATGAATTGATTCATTGGCAGTGCGGATGAGGCCGTGAATTATTACCGGTTCGGGCACCTCGGAGCCGCTTGCATACCCCTGAATGGATGAATACGCCAACTCCACGGGAGTCAACGGATCGACTCCGCGCAGGGTGGCTTGTGGCAATTCGATGAGCAGGTGAGCCGCATTTTGAATCAAATTGTCCCCCGCCTGCAGAGCCGTACGGCCCGCCTTTTTAGCGAACAGCTTCAGTACAAATTCATGACGGGACGCGAGCAACGGACCAAACTTGATGCCCACACTTTCCACAGGTAAGGCGGGATTCAGCTTCATACCAAACACCGCTGACACCTTTTGTAACATTCCTTGTCTGATTAAGATTTTCGAATTGTGTGCATCTTCTTCATCGCGTACCTGAAACAGGAGTCGCGGCCGGGTACTTAATTCGTGCGAGTGTACTCTCAAGACTTGCGCCATCCCCAGCCCGGTCAGCGACTCAACCAGGCCATCCAACGCATACGACCGGTTTTCGTACCTCTCAGACGAATGCGCCTGCCCCAGCTCAAAACGCAGGGCGATGGCACGGTTGCAATCCGGGCTTCCTGGCAAATCCGCGGCAACGCCCGCCTGCTCTATTTGCCGGGAATGCAAGCCCAGGGAATTCAGCTCATTGTGCACGTACTCCAGGAGGTTGGCATTTGATGGATCGGAAGTATGAAACGCGATCAATTCATCCTTGATTTGGCGTAAATAAGGCTGAAGATTTTGTGTAAGTTCATTTATGTTTAAAATGGAATCGGACATGGAGACAAGAACCACAAGGATGACATTTTGTTTTATCTTCTGAACAGGTAGGACACTTCTTCCAGAATTTTGGGTCTGTATTCTTTTAAGCTGCCTTCAATGGAAACGCCCGCGGCAAAGGGATGGCCGCCGCCGCCAAATTTTTGAGCGATGCCATTGATCACAAAATTGCCGCTAGAGCGCAGGCTCACTTTTATTCTGCTCTTTTGTTTTTCAATAAACATGATACTGACTTCCACGCCGTTAATCACACGGGGATAATCAGCTAAACCGTCGGTCTCATACGACTTGGCGCCGATTTCCTCCAGCACTTTTTGCGTTACCTCTACCCAAACTACCCGGTCATTTTGTTCAAAATGTAAATTGTTTAAAACATACGCGAACAGTTTAATTTTGCTTTTGGTTTGGTGCTCATAAATTTGCTGGTAAATTTTTTGTGGATTCACACCGGCTTCCACCAGCTCACCAGAGATGGTGTATGCGCGAGCATTGGTATTTGAGAATTTAAAAGAGCCGGTGTCGGTGACGATACAGGTGTAAAGAGCCTCAGCAATCGTCTTTGAAATTGGGGCGCAACAAAATTTTATGAGATCATAAACGATTTCGCCGGTGGAACAGGCCTCGATGTTGATCAAATTAATATCGCCAAACTTTTCCATGGGTGGATGGTGGTCGATGCAGATTTTTTTGGTCTTCAAATCCCGCATGTCCTCGCCGATCTTCCGCAATCGATTCCAGTCACTGATATCGAGAATGATGATGTAATCGGCAGAAAAGAGAATTTCCCGGTGCAGATGGGGTTTGTAAACGATCATCTTATTGGAAGAATCCAAAAATCGGTAGTTGGCCGGCACCGGCCCGCTGTTGAATATATAAACATCTTTCCCGAGCTCGTTCAAGAAAGCCGCCATGGCCGCTTCCGAGCCCAGGCCATCGCCATCAGGGTTGACGTGGGTTGTTAATACAAATCGATTACCTCTTCGGATACAGTCCTTTACCTTTTCCAACGATGCTGCGGAAACCATGCGTGTTCACGTATCCTTTCTAAGCTAAAAGCCGAAAACCGTTACCCAATTTCGGCTTTTAATCGTAAAATTCTAAGTTCAGACTTCACACTAATTTAGCGGTGTGAATCACAATTTCAGATTTTTTTTGCCAAAACCGGTGTTTCCAAGTTCATCTTTCGCTTTCACCACTACTGTGTTATCTCCCTTCAAAGCCGGTTTAATCTGGATTTCGAAGCGTTCGGTTTTAGAATCGCAAATCCCGTCCACAGGATAAATCAGCTTCCAGTCCTCGGCATTCACGCCGTACTCCACCGTGCGTACACTCATCAATTCATCGGTTACGGTAAAAGAAATCGTGGTGTGGTTTTTTTTCGAGCTTACGCGCAGGTCGGACACCCGGGGACCGGTATTATCTACCTTAAAAGGCTGGCTGATTTTTTGCGCCGATAGGGATAAGGATTCCGGATTTGACACATCGTCCGATGCCACAATTTTGATGAAATACCGTCCGTCGGCAAACAATTCGCTGTCCCAGGAGTAAAGGAAACCCAGATGGTTTTCCACCAAAGTCTTCCAGCTTTTCTCGTTTTCACCTTTGTAAAAGAGATCAAACGATAGTTTATCCCCATTACCGTCGCGGGCTTTCCAGCTAATAGAGCGGAACCCCTTGCGGAAGGTTTTGCGGCCAGGATACGAATTCGGTACATTATTTTGACCGGGGGCGTGCTTGTCATTTATGTGTGAATTGGAAGCCACGTTGTTTTGAGACGACGGATAATAATCGCCAGCAGGGTGAATCGTAATCTCCGTGATCTTTGGCGGCATGTTCTTTTGCAAATACGAAAGGGTGACTTCTTTTAGTACGGGCGTCATTTTCCCGTTGACCGAAGATAGCGCAGCTTTAAACTGGATAAACCTTGCCGGTGGGCTGGTTATGTTGTGCCCGGTCAAATCGGTGTATTTCTTTGACCAGTCACTCCAGGTTTTATCGGGCTCCTCTGTGTTGCCGCTGCGGGTATAAAATCCAATTCTCGTGTCTTCGGGAACTTCGGCCTCCCAGTTTAAAGCTCCCCATTGAGACTGCGCCTTGGCGTCGATTACTTCTGAGGTGTACTCCCCTTCCGCCTTGTTGCCGGCTTGTACGCGATAGATCTTTCCTGGATTTGAGCATGAGACGAAAATTCGCTCGCTGGAAATTCGCAACAGATTGGTAATTTGAAGCTCATCAAATTCAGTAAGCAGGGTGTGCTCACCCACCTCGTTTATCCGATAAAGGCGACCGGGCGCGCCCGTTCCCACAACGACTTCGCCGTTTTCGTTTTGAACGATGGCATGAATTCGCGCTTTGTTGGAGGTCCAGACGGTTTTTACGGAACCGTCCGGCTCGATTTTGTACAAGGCACTACCTTGCTTGCCAAAACTGCCGCCCCCGCTGGAAATATTTTGCACAGGCAAATCGAGCACGTCATCTTCAGGACGGGCATTTTCACTACTTTCATTCAAGTTAGCAGCCGGGGGCGTCGGAACGCTGGGCGTACGCCTTTGAATTCGAGATTCCCCAGCAGCCGCCGCGAAAATGTCGCCGCCTGATTCCACGAGCAAATCGGTGATTTCAACCAGAGGTGAATCGTACAGAACAAACGCTTTACCAGTGGCATCAATTTGGATAATCTGGCCTTTATTAGCCGTACCCGCGATGAGATTGCCGGCCGAATCGAGCACGATTTTACGAATGTGGGCGTCTTCGCTCGCAAAAAACAAACTACTCTGTTTGTTTTGATCGATTTTATAAATGTTGCCTTTTTCACCGGTGGCGACAAATAGATTATTGCGGTTATCCATCGCCATCGACCAAATGTAAACTTCTTGGGGGTCAAAAAATACCGCATCCTCGAGTATACCGGCGCTGGTTACTTTGTAAATTTTTCCTTCGGGAGAAGTGCCGATAAAAAGGTTGTTCTTTTTGTCCACTGTCAGAGCGTAAATCTGCTGTTCCTCGGAATCAAATGCCATGGAAGAATTGCTGTCTTTATCCACTTTGAACACCTGACCCGTATTCCCGCCAGCCAAATACAGATTGCCCTTTCTATCGGCCACGGCGGACCAGATAAACGGCAAATCCGGCTTAAAAATTTCCTGGATTTCCGGCGCCAAACGCAACTCACCGTAACTGTTGATGGAAACGCCTTTGGGTTTGCCCTTTTCAAAATCTTTTTGAGATTTATAGGTATGTATTTTGGGACCGCCGGATAGAAGCGCAAACGCGCTTGCAAACACCAATATGAAAATCAGAAAAAAGGTTGTTTTTGTTCTCTCCATGATATTTTATTTATCCTTTGCTTGAACTTTCAGGAGAATATTCCTGCCACCAGAAATGGAATAATCGACTTTTATTTTATCCTCAAAAACCACCCGATCCCTCAAAGAAACGACATTGCCCGAAGATCTTTGGGAATTCATTACCGAAAGAATGGACGGCGGTAAGCCGGGGAGCTCTTCTCCTTCAATCAACACCCCTTTATCTTCCTGTCGAATTTGAAAAAACAGGTAGTTATTATTTCTTTTCTTTTTGAGCATCTCAACCAACTGCTGAAATGACTTAGGCCGAAACTTTTGCGGTGAAGCTCTGAATTCGAGTTGCGTCAACCTGCGCCCGCTGCCAGCGTAAACTACTATCCGTCTCGAGCGGATATGCTCCGATACCACCAGGGAGTGACGAATTTTATGCTCTGCGCCCTGGTATTCTTTCACCACTACAGATAGATTGATCTCATCACCGGGTTTTACCACGGTTCGGTCCAATTGGATTCGTTTTACGTCGGCGAGAAATTTTTTGTGTCGGGAAATGAATTTCAACTCCACCTTTTCGATTCGCGGCGTTTCAAAATCATTGGACAGCAGCGTGCCCAGAACGGAAGCGATTTCGCCCGTGGCTTCCTGAGCATCGGTAAAAAACGTCGCTGGCGAACCGCCTGAAAAATAATTTTGTAACAAAATGGGCTTTTGCCCTTTTAAAAATATCTGACCTTCCATCTGCAAAGTGTGATTGCTGTTGGACAATCGAGCCGATTCCAGGGCGTTCGAAAGTACGATGGCAAAAATCAGCGGCGTAAAGGAATGCAGACTGCGATCTTCGGCGATGCGAAAGTTAAATTCGGTAAAATCCTGAAAGTCGGACTGTAAAGTCAATTTGAACGGAATCAGCCCGGGGGGGTCACCGCTCACGCCCAGAATGCCGGTGGTGCGATCTTGATGTAAAGTGCCGATAATTTCCGTCAGCGCCGCCATCTTGGTGGAAGCCATCAGACTGGCGAGGGTAGTCAAAATTTTGGCTTTACCGAACGGCATACCCACGGCGCCAAAATTGAGAAACGGGTGTCCCCAGCCCAAAATCTTATCGCCATCTACATACGTCACGGTGCCGGTGCCCTGCAGCCCGAAATCGCCCTCAACCAAAACCACCGAACAGGCTGCGCCCGGCTCCAGAGTTGGGTTGTTGTTTTGCTCAATATTCGAATAGGTGCCGCCGACGTTAAAAATTTGAAATCCCAGGCCATCGAACAGAGTGGATGAAAGCTGTATAGCCGCGTTTTCGAAACCGGAAAAAAACAGCGGAATTTGCAATGGCGCAATTTCATTGATTGCAGAGGTTTGAGATTTGATTTTCTGCAATTGTGGCGGAATGAAATTCGTCCATTTAAAATCACGCACACCAACGGCCATTTCCAAAAACAGGGGATTGAATCCTCGATTGTCGGCCAGCTCTTCTTTGCGAACATTCTCTTTGTCGATAATTTCAAACATTTGACTTATGGGGGTAATCCCGGCGATGGGATCTTTTAAAAACAGACCCATGCTGTAAGACAACGCCCCGATGAGTTTGCCATCGATGTAGGTGGGACTGCCGCTCATTCCAGCAACCACGCCGGTCTTCTCGACGTTTTCCCCCACAAGTTTCACCAGAATCAAATCGCGTTTCGCTCGGAAATTTGGAATGATGTCCAGGACTTCGAAATGGAATTCTTCGATCTTCTCCCCGGCAAAAACCGTTTTCCCGACACCGCGCATGCCTGGTTTAATCTGTTCAACCGGCATGAACTCTTCGCCAGCCCGGCAAAAGCTGGCAAAGCAAAATACAATTAACAGCTTGTTTATGATGATTTTTGAGCGCATGTTCTGAATTATCATAAATTTTATTTTTTAAAAAACTTAAACTACCATTTTTTTAAAATAATTTCAAGGAAAATAATTGTCACAATTATTCCTGAAAAAATTCAAAAAAGGGTAGCTTTTTAGATCACACCAAATCCAACCATTCCTTTCAGGAGGCCACTTCAAAATCGGCGTCAGAAAATTTAACCGCGGGATATTTTTTTAACTGCGTTTTGAAAATATCGATGATTTCATTTAATCGCTCTCTATTTTTGGCTTCGAATCGCAGTACCAGCACCGGCTGGGTGTTGGAAGCGCGCACCAGACCCCAGCCATCCCCGAACAGCACCCGGGCACCATCGATGTCGATGGCGTCATAACGCTTTTTAAAATGATCAGCCAGAGCTTGAACGATTTTGAATTTATCTTCATCTGTAGTTTCGATGCGTATTTCGGGAGTCGATTCAAAGTGAGGAATTTCATCGGCGATTTCAGACAACTTTTGGCGGCTGTTCGACAGCATCTGCAAAAGTCGCCCCGAGACGTAAATGGCGTCGTCAAAACCAAAATAATCATCCGCATAAAAAATGTGGCCGGACATTTCGCCGGCCAACGGCGCATGGATTTCTTTCATCTTGGCTTTTAAAAGCGAATGGCCGGTTTTCCACATCAAAGGCTTGCCGCCGGCTTTTTCAATTTCTTCTGCCAGGGCTTGTGAGCATTTGACGTCAAAAACGATTTCAGACTCAGGGTGTCTTTGCAACACTTCCCGGCTTAAAATAGCCAACAGTTTGTCGGCAAAAATAATACGGCCCTTGTCATCAATGGCGCCGATACGGTCGCTGTCGCCGTCGTACCCGATTCCCACATCCGCTCCAACTTCCAGCACCATTTTCTGCAGGTCCACCACGTATTTGGGAACCGTGGGATCCGGCAGATGATTCGGAAACCGGCCGTCCGGCTCACAGTACAAACACGCCACCTCACAGCCCAATTCCTGCCACAATTGCGGCATCAATAAACCAGCGGTGCCGTTGCCGGCATCGATGACTACTTTCAATTTTTTCTGAAAGGTTAATTTTGATTTTAACATTGCGATGTATTCATCCATCACTGGTTTCTCCACCACTTCACCAGAGCCGATGTCGTAATTTTCTTGCATAATGATTCGTTTGATTGCCTGAATTTGCTCACCGTAAACCGGTGTTACATCCTTTTTCGAAATCTTCAGACCGTTGTATTCGATGGGATTGTGGCTGCCGGTGATCATGACGCCGCCATCGGCCTGAAAATGCACGATCCCGAAATATTGCACGGGTGTGAGCACCAGTCCGATGTCGATCACATTCATGCCAGTGGAAAGCAAGCCTTTCACCAACGCATCACGAATTCGTTGCGAAGACAGCCGCACGTCGCGTCCGATAACCATATTTTTAGCGCCCTCCCGCCGCAAAAACGTTCCAATGCCTTTGCCCAGCAGCAATACATTTTCATCTACCAAATCTTCATCCGCAATACCTCGAATGTCGTACTCACGAAAAATCGTTGGCTTAATCATCTTGGCCTCCTTGTCATGCTAAACAATTAACTTCACAACAAATAGTTCGTTCCATTCCGTTTAAGTCTTTAAATATTTGAAAATTAGTCATATTTTGACGGTGAAACATGTCTGCCACTTTGCTCGCCTGCCCTGCACCCAATTCCATTATCAGAAATCCCATTTCAGCCATAAAACCTCCCACACTGTCAAGTAAAGCGCGATAATAGCTCATACCGTCACTTCCATCCTTTAGCGCACAATTTGGCTCATATTTTTTGATCTCCGCGGGTAGGTGTTCAAAATCCTGCTCGGAAACATAAGGTGGATTGGACACTATCAAATTAAATTTTTGTGAAAGCGGGTTTTCAGCGGAGAGTTTAAAAAAATCGGCCTTTAAGAATTGTATTTTACTTTCGACCCCGTTTATGCAAGCGTTTTCGCGCGCCACCTCCAAAGCCGCCTCCGAAATATCCATGGCGACAATTTGCGTGTTTTCCACATATTTTGCCAGACTGATGGCAATACACCCCGAGCCGGTCCCCACGTCCAAAATATGAATGGTTTGCAAATTGGGCAAATCGCTCTGGCATTTCTGAATGGCCGTTTCCACTAAAATTTCTGTTTCAGGTCTCGGTATCAGCACTGCAGAATTCACCCTAAACGGCAGGGACATAAATTCGGTTTGACCCAGAATGTATTGCAGGGGCTCGTTTTGGAGACGTCGTTTAAGGAAGCGTTTGTATCGCGCCAGCTCAGCGGTGCTCAAGGGACGGTCATAATTGAGATAGAGCGCCACGCGATCCATGTTCAAAGTATGGCCGAGTAGCTGCTCAGCATTTAATCGGGGGCTGGTAATGCCCTTTTGCAACAAATAATTCGAAGACCAGTCGATGATTTCCAAAACATGCCAGGTTTTATTAGCAACACTCATCGAAATGATCAACCTGCTTTTTTCATTTTCTCGTTCTGGTCTGCCAGTCGCAGCTGTTCGATCACTTCGTCTAAATCACCCTCCAGAATTTCTTCCAGTCGATAAAGCGTTAAACCGATGCGATGGTCGGTGAGTCGTCCTTGTGGATAATTGTACGTTCTTATTTTTGCGCTGCGGTCGCCGGTGCTCACCATGGAGCGGCGGCTTTCGGCCAATTTTTCCTGTTCCTCTCTTTGTATTTTTTCAAGCAAACGGGCGTTAAGCACTTTTAACGCTTTGGCGCGATTTTTATGCTGCGATTTTTCATCCTGGCAGGTCACCACCATGCCAGTAGGAATGTGCGTGATTCTCACCGCCGAATCCGTGGTGTTTACACTCTGACCACCCGGTCCGGAGGAACGATAAACATCGATCTTTAATTCGTTCGGGTCGATTTGAATTTCGACTTCTTCCGCTTCCGGCAACACCGCCACCGACGCTGCCGAAGTGTGGATGCGGCCGCTGGCTTCGGTTTTCGGTACCCGCTGCACTCGATGCACCCCGCTTTCATACTTCATGATGCCAAAAGCATTTTCCCCCTTCATCATGAAAATGATTTCTTTGAAACCGCCAATGCCCTGTGGGTTCGAGCTCAGAACTTCGAGACCCCAACCGCGTCGTTCTGCAAATCGGTTGTACATACGGAACAAATCGCCGGCAAAGATTCCGGCTTCCTCCCCACCGGTACCGGCGCGAATTTCAACAATGGCATTTTTACGGTCATTTGGATCCTTAGGCAACAATAGTAATTTAAGCTCTTCTTCAAGCACTTTGATCTTCTCTTGCAGCTCAACAAGCTCCAATTCCGCCAGCTCGCGCAGCTCTTCATCATTTTCCTGCCGTAGTAAAGCTTCATCTTCTGCGATGATTTTTTTCACCTGTTTGTATTCCTGGAACTTCTCAATGGTTTTGTCCAGACTGCTTTTTTCTTTAGCAATGTCTCTAAACTTCAAAGGATCCTGCGCAATTTCCGGATCCATCATCAAATTCGATAGTTCATCGTAACGAGATGCTATTTTCTCTAACTGCTCTTCCATGTATCATAAACTCCAGTACATTTTTAACACCCCTGTGGCGTACTTAACATTTTTTGCTGTGTCATGATTTTCACAAAACCAACCAATTAAATGCGGTAAATGTGTAAGTGATCTGGAAAGGGTGGCTGCGATTACACCTACACTGCTTGCAACCGGCGAGGGGCTTGTTTTTCGAACACCACACTCGGATGTTCAGAAACATCCTCGTCCAGAGCGGCTTTGAGTGCGACCATCGCGACTTCGAGCTGCTGCTCATCCGGCTCTTTGGTGGTGATTCTTTGCAACCAGAGACCCGGAACGATGAATGGCCGCCAAAAGCGAGATTTCGAGCCGCTATCTGATAACCGGATGAGCTCATAAGAAAGCCCCCCGATTAGAGGAATAAAAGCCAGTCTAAACAAACGATCACCCACATCGGTCGGTTTGCCCAGAAACATAAACACGAAAATACTGACCAGCATCACGATCAGTAAAAAACTCGTGCCGCAGCGTGGATGAAATCGCGAGAGGGGTTTTGCTTCCGCCGGCATCAATTTCTTTTTCAATTCAAATGCGAAAATACTCTTATGCTCTGCGCCATGATATTCGAATATTCGGCGAATATCTTTCATCATGGTTATGGCCAAAAGATAAACAAGAAAAATCACCATACGCAAAACGCCATCTACCAGATTAAACATAATGCCGGTTTTAGCACCCAGCAAGTCGGTCAAAATCAAGGGCACGTAGAAAAAGATCAGCAAGCCAATGGCAAAGGAAAATAAAACCGTCAACGCCAGCCACACTTTGGACAGAGCAGATTTATTTGAGGTTTTTTCGTACTCTTTTCCGTTGCTTTGGCCGTTTTTTTTCTTCTCATCTTCTACTGCCACATCCCCGGAAAAGGACAAGGCTTTTACCCCCAACACCAGAGATTCAATTAAAACCACCGCGCCGCGCAAAATCGGCCAGGATAAGATTTTACTTTTCTTCGACAACGAAGTAAACGGTTGTTTGCGTACATAGATGCTGCCATCCTGTCTGCGTACGGCCACAGAGTAAGCCTCGTTAGAACGCATCATCACCCCTTCGATGACTGCCTGCCCACCAACTTGTATTGTTTTTTTACTCATAACGAACACGACTTAAATTATTGCAATTTACTACAGACAAAAAAAACGGAATGGGCCAAAGTCGGCACACATTCCGTTTGTATTTTTCACAAGAATCGCTAAGCTTCGGTTACGACATCTTCTTTATCTTCTACTTCAGAACTGGTTTTCTTAGGGGTTTCCGTGGTTTTTTGCGTCTTCTTTTTTTCGTCGCCCAAACCATACTTTTGCATAAATTTTTCAACCCGACCTGCTGAATCAACTAATTTTTGCTTGCCTGTGAAAAACGGATGACAGGCAGAACAAATTTCAACTTTAATATCGCCAACGGTGGAGCGAACCTGAAAAGAATTGCCGCAAGCGCATTGTACCATTCCCAATTTATATTCTGGATGAATATCGGTTTTCACTTTGTTCTCCTTAAAAAATACCAGATAATTTTCTTAATACACTTTCTTACTTACCCATAAATATCAAACGCTTAATATACAGAAAAATGTGTTCAAAAGCAAGATATTTATCCGTCAGTTCTTAAAACTCACTAACGATGAGGAGGCCTGTCAGACTCTTTGCAACTGCCTCAAAGTCAAATCTGAGAAAAGCATGTCAGACTGGAACGGCCCACCGAACAGCGACTCTTTTGCATGTAAAAAACAGGAATAAGGGAGAATTTAAATCGGTCAATATTTAGGTATTCATGGACTCCAAAAAATCTCGGTTGGTTTTTGTACCGCGCATTCTTTCCAGGAGAAATTCCATGGCTTCGACTGGTGTCAGCTCGGCCAGGAATTTGCGCAGAATCCAAACACGATTCAATTCAAATTCGTCCAAAAGCAGTTCCTCTTTTCTGGTGCCCGATTTGTTGACATCGATGGCTGGGAAAATTCTGCGGTCAGAGAGGCGGCGGTCTAATTGCAGCTCCATGTTGCCGGTGCCTTTGAATTCCTCGAAAATCACTTCGTCCATTCTGCTGCCGGTGTCGATGAGGGCGGTGGCAATGATGGTTAAACTACCGCCTTCTTCGATGTTTCGAGCGGCGCCGAAAAAACGCTTGGGTCGTTCCAGAGCCGTCGCGTCTAAACCACCCGACAAAATTTTACCGCTGTGCGGTACCACGGAGTTATGCGCACGCGCCAGACGCGTGATACTGTCCAACAAGATAACGACATCCTGCTCAAATTCGACCAGTCTTTTAGCTTTTTCCAGCACCATATCGGCAACCTGTACATGACGATCCGGTGGCTCATCAAACGTCGAGCTGATGACCTCCGCTTTTACAGAGCGTTCCATGTCCGTGACTTCTTCGGGGCGTTCATCTATCAGCAGCACGATCAATTTAATTTCAGGATGATTGTCTGTGATGGCGTTGGCGATTTTTTGAAGCAAAATGGTTTTACCGGTTTTGGGCTGCGCCACGATCAAGCCACGTTGCCCTTTGCCAATGGGGGTTAATAAATTCATTACTCTGGATGAATAATCTTTTCTCACGTGTTCAAGATTTATTTTCTCATCCGGATAAAGCGGTGTCAGATTATCGAATAGGATTTTCTTTTTGGCTTCCTCTGGATTTTCAAAATTGACAGCTTCAACTTTTAAAAGCGCAAAAAACCGCTCACTTTCTTTGGGCGGCCGAATCTGCCCGGAAACGGTGTCGCCCGTGCGCAGACCAAATCTTTTTATCTGGGAAGGAGAAACATAAATATCATCCGGACCGGGCAGATAATTGTAATCGGGCGATCTCAAGAAACCGTATCCATCCGGCAAGACTTCAAGAACGCCCTCGGCAAAGATCAGTCCCTCCTGTTTGGTTTGCTCCTCCAAAATACGGAAAATCAACTCTTGTTTTTTTAATCCCGAGGCTCCTGTCACATTCAGCTCTTGCGCCATTTTTGTAAGTTCAGAAATTTTTTTCGATTTCAGTTCAACAATTTCCATAATAATCCGTCCTCAAATTGTTAATTTTATTAATTTGAAATTTGATATACAAAAAATTAGTTACAAAACTATCTATTTAGTGTCTGAACGAAAACTACCCAATCTTCCCGAAGACCTCCTGGTTGAGGGTGAATTCCTGCTTAGCTCGGTGGAGCCTGTCCTGAGCTTTGTCGAAAGGACGCCTTCGCGAAGAGGTTTAGAAATCGTGCATTTTTCGAGTTTTCATTCAGACACTATTTATGGTTTAAAAAAGAGCGCTGGGCTTAAAGGCTTTTGCGTAAGTTGAGGTTTTACTTAAGGCAGTGACGATATTAAATCTTTTGCTACGGTCCAACCTTTAAATGTGCAATTAACATGTTAAATTCCTGGGAACTCTTCTCAAAATAAAACTCTTTATTTTGAAGTTTGTTGCAGAGGCAGGAGCAGACTTAAAGTATATTTTATTTCACTTCACTCAATAACGGTCAACCCCAATTAAACGAATCATTTTGCTTTTAAATTACCCTAAAATCTATCACATTCAGTGAAATGATAACAAAAATACCACTAATTTATTCCAGAAGTGTCAGTCAGGTATCAATTTATTATTCGGTAAATTTAATCTCAACTGAAATTCACACATAATTCTTTAATAAAATTTCAATAGACTGCAGGTAAAATTGACAAGAATGGTTGACGGGAATAATAATCGTTGGGATTACTTGAATAGACCAGGTTTAACTTTTCACGAATGTAAAAAATAATATTTAATTTGTCAAGCGTTTTTGTAAAAATTTATAAATTCTCCCACTGTATAGTGCGAACCCGTGACACAAATCACATTGTTTTCGCTGGAAACGGATTTGACCAAAGAAAAAGCCTCTTGCATTCTCTCACAAATCAGGAAAGATGAGGTATGTTTGGCCATTTCCTCGCCAAGATGTAAAACTGAAAGTGCACGGTCAGCCTGCGGACTCACTACCACGGTATAATACGCAATCGCAGCAATTTGTTTAGCAATGTCCCGATAGTTTTTGTCTTGTAGCATACCGAGCACGAAGATCAATCGGCGGTCTTCATAAAATGATTTTAATGCGGCAATTAAGCGGATTATGGACGGCAAATTATGTGCAACATCCAAAATAATTTTGGGCGCCTCACTCCAGATTTGAAATCGCCCTGCCCATTGAACATTTTGCAAACCGGCTCGAACATGCTCATCAGTAAAGACGATTTTTTCCGCCAACAGGCTGACCGCGGTTACGGCCATGGCCGCGTTTCGAATTTGATGTTCGGTTGCCAAGGCAATTTTGACTTCCTCTAGTACCCGGTTCGTCAGTTTCAAGTTTGCGATGGAATACTTTTCATCAACTTCATCTATGGTAACCTGACAGAGCTCATCTAGCTGAACAAATTTAGAGCCGGTTACTCTGGCCTGCTCCAGAATTACACTCTTGCTTTCGGCGTCTTCAACCCCGCATAAGCAAGGAATATGTGGTTTGATTATACCGGCTTTTTCGGCCGCTATCATTCTTTTAGTCTGGCCCAGATGTTCTGTATGGTCCAAATCAATGTTGGTAATCACGCTCAATAACGGGCGGATGACATTGGTGGCATCAAATCGCCCACCCAGGCCGACTTCAACGATAGCCAAATCCACTTCGGAATCTGCAAAACATTGAAAGGCAATGGCGGTCATCACTTCGAAATACGTACAGCCATACTCTTCTACTTTTGGTTTTATCTTCTGGAGAACATCCACGAACGTGCTCAGTGAAACCGGCACCGCGTTGATCTTGATTCGTTCGGTAAAATGACAAAGATGCGGTGAAGTAAACAGGCCGGTTTTGTAGCCAGCTTCACTTACGATAGATTCGATCATCGCCGCGGTGGAACCTTTGCCGTTGGTGCCGGCGATATGAATACTTGGAAATGTTTCATGCGGATTGCCCATATCCGCCAAAAGTTTCGAAATATTCACCAGGCCCAGGCGCCAGCCAAATCGGTGAAGCCCGTCAAAAAATTTGATTGTATCATTTTTACACATATTGCATGGAAACCATTCATGCGCTGTGCAATATTTTACCTAATTGAGGTAATATTTTGCACTTTAGCAACAAAAGCGCAATTCTATTGTAATTAAATTAAATAATAAAGAGTTATTTCAAAAAGTTCATTAATATTTTCATCTGTTAATTTCATTAAACTTAGAATAAGAAATATCGACCGATTTCTTTGTGCGTCCTCCTCTGCTTTATCCAAAAGGGCATAATGCTTAATAAAATAAGTAATTGGCATATATTTTGCAAAATTTTTATCACATCCCATGAAGTAAAAACCTTTTGTTTGTCAGGACGAATTCTTTGGTTAAGAGAATCTACAAATCGATATTGTTGCCATTCCTTTCCCTGGCGGTTGCCTTTCCACTATTTGGGGGAATTACCGGCACCATTTCTGGATCCATTTCGGATAAAGAGACCGGACTGGCTTTGCCCGGCGCCGCCATCTTAGTGGAAGGTACGACTATGGGCGCCATGGCCGATAAAAACGGATTCTACATCATCCAAAATTTACCAGCCGGCACCTATGATGTCAGCGTCAGCATGATCGGCTATTCAAAATTTACCGTCAAGAACGTCCGTGTAAATGTTGACCGGATTACCGAACAGAACTTCTATTTGACTACCATCGTGCTTCCGCTGGAGGAAGTGGTGGTCATTAAAAATCGCGAGCTCATTCAAAGCGACATCACCTCATCCACTTATTTTATTTCCGGCAGCGAAATTACTGAAAAGCTACCTGTGGATTCGTACCAGGATGTCATCGGTTTGCTGCCCGGCGTCGTAGGCAATCATTTCAGAGGCGGCCGGGAAACCGATGTGGTTTACATGCTGGACGGGCTGCCAATTCAAGGCGGCCTGTCACGGGAAATTTCAAGCTCGTTTCCCAACAGCTCCATCGTTGAAATGATGGTGCAAACCGGAGGTTTTACCGCTGAATATGGGCAAGCGTCTTCTGGCATCGTGAATGTGGTAACCAAAGACGGCCGCAACAAAGTTGAAGGGGAAGTTAAAATTTATTCTGATTTCATCGACACCGGTTTAACCGGTAACGACAACACCCGCAGACTGGATTTTAACATCGGCGGCCCGCTGACCATGGGACTGGGCGGTCCGCTGATAAATGCCAATTATTTTATCTCGGCCGATCTGAATCTCAGCGATACGCCGTTTGGTGATCAAATGCGCAAATCGTTCGACTCGCCAATTTTTCAAAATTACAACTTCAACTCCAAGCTCTCCTTTGACATCGGCAAAAGTACGATACTGACATTTCAGGGATTGCTCTCCAACTGGAGATGGCGCAAGTTTGATCCGCAGTGGGAACTGAACCTGAGCGGCCTGGCTGAGCACAGACATTACAGCCATCGCCTAAGTGCCTCGTTAACTCATACTTTTAGTCCAAGTTTCTTTACTTCCTTGCGAATGGCCAACTACTCATACAAACGTACCATTTCCGGCGACGTTGAACAGGATCCACCGGATCTGATTTTTGAAGATCCGAACGATCCCACCAGTCGCATTGTAAGCGGTGCACAGCCCTGGCAGGAAACAACCCATGAGAATGTGAGCATCGTCAAACTCGATCTGGTAGGAAAAATCAACTCGCACCATTTTGTCAAAACCGGCATCGATTTTCAAAGTTACCATTTGAACTCGAGCAATACGCGTTTCAACGCGCTTTCTTCACTGGGCTCAATCCCAGGCATCACGTTCAATAAATTCACCGATGACTTTGAGTTTTCTCCGAGATTTTTTGGCTTTTATGTTCAAGATAAAATCGAATTCAATGGAATTACAGCCAATCTCGGTTTACGTTATGATATCTTTGCTCCCAGAATAAAAGTCAAAGAAATTCCCCAGGAATTTCAGGATTTGCGGAACGCTTTGCGTGCCCCGGCATCCAAAACCCGCACCGTCCAACATACCCCTTTTTCACCACGGTTGGGGATTTCCATTCCGCTTTCGGACTTGGAGCGGTTACATGTCAACTACGGCTGGTATTATCAAATGCCGCCTTTGTACTACCTCTATACGAATGCCGAACACTCAATAAACAGCTATTTGCCATTTGTCGGCAATCTCGGTCTGGAGCCTTCCAAAACCACTTCTTCCGAGTTCAGCTACAAGCGAATCGTGGCCAATAACCTACTCCTGGTGATCACCGGGTTCACCAAGCAGTTCGAGAATTTAGTGGACACCCGCTCATTTTTACTGTCCGATAGTTTGATCACCTCGGAAACCAAAACCGTGGGTTTCACGCGCTACACAAATTCAGCCCGCGGGCGTGCTTCCGGCTTCGAAATCACTCTGCAAAAGCGGTTTACGACGGCCTTTTCTGGCCGAATCAGTTACACCTATATGAAAGCAAAAGGCACGAGTTCCCAAGCCGAAGACCGATTTAATCTGGCCATTACCGGCGCACCGCCTCCGGAAGAACAGGAATTTCCTCTGAGCTGGGATCAGCGTCATTCCTTGATCATGGATGCTGATTTTGAAAACGTAAAAATGAAAATCAACATCCTGTATCGATTATTCAGCCCTTTGCCATTTACCACACCCGGTAGCGAAACGCCCAACAATGAGCGCCTGTCGTGGCGGAATCTTTTAGATATAAAAATAAAACTCAAATCTTTGAATATTTTGCAGGGCAAATTGCAGCCATTTATTGAAGTTCGAAATCTGTTTAACGAAAAAAATATCATCAATCAGATCGACGATTCCGGAATCCGAGCTTACAGATTGTTCGATCCCATCAATTCGGATCACGGCCGGCGGCTCCGAATTGGCGTCACGCTACGCATGTAACCCCAGGCACGCCGGAGCCTTCGCATAAATTAAGATCCGCGTTTTAAAATTTCAGGCGTATTTAGAAATAAAATTAAACAATCAAAAAAGCCTATCAGCGAAAAGTTGACAGGCTTTTTCAGTTTTAAAGACTTTCTATGGTGGAGGCTACTTTACAAATTTATTGTAGCGGTCGTTAATTCGGCCCCAATGCAAGTTATTTAAAAAATTATCGATGTACTTTGCCCGGCCTGGACCGTCTTTGTGATAATAAGCGTGTTCAAAGACATCACAGGAAATCAGCGGGATGCCGCCCCAGATGGCGCCGTACTGGTGCTCATCCACTAACACATTGATGAGTCTTTGAGAATACAGTGCGTCATAAACCAACAAACCCCAACCGCTCAATTTCGCGGCGAAAGCCGTGGCTTTGAAGTCCGCTTTCCAATTGTCCACGGAGCCAAAGTGATTTTCAATGGCTGCTTTTATGGCGGGACCTTTGTCCACATCGCCATCGCCCCCCATCACTTCCCAATAAACATCGTGCAATAAAGCACCGGCATGATTCCAGGTGAATCTTCTCTTTAATTCGCCAAACTCACTCCAATTGCCATTGGCGGCGCCGACATCCGCGCCAGTCAGCCCTTGTTCAATTTTATTTAAAAAAGTGACATACCCTTTGTGATGTGTATTATAATGCCAATCCGTGGTCTCTGGAGACACGACCTCTTTCAACAGCTCCCTGGCTTCCTCATCCGAATAAGGCCTTGCATTGAATTTCCATTCATATGCCATAATTTTACCTCCTTTGAAAATGTATTTAAAAATGAAAAATTTTTAGTTTAATTAAAATCCTTTTAAATATAACAGATATTTCCACTAAATCAATTAAATAACTCAATTTTCGTACTTATCTGAATTTTTGTTTTTTTTTACTCGATTTACTGGAGAAATATCGACATAAATTTGTAAATAATAAAATGATAACGATGCATTCCATTTCGAGCAGTTTTGCCGTGGGATTAAGTTTTTCCATCTGTTTCGAGCTTTTTGGCCCTGCTTGAAAAAGACGAAAATAATCTGGCCACTGATTATCCCGGATGAACGCGGATTTTTAAGCAGAAAAAGAGAATCCGTGTTCAATCTGTGTCAACCCGTGGCTAAAAATTAATCGTTCTATAGATTCTATAGTGTTTGATTCTTAATAATATTCTATTTTGAATGTTTTTGGAATTATTGTCATAAAGAACATAAAAATAAACTATTATCTATGGAGAAATACATTCATTTCATATTGTCCGCAAGCTCAAATATCTTCTGCGAAACTTGAGTTAAATAATAACACACAACGATTCCAATTGTAGTGGAGCAAAAGCAAAATAAAATGGCAGCGTGAAGATGTTTGGCTAAAAAAATAGAATGGAAAAGATAAAATATCTCTGAGAGCGAAATCAATAAATCCGATTTGAGATCGATGGTGCAAGGCAACAATTCAGGCAGGCGCGATGCATTCCCCCCCGTTATTTTAACTTACTCTTTTGAGCTTTTTTTTGAATTCGTTTTCTTCGACTCGAAATTTGAACGCCTTGCGGCCATTGATGAAAATCACCGGAATTTGTTCTTTATACTTTTCAAACAAGTGTTTATCTTTAGTGATATCCACTTCTTCAAGCACAAATGGCCATTGCCCCTGAACCTTTTTTATAACAGCTTTGGCTTCGTCGCAAAGATGGCAGTCGGGCTTGGAGAAAATCTCAACCTTTGCTTTTACTTTCTTCCTGCTTAGCAAAGTCATCAAATTTCATCTTATTGTACCAGTTGCCAGAAATGTATTTGAGAATGACGACAAATTTATCCGCGGGAATGTAACCGGGCACTCGAGTTATGGGCTCCCCTTTTGAATCGATGAATACCGTGGCAGGAAAACCCGTAATCCCAAATTTGCGGGTCAACTCACGCCCGGAATATTTGCCATCTAAAAACTTGAACTTTTTATTGGTTTCCGCATCGATCTTGGCCATGATGACATTTTCTGAGGCAAAATCAATGACTGCTTTGTTACCATAGGTCTCCTTGTCCATCACCTTGCACCAGTGGCACCAGTCGGTATAAAAATCCACCACCAGTACTTTGTTTTCTTTTTGTGCCTGCTCGAACCCTTTGTCAAAAGTGTACCATTTAATCTTTTCAGTTTTGGCACTTTTTGCGCCATCAGGTTCTTCAGAAACATTGGCCATCAACACCAGAGTAACTGCCGCTAGGACGGTCACTATGCTGATCACGATCGAAGTTTTTTTCATTGTAATTCCTTAACTTTTATTTCTTTTCATCTAACAATGGCTAATCTGCCAATTTTTTCATTTTGCAAGGTTCCGTTGGAGCCTTGTGACCTTGCAATGATCTTATATAAATACACACCATTCGCTGGCACATCGCCATCTTCGTCCCTTCCATCCCATTCTACCATGTTAAAACCGCTGCGGGCAAACGGATATTCCAGTGTTCTGATCAATTGTCCGGATACGGTGTATATTTTGATTCGAACCTCGGCATCCAGATTTGAGATGAACGTGAAAGTCGTGTTCTCTGTGAACGGATTGGGGTAGTTCATGATGTCTTGCAGCACCAAACCCTCCTCATGAATAATCACCACTTCCACTGAAGCCGTTGTGGAGTTATTGGAATTGTCCCAGGCTTTGACCTCTAAAGTATGTCGGTCCTCGCCGTCAGAAGTGATACACGTAATAACTCTACCTCCCACGTCAACTTCTTGAGGAAAATTTAAAGGCAATTTTACCGTTCCTCGCAGGTGACTTCCTTCATCAAACTCAAACAAGTCGGTTAAATCGATGCTACTGATTCCCTGAAATCGGTTCAATTCCGATAAACAGGTTTCTTCATCCGGATCGATTTTTAAAGTCAATTTGTGCCCGATTGCACCGGCGATGTTAATTCCGCTGACCGAATCGACTAAATCCACCACCAATGTCACGTTCTCCCCTATTATATCGCCCGATGTAAAAGTTTCATAACCCTGAAAATAAATGCGCACCTCCGGCCCTCTGGTGTCCACCAGATTTGACGAAGAGCTGCTGACGGTGATGCTGTCTTTGACACCGACGCCGTCGATGGATTTATTTTCATCCCAGAAATAAGCGCTGACGCGCGCCAGTTTGCCGCCATAAGAAATATCTTTCGGTACGATAAATTTTGCCGTAAAACGGCCGTTTTGCACTGGCACGGTTCCTCGATAAATTGAGCTGCCCGGCAAAAAATATTCCTGCACTGAGCCCGCTTCCGGTACGTTCCGAACAAACTTTTTTGAGTCAAACGTGTTTATGAGGGCGGTGCCGTTAAAATCGCTCGCAAATTGTCCATTCTGCCTGACTTCGCCGGCAATTTCAATGGTGCTGAGCGCTAAAATGGAATCCGGCTGCAGCGCAGTAATTTTCGCTTCCAGCTTCGGCATGGCCAGGCGCAAAGTGGGATCGCCATAGATGTGAAATTTTTCGTCGTTGGTGAGATTGCTGGTTCGGCTGCGAGCAGAAATAAATGCGGCGCCCAGACGGTTCGTTTGACCAGTCGAGTTGAACAAATGATTATAATAAAACCGATTAAATCGGAAATTGGAATTTGAAAAAACCAGTCGCGCGGATGACAGGATGGCAATGGCGCCGCGATTTTCAGCCAACAGCAGTTCCTCCGCTTGGCTTTGTCTTTCCGGGTTATCGTAAAGCGCCCAGTCGCAGGTAGCGGCTACAAAAAAGATCAACATATCGTGGTTTTGCACGCGATCGTTGTCCGATTTGTGAAAGACCACTTCGTGCGCCCATTGTGTGGAATTGCCGTGGCCGATAAAATTGACGATAAGCGTCCCTTTATTCATTTGCTGAATCAGCGCTTCTTTCGCCGCGGGCTTGGTCACCCCGGCATTAGAGGCGCTGATCACCTTTGGAAATTCGGAAAGATAAATCTTTTCCACATCAAAAAATCCGGGGATAGCGTTGCGATCCTCTGCAATGCTTTCGATCTGTTTAATGTGCACATCATCAGCCAAATTCGGCTTACCGCCTCGCACCAATTCGTCGTCGCCTACCATGGTGATGGTGTTGCGCCAGTTATCGTACAAGGGATCGGTTTCATAGGCGATGATTTTATCCACCGCCATCTTCGCTTCCGTATTCGATTGCACATTGATACGGCCGATGGCCAGATCCATGACGCGGTCTTCCCCCGAAATATACGTGTACCAGCTATCCATGGTACGGCTTTCCAACTCACGCAGCCGATCATTGGAATTCGACTGTAGCAGCTCATTGGTTTGAAAGGTGGGAATCCAATTATTGTCCCCACTGAAAATAATATTCTTGGGATCGTAATCGCCGTCGCCAAACAGCAAAACATAAGAGGGTTTCAGCGTCCAATTTTCGAAGGCAAATTTAAGATAGTTTCGTATGGCGCCCACATCCATCAGCCCGCCTGAAAAATTGTTGTAGATATCCGAAATTCGTACCACTTCGGTGACCATGCGATTGTCCGGATTGAGAGTTTCACGTAATCCTTCCAGAGGCAGCGCGGCCGAATGAAAATCATCGTGGGTGATGATGATGTACTCGGCACCCGGTTCCACATTTCGAATGTCGGCGATCTCCGATCGTTCGAGACTTTCGATGGACTTATATTTGGCGGGATTCAATGCGATAAATCTTTTAGGTTGATCAGGTAATTGCGTCGTCGTGAACGTGATGCTGCCCTGGGATATTCTTGGTTCCGCAATTCTTTTGACGCGCTCAAACTGGCTGATATCGAACAATTCGATATCGTTGCCGGAGAAATTGCTGACTCGATAAGTCTGCTGACCGGCTTCGGGGATCAGCGTAAAAGTCAGCTCATCTTCCCGGGCGCGCAGCGGCGCTGTGTAAAAAAATTCGAACCAGTCCAGCAAAACCTGGCTGAAACTAGTCGGCGGCGTATAAGAAATCGTCAAAGTGTTGCTTTCGGAGCTCAAACTGGCGGGCGCGTTGAAGTTGAAATCTTCCACTCGCAGAACCAAATACTGCCCCTGTTCAGATGAAGATCCAAAAAATTGCCGGCTGCCGAGATCGGTGCCGTTCACGGAAAACGTAAATCGGTGATTGCCAGAGCTTTTCGAGGCCAGGCGGACTTTCAGCTCCACGGTGCTGGTTTCGTTTTGTGCGTTCAAATCCAAACCGTAGCTCTGGGTGCGGCTGTTGGCATCAAATTGCCGCCCGAAGAAATTGAGTCCTGATCGCAGCGGATTGTCGATCTCCTCTTCCAAAAAAGTCATGCCCTGGTAAACTTCACGCACGCTGCCACTTGCCGGGCCGGCGCTAACGGCTTTCATCCTGAGGCCGTTTTGTTCCCCCGCCAGAGCTAACCAGTAGATATTTTCTTTTTCGTAGTGATGGATGTAATGTGCAAAACTCTGTGTTCCGGCATCGTACTCCCAGCCGCTCACACCCCGGCCATAAAAGAGAATGTAATCGTCGCGGTCAAAGCGACCGTCGCCTCCGTCCACAATCAAGATGGCGTTTTCTACCAATCCTACCGAGTGAGGCGCCGAAAGACTTTGCGGCAGCTCTTTTCCGCCGTTGTTATAAATTTGGATTTTCGCCGGATCGATTTCACTCAGATTCAGGTTATTGATAGCGGACTCCAGAAATCGGCCGTCTATTTTGTAAATCCCTTCATCGCGAATGCGAAACTTGTAGAGAGTCGTATTTTGAAATGATTTCCTGGAATAGCTGGTTTTTTGAACCGAACGTTTGTGGGTGCGCCACCGAATGGCCTGAGAGTAATTCAACAGTAAGTCCTCATACATTTCTTCCTCTGCCCGTGAAATAACGGAAGCGGAAACGTTTGAAGCCGCCCGGCCACCCACAAAATCTAGTCTCAGCACAATTCGGTCATACTTGCGCACCTGTCTCGTACCCGGCAAAAACTGCAGACCCGCCACCTGAATCCTGACAATTTGCTGATGGCGAAAAAAAGCCGGTGCATCGATTTGCACCAAGTCTGATGGAAAATTTAGCGCTTTGCCATAAATTTCGGCATTCAACTGGTACTCCATTTCCGGTCCACCGTCGCTCTGCTCGATTATGGGATACGGGGCCAAACGAGTGTTCTGGATGACTTCAAAATCGCTCTCAAGCACCTGGTAGTTCACGCGCGCTCCCTCAGGAATACCCAGAATCGCTACGTGATACGGAATTTGCGGTGCGCCCGGTTGATCTGCCAGATTAGCCGCAGAAAAATCGAGTTTTGTATGTTCCACCCCGTTGATCATCACGGATTCCGTCTGCCAGTTGGAAACAGAAAACTCCAGGGTCAAGCTGCGTTCAGCCGCGTTGACGATTCGAACGGTTTCGTCTTTTTTAACAGCGCTCTTCACGGGTGAGAAACCAGTTGAAATGCACCACAAAAACCAACAGATAAAGAGATATTTTAACTTCATATTTATTTGTGATAAAACTTATTGAATGTTTTTTTCTTTAAGAAGAAAAATACAAAATAATCCGATGGCGATCACCACACTGTACATGAAAAGGAGAAATAACCGCGAGGGGTGATTAAAAAAAACTTCATAACCCAAACCTAAACTGCTAATGGCAATAAAAACAATACCGCGAACGGTGTACGCATCCATGGGAATCTACCTGATATAACATATTCAAAATCAATTATCTTCCCCTCCTGCCCAATGAAAATGAATTACCGAATATAAGCATTTTTTGTCAAACATGTAAACGAAATTTTAAGGAATTATAAGATGCTACAGAAATCGGATTCAGGATTTGCCAAACCGACTCAAAAGATGCCATCCCCGATAGGTTCAGGATTCTGCACGTGCTGAGGAAATTTCATAGAGAAGATAATTTAACCGAAATGAAATCCAGCAATCACACCACAACCATCATTCATTCTTGCATGAACGCCGCTTCTTTACGACAGGCTTTCTGATTTTTCAAGGATTCGTGCACGGCTTTCATGGCTTCAATGCTGTCCATCACGCGATTCATGATTTTTTGAGCGACTTCCCTTTTTTTGTGATTTCCGTAAAATTCAGAGAGGTCGAGAGGTTTGCCGTAATAAACATAAATCTTTTTGAACAGCCGCGGAATCACGGAACCGATGGGAAGCAGTTTATCCATACCGTCGATGTAAACGGGAATGACCGTGGGGTTCGTTTCCAGAATTAACAACCCAGCGCCGCCGCGCGCTTTGCCAATGGAGCCATCCCGCGAGCGTGTGCCTTCCGGGAACAACGTCATGGTGCCGATTTTTAAGGCCTCAGCCATTTTGAAAATGGCGCCCACGTCTTTGCGGCCGCGTTTTATTCGGATGCATTTCCAATTATCTGCAAGCCACGCCAGAATCGGCGTACGAAAAAAGTTTTCTTCCGCCGCCGGATTCCAGGGAATCACATACGGTCGTATAAGCGACATCGGGTAAAAAGCAAAAAGGCCGACTAAAAAACTGTCGATCATACTTTGATGATTCGACAGCAACAATGTGTTTCGCTTCTGCGGTACGTTTTTTTTCCCCTTCACCACGGTTCGATTTAGAAATTGAAAATAAATGTAGCCGATGGTGACGGATATGTTGGTGATGAGATAGTGTGTAAATGGCCAGGTTAATCTGAACAACCAGCTGTGCTTGCGTCCAGCCACTATCTTCAATTCATTTTTACACAGATTAAAAACCATGACGATTTTTTTCAAAATGAATAGCAATTATTTTCATAAAATGCAACCAGAATATCACAAAAAAGAACGAATACAGACAACTTTTTGCGTTTTTATTCAACTTCGTGAGGGCTGTTTAATCGCGCAATTTTTATAACGGAAAACGTAAACCCGGGAGAGAAAGTTCCCCTTAGTGCTCCATTTCAGAAATGGTTGTAGGGTTCACAAGAGATAATAGCAGCTACCGATCTTCACCCTTTGACTCCCGCTCAGGGTGAAGATCATGGTTTTCCGATTTTGAATTAGCACTCAGCATGAAGACAAGTACCCGACAATCAATTTTGAAATGGAATACTTAGCCACAAAAGCATAGAAAATTGCGTTGACGCGCCAGTGGCTGTTTCCGCAAACCGTCATTCAACGTCAGCAACAAGGATACGATCGGCAACGACATCCGCTTTGCTGAATCTCTACATGGTGTCCGAACAAACACGACCCTATCTTCGCGAAGTCCTCCTGGCCGAAGGTGATTTCCTGCTCAGCTCGATGGAATGCCGTCACAAAGAAGTTTATAAATCGCGCATTTCTCTAATTTTCGTTCAGACACAAAATAACTTCACCGTTACCGGTCCATGTCACTTCTTCTTTTGCCGACAATCAGGTGAGGGCAAAATTATCACAAATAAATGGCTTTGTCAAGCAATAAGTCAGGAGGATGGTGATGAAATCAAATAAACACGGTTGCTGTAGCGCAAACGAAAGGTTGGCTGGGAAATAAAAAAGGGGACAACTCAATCAGTGGTGTTTAAAAGGCGGTATAAACAGGCGTTTTCTGTGCAAAAAATGTCTGTTTCAAATAATGTGTGCAACTTATTTTAATTTCGACGATCAAGTCAATTGATCGAGAAACGGCGCAATTTTTTCGATGATTTCAGCGTGACGGGTACCGTTGCTGGCAACAAAGCCTTTGTCGTTGTACACGTTTTCTTTGTTATATTTTAACGGCTGGCCCCAACAGTCGGTGAGGGTTCCGCCCGCTTCTTGCAGGATGATTTCAGGAGCGCAGGTGTCCCATTCTTTGGTTTTCGAATTGGGATGCAAATAAAGGTCGCACTTTTTCTGCGCCAGCAAACCGACTTTTAAGCCCACACTTCCGGAGGCCACTTCCTTATGAATGCCCAGGGCTTCTTTCATCGTGTCCACCAGTTCCGCCCGATGCGACCGGCTTATGACCAACTTCAACTGGTCAATCTCAGTAACATTTGAAACATGTAATTCCGATTTTTGGCCATTTTGAATCATGTACGCACCTTGGTTTCTTACGGCCCAATAAAAGATGGCTGAGGTCGGCTGATAAACCAGACCCAATACGGGGCGACCGTTTTCAACCAATCCAATCATGGCCGCAAACTGGCCGACTTTGTCGATGAATTCTTTGGTGCCGTCCATGGGATCCACTACCCACACCCGGCTCTTCTGCAGTCGTTTGAAGTCATCTTTGGATTCTTCCGCTAAAATGGCATCATCCGGAAACTGCCGGGCTAGCTGTTCGGTAATAAACGCATTGGATGCTTTATCTGCCTGTGTCACGGGCTCGCGTTCATTTTTTAATTCCACATCGTATTTTCGATGGTAAAAATCCAAGATTATCTGCCCTGCTTCTTTAATTATTTCAGTTGCCACATTCAGTTCTTCTGTCAGCATCATTTCTATCCTTATGTAATTAAAAATGTTCCATCGCAATGATTTTAAAAAGCCTGTCCCCCTAAACGAGGAACAGGCCGAAGGGGCACAAACCACAAAAAAGGTTTTGAAATTTACTCACTTGCTACACGAAGAAAATATTCACGGTCTAAATCGGCCCGTAAAATATCAAAGTTGTTGTTCATCAATCTGGTAAAAACAAAGCTGCGGCCGTCATTTGAAAATCTCGGCTCTCCTAAGTCACCGTTCACCCAATAAACCAATTCGGCGCCTTTAAGTAAAAGGTTTAATTTCCATAATTCTGCGGTGCCTTTTTCTGCATTCGCTTTTTGAAAATACAATTCAGTTGCAGTTGGATTTAACACAAACTTTGGAAATGGCCTGATTTCCGCATCTGAATATAAAATTTCTTGTGATGCATTTTGCAAATCAATCCTTACTATAGAAAACAACCCCTCACTTTGCGGAAAACGAGCCTGTACATTGCTCACAAATCCAAGCGTGATAAAATGGCTTTCATCCAGCCAGATCACCGATGGCTGCCATTCCAAATCCGAATAAGATTTCCAGCATTCTGTGCGAAATATTTCCTGTTCCATTCCATTCGATTGAATCAACGTAAACGTGACTCGCAGGGAACCGTCCGATTGCGTTCGTCGCAAAACCATCTGGAAAGTGTTTTTCGGGGAGGTCGTTCTGAATTCCGGTAACTGGCCCGCAGGTATTTCGCTCCGGCCCAGTATGCGGTAGCCTTCTGAAAGCGGCAAACCCGAAGACGACTCCAATAACACTTTTTCGCCGTTTAACAAACTTAGATTCCAGATTTCCCAATCGAATATGCTGCTTGCTAAATCGTCGTTGCTGGTAAACTGCACAGCAGTCGGCGATTTGAGCAAAAGCACGGATTGATCATCTGGTCGCACATTATAATCGATCACCCCCGTGGTCTCTAATGCGATTTTATCGGAACCGTCCTGATTCACCATCACCAGTCGATAATCCCAGGGTTGGGGTGCGAAAGGCTTACCGACAAATTCCAGATACAGAATTCGACGGCCTTTTTGAATAAACCGGGGGTTGACTTCCATGATCCGGTTTGAATTTGTCACATTTGTAAAATGAAAATTAGCGTTGGGTCTCAGAGGTTGGGAATGAAGTTGCTGACCAAAAACGAGTACGGCCAGAGACAGAAGCGAAACGAGCGCTCTTAACATGTTTTGCAGTATCTCCATATTTTTTTGCATTTGAAAACCCCTCCTTGTCCTATCATATTAAGACAACTTTTTCACTAAAATCCTCTCACACTTTTTTAATAAAGCAATTTTTTTTGAGTTTTATTTCCAGCAAATTCTAAGGATATTTTTAATTAGCAATTTCAATGCCAGTATTTTTTGCACTCTGTCACTTGCATTTAACCATTTAAAATATAGTAAATTAAGAGTACACTAAATTTCTTGCAAATGCATCACGGATCAGAAAAAATTGCCTAGTGCGTACAAAGTTTACAGTCATTTCACCACACCGGTCTTTTACTGTGGATTGAATGCGCCGAAAAGAAAAGATATTTAGTTGGTTTGTATTGGCTCAAATCAACCTCAGGGTTTTGTAATGATTGAGCTTGTTGTGCAGAGTTTTGAGACTGATGCCCAGAATTTGCGCGGCGTGGGTTTTGTTGTTATTGACATATTCCAACGTTTTCAGAATCAGCTCTCTTTCGGACACTTCCAGGGAAGTCCCAATCGGGATGTGAATATCAATTTTACTGCCATCGGGATTGATAATTCTTTTGGGCAAATCCGAAACCTCAATCGTGTCTCCCTTACACAGCACGATGGCGCGTTCGATGGTATTTTTTAATTCACGCACATTTCCAGGCCATTGGTAGCGATTCAAAATTTCCAGTGATTGTTGTGAAAAGTGCATCACGGGCTTTTGGTTCTTTTCGCTGAAGTATTGACGAAATTCATTCATCAACAGCGGAATGTCGCCGGTTCTATCTCGTAGCGGCGGCAGCTCAATTTCCACAACACACAGCCGGTAATACAGGTCATCGCGCAGCAGTTTTTCCTCCAGAGCTTCTTCGAGATTTTTGTTGGAGGCCGAAATTACCCGCACATCCACCTCAATTTCATGTTTGCCACCCAGGCGCCGAAATCTTCTTTCTTCCAGAGCTCGCAACAACTTAGCCTGAATTTCGATGGGCATTTCGCAGACTTCATCTAAAAATAACGTGCCATTGTCCGCCAGCTCAAAGCAACCGGCCTTTTCTTTAAGTGCCCCGGTAAAGGCTCCCAGTTCATGACCAAACAGCTCGTTCTCCAGAATTTCCATTGGAAACGCCGAGCAGTTCACCGCCACAAACGGTCCATCACAGCGGTTACTGGCTCTGTGAATAGCTCGCGCCACCAGCTCTTTGCCGGTACCGCTTTCACCGGTGATGATAACGCTGGTAGTGGTATCGGCCACCGCTTCGATGAGTTTATAAATTTCCTGCATTTCGTTGCTTTGTCCGATCAAATCATCGAAGTGGGTAAGATTTTTAAGCTGCTGCTCCAACCTCTTGTGTGAAACCACCAGACTGTAGTGCTTTAATGCCTTGATAATAATGGTTTTCAATCTGTATGGATCAACCGGTTTCTCGATGTAATCATACGCGCCTTTTTTGATGGCTTCCACTGCGCTGGAGACAGTGCCATTGCCGCTGAAGATGATGGTTTCGGTGAGTATTTCGTTTTCCTTCATTCGGCTCAACAACTCAATGCCATCGATTTCCGGCAAGGTTAAATCCACCAGGATGACGGCAAATTTATCGGTTACCAGCTTTTGCAGGGCATCCCGCCCACTCGATGTGGATTCTACCTCGTATCCTTCGGAGGTTAAAAGCTCTTTAAGCTGTTCAACTATCAAATTATCATAGTCCGCGATAAGAATTTTACTATTATTGAACGTCATTTGAAGTTTGAGCCAGTTGAGGTTTGTCAGGATTGCAGTTCTAACCGGGGTCGATGCGAAAACTATGCCACCAGCAGGACACAAAGCCATTTTTTAAATTTATATAAATATCGAGTGATTTACTCTATAAAATCTACACTTCAATCAGGTAAATTAAATGAATTAATTACATCCAGCGCCTGTGAAATGTTTATATGTGTTTCGATGTGAAACAAATGTGCCTTTTTGAACAAAGCGATCTAAGCCAGGGAATCCACTTTCATAGTTTTTATCCAAATAACTTTCTTAGAGCCTGCCCTGAACCTGGCGAAGTGATTAACTCCGCAACGGCAAAATCTATTCCCCTCAAGCTATTTTATTTTCTCAGGTTAAGTGACGTATGATTCTTCGCCCGCCCGCTCAGCAGGATCGCTCAGAATGACCATATTGGATGAAGGTTGCGTTAAAATGGATAGCCGTACGTTTTAAAGTGCAAATGACTGTGGTAGATGGCGAGTTACCTGAGGGAATTTATTGGTGAGAAATTTACAAAAAAGATGAACCGGCAAAAAATTCTGCAAGAAGGTCGATTACTTTCACCTTGGCATTTTTTCCTCAATTCAATTGGCTCTCCGCACTCCATTTTTCAACTAAACTCAAAATATCCTTGATCATGAACGGTTTGGCGATGTAATCATCACAGCCGGCTAACAGCACTTTTTCGCGATCTCCTTTCATGGCTTTAGCCGTCATGGCAATAATCGGAATGTTTTTGAAGTTCTCATCCGCTTTCAATCGCCGGGTTGCTTCATAACCGTCCATGCCGGGCATCATGATATCCATTAAAATCAAATCCGGCTTGATGGCCTCGGCTTGTCTGATGGCGTCCTGTCCTTCGTTGGCAAAATATACGCGATACCCTTGCACATCCAGAATATACTTGATGGCATATTGCGTATCCAGATCATCGTCCACGATCAAAACCCGCGGCATGGTTTGGCTAGCATCATCGCTTTTACCAGAAAAGTTCAGCAATCTTTTACTGGCGAGTTTTTTAATATTGAAAAATAACGGCAGATCTAAAACCGCTCTTTTCTTTTTTGAGCTAATTTCGAGATTTTTCAAGATGGTCACCAGGTTTTGAGGCTTGAATGGCTTAACCAAATATTCAGTCACTCCCATATCAAATGCCCGTTCTTGCTCAGACAAGATGGACGTGACCACGATGGGAATGTCTTTGGTGGCGTCATCCTTTTTAAGGGATTCCAAAACCTCCCAGCCGCTGGTTTCTGGCATGATCAAATCCAGAGTGATGGCGAAAGGATGAAATTGTTTTGCCAATTCCACGACATCTTCGCCATTTTGTGGGAATACGATCTGGAAGCTGTTCTCATGCAAAAACTGGCACATAATGTAGATGGCTTCTTTTTCATCATCTACCACCAAAATGGTTTTTTTGTTTTTGTCCAGCTGTTCACGGTCGTCGTCAAGGTCTAATTCATCGTCGAATTTTTGCTCGACAAAGCTGACCGGGGCAGCGGTTTCCAGCTCTTCCGTGACCGCTTCGGTTTTGGTCTGAAATGGAATGATCAGGGTGAATGTGGAGCCTTTACCCAGCTTGCTTTCTACCGAAACCGAGCCACCAATGATGGCCAAGACATTGCGTGTAATGGACAACCCCAATCCGGTTCCGCCAAACTTTCTGGAATCGGAGCTGTCGATTTGCTGAAATTCGTTGAAGATTTCATCTAATCTGTCTTTGGGAATGCCAATGCCAGTATCGGAAATTTTTATCTGCAGTACGGAGGCACTTTTTAAGGCCGCTGCTACATGGATACGTCCCTTGCGGGTAAATTTCACGGCGTTGCTGAGCACATTGACCAGCGCTTTGGTCAATTTATCTTGATCGGTGTGAATGTAGTCCGGTACATCCTCAGAAAATTCATGATCCAGCTTCAGGTTTTTCTCGATGCAAAGGGGTCGAATGTGTTCAATGGTTTCCTCAATCACGGCACGAATGGGAATCACCGAGTACCTGAGCTCAGCGCGGCCGGACTCGATTTTAGAGAGATCCAGAATGTCGTTTATCAAGGTCAATAAATTGCGCCCGCTGCGTTGAATGATCTGCAGTTGCTTGTTTTGTTCCGCGTTTAAATCACCGGAAATACCTCGAATGAGTATATCTGAAATTGTGATGATGGCGTTCAGCGGCGTGCGCAGCTCATGCGAAACATTGGCCAAAAACTCGGTTTTCAATTTATTGGCCTTCTCCAGCTCCCTGGCCTTTTCTGCGGCCTCTTTGAACAGCCGCGCATTTTCAATGGCAATGGCCGCTCGGTCTGCCAGCTCCTGCGCCAATTTAAGATCGCTTTCTTTATATTTTCGTCTGGAATGACAAACCAGATAGACCATAATACCGATGATACGGTCGCGTACTCGCAGAGGCAGCAGCATCAGCGAGGAGATATCGTATTTTTTTTGAACGTAGTAAAACGGCGTTTCGCTAAACTCGTTGATCGATTCAGAAAAAGGTTTGGAAGTCCGCAGCCCGTTGCCGGTAAAGGCCACATTCCCGATGAGGCCCTCGCCAATGCGGCTGGGAAATTCTTCATATCCTTTGAGAAAAAGATCCACAATTGCCTGGCTTTCGTGGTAAGATGCGTACGGCTTTAAAATATCGCCGGTGTCTTCCAGCAAAAGTAAACTGCAAAAATCACCGATGGCTTTGCCGCCCTTGTTCACGATGGCCGTCAACACATCTTTCATCTTCAAACTGGAATGAAAAATCTGGCTGATTTCAGCAAGCAGCGTGGCATGTTTCTCATTCTCTTTTTGCACTTGAAAAAGCCGGGCATTTTCAATAGCCAGAGCGGCGTTGTCAGCAAAAATTTCCAGATCGCGAATTTTATTTAAAGTGGGCTTTTTGTGGTCATCCGGCGCATCCACGCTAATGACCCCCAAAACTTTGTCTTTTGTGCGGATGGGTACCAACAAGGCGTCCAGCGCGTGCCATTCATCCTCAGCGCTCTTCCCCAGCTCTGTGTACAGAGAAAACGGCGTATTTTCATGAATCAGATTCGCGTTGTGCGGCACATAATAGGAATTGCTGATCTGGTACTCGGGATTGAAATACTTTTCAGTGTGTTTGAAAGGAATGTCACCCCAATTCATCACTTCTTCAACCTGGCCAGGTTCCAGCCCGGCCGTAGCCACTACGCGGGAGGTTTGTCTTTTGTAATCGCGTAGAGAAATGATCGCCTTTTTCCAACCAAGCGCCTGCACCGCTTCACAAATGCGGTTTAATATCACATCGATATCCACATTCAGTCGAATCTCTTCCCCGATTTCCAGAAGCCTGGCCAGCTGATTGACCTTTTTTTGAAGTTCCTCTGTCCTTTTCTTGACCTTAAACTCTAAATTTTTCGCATACTCCTTTAGCTCGTTTTGCATGCGCTTGTATTCAGAAATATCTCGCCCCACCGCCATGGCCCCGATACGGCGATTGTAACGGTCAAATAATGGCCGGGCGTTCCAACTGCACAAAATCGATTTGCCGTCTTTGGTGTTGATCTGCGATTCAAAGTCTTTAATTTCTACGCGCATGGCCGGGCCATAATTTTTTTCCAATCTCTTCAGATCGTCAAAAAAGATCGGCAGATGTTGTTTTGTGAGCTCCTCGGCACGGTATTGCAGCAGCTTGCGGCCATATTCGTTTATGAACGTGCAATTGGCATCGTTATCCACCACCAGCAGAATATCCGACATGCCGGAGATCAAAGTCTCATAATACGAAGTCGTGGCCTGCAGCTCGCTGGTTTTATTGGTGAGCTCTTCTGCGTATTCTTCCAGGCTCCGTTCCAGCGTCTTTCGGCGGGTGACGTCTTTTTCAATCCAGAGATAATTGACGGTCTGACCTATCTCCTGTTTGATGGGTACCACCGACAGTTCACCGATGATGGCGCTGCCGTCTTTTCGTTTCGTGTCAAATTCCCCCCGCCAGATTTTGCCTTCGCTAATGGTGCTCCAGATATTTTTATGCACGTTTTCACTGCGCTGGTCGTATTTCAAGATATCGGTTTTATGGCCGATAAGCTCTGATTTTGCATAACCGGTCATGATCGTGAAGGTCCGATTCACATAGGTGATTTGTCCCTCCAGATCCGTAATCAGGATGCCGTCGGTGGAATTTTCAATGCTTTGTTTGAAAATCTCGATGTCTTTTGTCTTCTCCTTGACCAGCTTCTCCAATCCCAGCTCGATCCGTTTCCTCTCAGTCAAATTGGTTACCACCGATTGGATGCCGGAGTAATCGCCACGGGCATCGATTATGGGCACGGTGTTTATCAGTACCGGCACCTTTTCACCGTCCCGAGACAGCATTTCCAGCTCCAACTGCTCTGCGGTGCGGTAACCATTGTGCATGTTTTCCAGACCGAGCTTTTCATAATTTGCTGGATCAAAAAATACCGAAATATGTTTACCCAGCAAGGTCTCGGTATCGTAATGCAGCATGTCCGCAATGGCCTGATTGGTAAAAATCAAGGTGCCTCTTTTGTCGGTGACGATGAATCCGTCGGCCATTTTTTCCACCAGGTTCTGGAAGGTTTTTTCACTTTTTTCCAGATCTTTTTTTGACTTTTCCAGAGACTCGCGCAGCTCTTTTTCAATTTTCAGAAATCGCAGTTGATCGGCAAAAATACCCACCAGAAATGACGTAATAAACAAACCTTTCAGGGCGTGCCCAAAATCAAATGAAACATCGAACAGCGTATTCCAGAAACTGAGGTAAACATTGGTGAACACCCCAAACACAGAGGCCACAATAAACCAGAAATAGAGCGCCCTGCGATCTTTATGAAATCGCCACAACAACATTGCCGCCGCGCAGAAGATCAAACAGGCTGAAAATAGATCCAGACCCTTTTTTAGCAGCGTGGTGTGGTCCTGCTGGTAAAGAATTGGCGGTAAAAAATTGAACAGAGAAACCACAATAAAAAATACAAATGCCAGCGCATTCAGGTAGATTAACGAGATGTTGCGAAAGGTGGGCTGCAACATCGGTTTGTTGATATTGAAAATCCCGATGAGAAAATAAACCGAAAATAACATTCTGCCGATTATTTCAAATGCCAGACCCGTGTTGACGGAAGGCGGCAGCCAAGCGATATCATGGAATCCCGGGAAAGCAAAACTCTGAAAGATTTGGAAAATGACAAAAGTTAGAAAAGCCAAACCAAAAAACAAAAACTCTTTGGTGCGCTGCAGGTGAAATCTTCGTAGGCAAATAAAAAACAAACAAATCCCGATGTACGCCACGAAGTATTCCAGAAGGGCGTGTCGTTCGGGCAGATATTTCTGGTTTTGCGCCAAACCAGAAATGATGGGGATGAGATACGTTAGAATGACAACGATAAGCCCGATGGCAAAGTAACTGACTATGGGCGAAAAAAATGACTTGCGGGAAGGCATCCTGTTTCCCTTAACATAAAACCAAAAAGCAATTCATAAACCAACTTCACGAACACAGAATAAATGATTTTAGTTCATCTGGCCCGTACTAAATTTCTTTTCTTATCTATCTGTTTCCACTGCAAGATTTTAAGATTCCCGAAATTTAGTGTTCATTGTACCAAAAAACGAGGATTAACACAGTAAGTTGATTATTGGTATCGGAAGATTCAGGCGTCTTAAAGTCCCTTGTCAAAGAAATTTACGCAATTAATTCATGGAATTCAAACAAAAATACAAATTTAACCATAATTTTACATTTAATTAACGACTCAAATTGTCACGTCATTTCTCCATCCATTGGCAGAATTTCTGGAGACCCGACAGAGTTTGAGACGGCCGTAAATACCGCGGAGGCAAACCATTTCGGAGCGCACTTCAAAACGACGGCTAAATTTACCGCCGACTTGAGTGACGGCAGGATAAATTTGTGCTCCATTTCAAAATTAATTGTCCGGCACCTGGCTTCATGGTGAGTCCCAAATCAAATTCGGGACACCAATAAATTCACCCATCGATTTTGCTCAGGGTGAAGAGCGGTAGCTTCTACTGGCTCTTGGGAATCCTGCAATCATTTCGGAGATGGGGCACTCCGATTCAACGTTTGATGACATTTTGCCAGAAAACTTGCCCGCCTTTTACCAGAGCCGAAATGATAGCGGTCAAATCCAGCAGCGGGCGCTCGATGCGTTCCTGGATGAGCGCTTCAAATTCTTTGATGTTGCGCGTGGTATCCCGAACTGCCGTCAAGCTGTCCTCAATTTTCACCATCTCCTTCTCAGCCGTGCGAACGATGGAACGCACATCGGTCAGTATCTGCGTCAAATCATGAATGATGGGAGAGATTTGCAATCGCACCATTTCAATAAGCTTTTGAAATTCACCCAGAACTTTTAAGGCTCGTATCAAAACCACTATAATAAAAAGCGTGTTTATAAACAGCAGACCCGCAATGATCGCAACACTTATCGAAGTAACCATAATTTTATTTCAACTTTTTTGACTTTGTAATTTAATGAAACGTTTCCAACTATTGTCTGAAAGAAAACCCCCTATTTTGACATTTTGAGGAGTCCTTCGACGTTGCTCAGAGCTTGACCTGAACCTGGCGAAGGGATAAATTCCACGACGAATAATCGCATGTATCTCAGATTACTAAAATGCAAAAGTGGTGAATTCGTGCAGAGGGTTCGCTCCTTGAACAAACAGACTCCGAAGGAAAAGATTCTTCGGTCTCCCGGGTAGCGGAATTCCTCAGAATGACACTTTCTGTCCAGACACCAACTAACTGCATATTTTCTCAGGCTTTTTTCTTTTTAGCGGATCTTTCTTCTTTATAAGCGTTGACACCGGCATCGATGGCGCTTTTAAGTTTATCTTTTTCCTTTTCAATGGTGGTTTTCCCCTGTTGGATCGCTATGGCCGCTTTGTCGGAAACCCCGCTCACCGCAGTCTGTGTTTCTTTGCGCAGCTCTTCCAATTTCTTTTTCGTTTCCTCCAGAATCGCCTCGGCTTTTTTCTGCGCTAACTGCAGTTTGGCTTCGGCATCACCCCGCAGCTCCAGGGATCGCGTGCGCAGATCTTCGCGAACTTCTTTACCAGATTTGGGGGCATATAAAATCGCGATGACGGCGCCCACAATACCACCAAATAAAAAACCCTTAAAAAAATTAAAACCGCTGTCGCCGTTGTCAGACATAATTTCCTCCTTGTTTAAAGTTTGTTAGTAATACTCTAATTAGTCCATCCGGAATCGTCATTCCCGAATGCTCCCTGCTTAAAACATGCAGGGACAAGCTCATCGGGAATCTCATGCCTAATGGATCAATGGATTCCCGATTAAAGATTGCGGGAATGACAAAAAAAGGTTCCTTACGGATGGACACTAATTACATGCGAATTTTTTAAATAAAAATAACTCAAGTTTCGTAGCAGTGTAATCAATGGTTTCTAACGCATAATTATTAACCTGAATTCAAATAATTCTTTACACAAATAGTTAGTGATTGACCGAAAAGTCCATATTTCTACACCTTGAGCCCTTCGACAAGCTCAGGATAAACTGCGTCGAAGGGT
>JBHHXN010000032.1:0-37616 GCA_046757025.1 bacterium
CGTACCAGCTGCCATTCCAGCGCAAAGTAGCCGAGGCTTTCTGGATTTTAGGATTGCGCATGGCAATCCGTGCATAATCATCTGGCGTAATGGCGCGCTCCAGGCGCTTGCGAAACGTGGTGGGCGCAAACAACTTGACCTCGGAGATGGGCTCCGGCTCGCGGCCGCCTTGTGCAGGAAAAGGATTTCGAACGAAGACCCGGCCGCCGCTGAAAGCGGTTTTGCGCAACACCATGTGCGCAATGCGTTCAGCGCCCACGTTGCCGTTCACGCCGTTCCCCACTCGGTACTCTGCCTGAAACTCCCGGCCTGCCTCCGGCAATCGCCCGGTTTCTCCGTCTCCAAATCTTAGATGCGCCCGGCCCGTTTCATCCATTTCAGCTGTAAAATGTCGGTCATCTTCTTCGCTGGCCAGCAAATCTCTACGGGGTTCCCAGGCGCCGTTGCCGTCGGCGAGGGGTTCGAATTTCAAACTAGTCAGTTTGAGCTGCGGTACGGCAGCGCGGGGATCCTGCTGCAACCGTCCGGCAGCCGGCCCGTCATCAGAAAGGTGCTCGCTAAAAGTAAGCGGACCCTGTTTGAGCACCGGCCGAAACAATTCCGGTAGCAAACTCATGTCGGCCGGCCGGCCCTCTCTTTCGCAATGGACGTCAATCATTTTTGTAGGCACTTTTCCTAAAGGCTCATCATCTATTCGGCGGCCGTGGTCCACCAGCAGCACATTTCCGCGCGCCACACTGAGGTCACGCAGCACGCAGCACTCCGGCGCCGGTCCCACAGCAGAAATGCATAACGGAAATGGCAGGGCGTCTTCCTTTGACCAGGCAATTTCCACCAGAGGTTTGTCGTCATAGAGCTCGTCCATTACCGGTTCAACCTTCGTTAACCGCACGATATGCCTATGAGCGGGGTCTGCGTCCGCCTCGTTGCCGGTTTTGGGTCCGCGCACCTCTTCAAAGATAAGAAAATCTCCGGGTTGCAATTTTAAGTCGATATTTGAAAAATCGTCTTGGACGGTCATTTGATTGCCAGCGGGTTTCGGCGTCGCTATTTCAACTTGCGGCGGGGTCGGAGACCTCCGCCAATCGTATTCCAAAGTGGCCGAAGTGGCGCCGCGCGGCAAACAGCATTCGTCGTCGCCCCAGGTGTAAAATTTCAAGGTGTTATGCTTTTCAAACAACTCAATTTCAGATTGTGATTTTTTCACCAGCGGCTCAAAAACTTCATAACTTGCTGAAGGTACGCCGATTAAATCCTCGGCCTTCAGAACCTTTCCCGGCTCCGGTACATCTTTAAAGACGGTTACAAAGGACATCTCCTCAGCATCAAGTGTTGCGGAAGTCAGCCCTTCAAGCTCCAGAGAGAGCCAAGCGCGGGCGTTGCAGCCTTCGTGCATCTGGTAATCCACCAGCCGGCTGTGCCGGCGCACGGAAATGCGTTTGCGCGCCGTGTCCAGATAGGCTTCGGTGGCCACGGCGTCCTGGTAATAGCTTAGGTAGTCGCCGGCGTAAGCCAGAATTTCTACCAGAGTTATCCCGAGATCCGGCACATGCCGCTCGTGCCAGACGGGCATGATCTGCGTCAACCGGTCCAGAAGTAATTGCCGAAAACTGGCGTAATCTTTGGCCAGATAGTTGATCGCCACCGGCGGCATTTTTTTGGGCGGACAGATTTGTCGAGGTTGGCAGTCCAGATCACTGGGACAATTCGCTTTAAAACTAAACGGTAAAGTCGCGTAGCGGGAATCGAAACCCGGCAGCGGCCGCTCCGTGGGGTGATCGTTTTCATCCACATCGGTAAATTTCAAGATGTAAGTCGAAAAATCCCCGGGCTTATCTACTTCGATTTCAAAGTAGTCGTCGATCTGCGGGTTAGGGCTGACTTTTAGCTCGATGCTGGTCACGTTGATTTCTGCGGCGCGACGGCGACCAGTGATTTGTACATATTTGAGCGCTTGCCGACGGTGCTCTTCGCTGCCGGTGAAAACCGCTTTGAGAGCTTCGGACGCTTTGCGGATCAGAAAGACGTGCAATTGGCGCTGATCTTTCGAGCAGATTTCGAGAAAATCGAGGCCGTTGAATTCCTTGCCCTCTACATCACCTGAAACCCGCACTTTCTCGCGTCGTTTTTCATTTTGACAGCTCAATACTTTTTGGATCATTGCACGTTACTCCGTTCAAAGGATTCGTTGCGGGATTCACCGCTGCGCAAAACTACGTATTGAATTTCAACCCGCAAATTGGCATCGTCGCTTTGTACCAGCAGCTCCTGCACCTCGATGAGGTCCCCCAGCCACTGCTGCAGAGCAGCTTGAATGGTCACCTGCAAAGTCGCGGCTAATTCGGGACTGTTGGGCTCGAACACCAGTTGCAGCAAGCCGCTGCCAAAATCAGGACGATTGACTCGTTCTCCCGGACTGGTGAAAATGAGCTGTTCGATGAGATTGCGAATATGTCCTTCATCGTTAATGGCAGCGGTGCGGCCGGCGCCATCAAAATGAAATGGAAAGTCGATATTTAGCATTTTTGTTTTATCGTTTTATTGTCCATTTTAAATCAATTATTTTCGATTCACTCGTTCAGTATCTTACTTCAAACAAGATTTCCACTAATGAAAATAACGAAATTCGTAAACCGACTTATAGATTTCGATATTCGAGTTTTCATTTTCGATTTACGATCTTCGCTTTTCGTTTTTTTCTACCTGGAAGTCTGTCGTGGCATCTTTTTGAACAGTGTATCGCATCACTTACTCATCTCAGATTCCCTGGACACGCGTCTGCGTGGCCAATATATTCGGCGGTCCCTGGGGTATTTGCTCGGCGCTCAGACAAATCCCTGAACTGGTTTGTAAAATCACCGGCTGCCCCATGACCTTCACCCTGACCGCTGGCACCAGCCACTGCACTTTGATGCAGGGCTGCGGCTTTGGTCCTGGCACGGTAAACGGACAACCAGCAATGGGATAATTATCCCCCAGTGTGGCCACCGGCTGCCCGCTGACGGTTACGCGGGTGTTGCTGCTCACCACCGAAATTTGTCCGGCATGAGGACATTGTGCAGTGGCATTCACATGATAAAAAAGTCCAGGCATTGAGAACCTCCACTAAAAAGTCGTCAAGTAATTACCAGTGCGCCATTATTGATGGTGACTGTATTTCCCGTCAGCATGATGGTGGCGCCTTTGCCGTTGGAAATGGTGATGCCGGTATCGTTGATGGAGATAAAACCACCCGACTTGATCTTGAGCAAAAACCCGCCAGTGGGACCTGGAACGTCGCTCATCTGCAAAGTATTTTGCCCGACCGTTTGCATGACCATATTCTGTATTGCCGGCGGCGAAGCTAAAGCCAATGCCGGAATCTCAGTTTGCGACCCCCACCAGCAGCCGCTCCAGATAGGATAATCGGGATCCCCCTGTTCGTATTCCACCCACACGCCCGAACCAATATTCGGTACCACGTACATGCCCGATTGCATGCCGGCAAACGGCAGACAGGGCATGGCCCAGGTGGAAGGTATCAATCCTTCCACGTCCGGCACTTGCACCAGCAGCCGCCCCTGTCGCAGGGGATCGATGTTATTCAGAACCAGACCACGATATTTGCCAAAAAATTTATTGTTATCACTCATACGCGTACTCTCGAAATGGAAGATTTCACCCCGCCTCGTACCAGCGAGAAACTTTGTTTATATTCACCTATTTTAATGTTGTGAGTCACACTTTTCACAAAATAAAGACCATCTTCTGTCAAGCCGGCTCCGCGCACCGAGATGAGCTGCCGCGGTTTTATGACCTGCCCGTAGCGGAGCACATCGAGCTGTCCGTTAGCTGATACCGCATCCGCTGCATTTGCCAGCGTGGAAAGCGCATTACAGGCAGCTTCAGCCCAATCTTTTTTTGCCGTATCACGCAACACCTGTGATTTCATTACGGTGGCTAATTTGGCCGCCAATGGGGGTTTCAACGGATTTAGAGGGGGAATGGGCACTGGAATTGGAATTTTGGTTCTCTTTTCTTGAATTTGAACCAATAAGAGTTTATTAGATAAACCATCGTAAGAAAAATTCAAGGATTCCACGTTAGTGGCCGCATCCATGTCGATGCTGAGCGCGGGCTGCGATGCACCGAACCGAATCTCCGGTCCCCAGTAAGCCCGACTGATCCCCGGTTTGGGTCCGGGATCGATATAAAAAACATAACCGCATTGTTGGCCGAGACTGTTGATATAATTGAGATCCGTACCCTGATGTTTAGCGATGCTTTCCAAAGGATTTTTCACAAATGACAGTAAAGTTGGCACGACTATGGGAATAATTCCAAACACAGCGTATTTCGCAAGAATCAAGGCCACGCGCGCCCCAAAAGGTAGGGACGCGTAAGGAAATCCGGTCAAATCGATAAAGTCCATCAGTACGCTCAAATCCATGCCGGTGATGGTAAGCGCGGCCTGGCCGGGCTCGTTGCTGGCGGTGACGTCTTGTTTGGTGATCACGCCGTCCATCAAGACGTGGGCAGCGCCGTTCACTGTGGCCACGATGATCACACGCGTGCGCGGATCAAAAAAGCCAGAGGGCAGGTAGTTGCGGCTGATGGCGGAATTTTTTCCCAGGGTAAATTTCAACTGAAATCCGCTCTGACTGCTGGCTGCGGAAGTCACCTGCACTTCCGTCAGCGACTCAATCACGTCTTTGGGCACCGCTCTTGGAATGACGGAACCCATTTTCAAAGTAAGGTAAAATCCCCGGTTCATAATGGCTGGCCCGAAAGGCCTTCTGGTAAAGTGATTCTCAATTTACGGTTGATTTCTTCAGTGAGCTCTTCGGGACGCATGGCGTTGTTGGCGTCGCAAATACGCCAGAACAGCTCGGCATCGCCCAGATGCTCCGCACTGATATTATCCAGCCGATCACCCTCGGTGACCGCGTGCTCTTCGATCAAATCGAAGCGCTCCGCCGGCGGTACGAACCGCCGCAGCAGGTAGGGTATACTCCTGCCATCCTCGGTTTTGAATTCGGCTTTCTCGATTTCATGATAACGACTGTTAATAGGAAACATAATCACCTCATTTGATTCGACTGATTCCAAGATTGAGCAATAAGCCGGTTTTGCTTTTGCTCGCTCGCTGTTCCTTTTGCTGGTGATGTACCATGAACAAATTGCTGGCTTTATGAGAAAATTGCAAATCATTGGTGTTCAAGACTCGCATTCCCAGACTGACTTTTGCCCGAATGGGATTCAAAGCGGCATTAAAAAATTCTTCGGTGATGCTAAATTCCGTCAAGCGCACCGGCAGCACCCGTTTAGCGCTCCAAACAAACAAAGCCAGCGGGGATTCCACAGGGCTGATTTCCAGCGTGCCAACGTTGGCCAGATTATTGTTTTGCTGCACAGTACGGCTGGCCGGGTAAACAATGGTTTCTAAAACATCCAACTGAGGCAGGATACCAAAATTAACTGCGTCCGGACTCTGGCCAGGAAATTCCAGTTGATCCGTGGCGTCTATTTCCACGTCCACCTTGATGGTTTCGGCCGGCGCACCTTTGAGTCGCAGGGTTTCGCTGCGATCGCCGCCATCCGCACCCGTGCCCATTATCTCCAGAGTACGAGTCAGGGTTTCGGGATTGTACTGAAACGAAATCACCCGCAGGACCGCCAGTGAATTCGGATTTAATAAAACGATGCCGCCTTTTACAAGTCGAGGCGCTCCGGGAAATGTACTCATTGAGCAAGTATCCTTTCAAAGTTTTTTAATACCTGAGCTCTACTATTCATTAGCGTAGTATTTTTTGGCGTTCAAGTTTTACAGACTGAGTAAAAAGTCATAAATCCTTTATTCTGTCATTCAGCAGGAATCTTTTTAGTTTGGAAGCAAATGACTGTTCCTTAAAAAGATTTTTCCAGAATGACACGACCCGCTGGGTTGGATGATTCACATAGGCTCTGAGGCACAAATACCCACTTTCTAACAAATCAATTCGTTTGTACATATTTGCAAACAGTTATCGCTTAAATCATGTATCCTAAACTTGCAAACTGCCGTAAAGATTTTGCGCAATTTGAAATCCCACCGTCCGGGCACTTGAATTGGCCGGAACTTCAAACGCACCTGCATTTAACAAGTCAATTTGACCGGCTTCTGCCACATTTGGAGAAATGCCTTCATTCAAAAACAATCGCTGCAACTCATTCTGCATAGCCTGACGAACCTCAAATCCATCGCAAAATTCAAATCCGTGCAGCACCAGTTCGTCGATATGCAAATCCAAATCGAATGGTTTCATGCCCACCCCTTGATTTCATTTTCAGTCAAAGATTTTTCAATTTTTGCGTATTCGCTTCTGGCCGCGCGCAGCAAGTGTTTCATTTGCACGACCTCGGATTGTTCAGCCGCCAGGAAAGCAGCATTCAAAGCAACGTTGCGAATGTTGCCGCCCGCAATATTCAAACGCGCTAGTTTCTGAATTTCCAGGTTCTCCCGGGGGGTGCGTTCCGGAAAAACTCGCAGCCAGATTTCCGCTCGCTGTTGCAATTCCGGAAATGGAAACTCGATGATAAAACGGATACGCCGCAGAAAAGCCGAATCGATGGCACTTTTACGATTAGTAGTTAAAATGGCCAAACCCCGGTAGGCCTCCATGCGCTGCAGCAAGTAACTCACCTCGATGTTGGCGTAGCGGTCGTGGCTGTCTTTAACTTCGCTGCGCTTGCCGAACAAGGCGTCCGCCTCGTCGAACAGCAGGATGGCGCCGGTATCTTCGGCCGCGTCAAACACCTTGCGCAAATTCTTTTCCGTTTCACCGATGTATTTGCTCACCACCGAGCTCAAGTCGATGCGATACAGATCCAGCCGAAACTCGTTAGCCAGCACTTCCGCGGCCATGGTTTTGCCTGTGCCGCTGGCCCCGGCAAACAGCGCGCTGATGCCGAGACCGCGCTTGCTTTTGAACGCAAACCCCCATTTTTCGTACACTTTGGTGCGCTGCCGCAAATGGGTGGCGATTTCCCGCAAACTCTGTTTCGCCGGCTCGGGCAGAACCAGATCGTCCCAAGAAGATAGCGGTTCGATAAATTGCGCCAGATCTTCCAGGCGCGGCCGGGCTTGCAGCCGGCAAGTATCCCACAATTGCCGACCCAACTCTTTTGCATCCAGCGGTTCCCGCGCCGGATTGATTTTTCCGGACACCTCCGCACAAATGGAATGAATGGTGTTTAAATTCAAACTGAATTGCGAAATGAGCGATTCAAACTGGCCGTTTAAAAGGGGAAACGCTCGGCCCAAATTCTCTCGCCAAATTCCAAGCTGCTCCTCGGTGGTTGGTTTGTTGACGGTAAAAGACACCGCGTTGCGGCTGCGGGTTTCCACAGGATTCCGGCTGCTCATCATGAGCCGGCCCTGCATGGACTCTGTCAAGCGATGGGTGAGTTTCACACGCTGGCTGTCCATTTTATCCAGGTCGTCACAATCCAGAAACAGCGCTTGCGCGTTGAGGTAGCCTTCGCGCAGCAGCAACCGAATCAACGCATTGAATTCATTTTGGTCCGCTGGTAAAAAGTGGGCCGGCAGAGCTAGCATCTGCACCCCCACCATTTTGCATGCCGACGCTGCCACCATGCGTTTTTCCGCGGCCTCCGTACCCACCAATTGAATCACGGGCAAATCGTTTCTGGGCGAGGAATTTGTCCAGATCGCAGCAATCTGCTCCGCCAGATACTGATGTGACGTCACCAACTCTTTCGGCGGATCCACCACATCTAAATAACCAGACAACCGCTCATCGACGTGGTAAACACCGGCTAAATAATTTAAAATTCTTTCATCGATCTTTAACGTGCTGCGAGTCAAGGAAGCCCCGCTGCCGACCTCAATCAACCTCCAATAGCGCAATGGCGCCGATGGTGAGAGCGCACTCCAGTGCGGTTCAGGCAAAACCGACAACGCCAAACTGAACGTCGGATTGCTGCGAGTGAAATCGCCATTTAATTTTCCACATTGAAGCTCAAGCTTGGCATCCAAATCCACCCCAGCGCACAAAAGCAAAAGCCGGCGTTCAAAAGCCGTCAAATTGAACGTTTTCGTCAACGTTTCCAGAGCGGGCGGCGCGGGCAGCTCCGGGCTCCAGCTTACTTGAAAATTCGCATCAAACGGGGAAGACGCTCTTTTCTTTTTGGCGCTCTGAGATGACTCTATGTGGCGCTCTAATATTTGACTGATTTCATCCAGGGCCGCTTTCAGATAGTGCTGATTGGCCTCGTACCAATTATTTGCATCGTGGTTTGACATGGTTTTAGACAGTGTGTGTTTTTATGATTTCACCCTCGCTGGGATCAAAACGAAACCCGGTTTTGACAATATTTGTGATGTTTAACGTATAGACTCCGTCGCCATCCTCGGTTGAAAATCTCGCCACCCCGCGGGAATCGGTATTTTCGGTTTGTTCCTCTGTGCGGCCATTGGGCAGGGTCCAGGTGGCGGACACCGCTGCGTCGGCAATCTTTTCTTTGCTTTCGTCTTTCACCGTGACCTTGGCGCGCACGCGTATTTTTCCTTCTCGCTGTTCCGCCTCCAGCTCGATTTTTTCCGAGCGAATAGGGGTACCGCCGGCGCCGGTGTCGCCACCAATCACAATGGCATTCACCAGATCGCTGTTTTCGCGATCAAATTCATAGCCGCTCTTTTCGATATTATTGATGTTGAGCGTGTAGGTGCCATCGCCATCCAGCACCATAAAGCGCGCCACGCCGCGCGTGTCGGTGAGCTCATTTTGCTGAGCAGAACCGCCTTCGGGTAAAAACCAGGTAATAAACACGTTTGCTTCGGAAATCTTCTCCTGGTTTTCATCGCGTACGGTCACTTTGGCGCGAATGCGCGTTTGTTCATTTTTGATTTCCTTTTCCAATTCGATCCTGGTGGATCGCATCTTCAACAACGGCGAGGCCGTGGAAATGCTTTTCTTCAAAACACTGTTCGCTGAATCGAAATTGAAATTGGCCTTCGACACTTCCTTTATTTCCAGCGAATACTCACCCGTCCCATTTGAAATGGTAAACAGCGCCACGCCCGAACTGTTGGTAGTGGCGTTTTTGCTTTGCTCAGTGGCGTCCGGCAAAGTCCAGAGCGCCGTTAACGCCGCGCCTTCCACAGCCGCGTTGGCTTCATCTTTCACCGAAATGAGCGCGTTCACATTGAACACGCCGCCCGATTCTTCAAAAGACAGACCGATATCGGTGACGCGTAATTTGGCCAACGGCGGCGCCGGCCCAATTTGAATCTTCGGCCCTTCAAACTTGCCACCCTCATCCACTTGCAGCGGACTTTGGGCGCCATCTATTTGTAGGCGTACCAGATAGAGCCCGTTTTTTACATCGCGGATGGGAATGTTCACCGTCCTCGAATCCTGTTCGCGTGGGGCAGCTGGAAAACTGTAAGAATCCGAAGTCGAATTGTCTGCCGTGGGAACGGTGTTTAACAGCAAAAGCACACGCTGCATTTTACCAACCCGAGGTTGCACGGTTACCTGCACTTCCTGTTTATTTTCATCGTACTGAATGTCCGCTTCATCAAAATTCGGCTGCAGTACAAATGCCGCCACATTCGATTCAAATCCATACGGCGGTGGGCCGGCAAATATCACGTGCACCACCTGAATGCCCTGCACGCCGGCTTGCAGCTCGTCGATGTTCGGTAGCGTCGAAAGGGAGAGTTTGATTTCGGTGTCCACCACCGATTGCGGTGTCGCCAATTGACCGCCGATTCGCACCTGGGAATTCTTGCTCTGCAATTTCTTGCCGCGAATCAAAATGGTGCTGCTGCTCAGAATGGCGGCATCGGCTCCATCTTCCGAAAGTATCGTTTCAATCACAGGACCTCTAAACGGCTGCACCACGATGTTGCGCTCGAGCACCGGCAGCGCCGGTTTGGTGGTGATTTCACTTTCAATCAGAACAACGGTCGCCTGAAACGACACCGACAACGAATATGGTATCTGAAAAAACACCGACCAGAGTTTTGACAGCTCTTCCAATGAAATTGAGGTGGGGGTGAATTTCACCAGCTCTACTTCATCGGCGAGATTGGATCGCGCTAAAAAATTGTAAGTGGGATTGATGATGACGTCTTTAATATCTTCTCGTGTTAAAACCGGATGCTCATGGATGGTTCTGACGGTACTGCCTAATAATCGCTGCGGTTCCAAAGTGACTTCATTGCCATAAACCGTTAGCAGATAATGTAAATCAATTGCGGCTCGCGGACGCTGAACCATTTGGCTATTGGACCTGCGAGTGGGAAGATCGGTATTTCGATAGGCGGCGTTTGGCGTGACCTGATAAAGATAAATGTTCACTCGCGGCGCCGGATTTTGATTGACGAGATTGTTGGGCTGCTCGGTAGTGACCTCCGCACCGGGCACATCCGATTGCACCGCATCGAGTAAAATGTGCCGTAGGGTGGCGGTTACCGTGGCGATCGCCAAAAAATTACTCATGGCTTGCCCCCGCTTTGCTGTTGCAAATATTCACTCAAAGAAAGCACCGGACTGGGCTTGGAAACATTTCGGCGAAATTCAGGTGTTTTCGATGGCATGACGGCCCGCACTTCCACCCGCCCGATTCGAATCTGCACCGTCGGTTTCGAGGAAGACGCAAGTTGCATTTGAGGAGCCACCGGAAACAGGTCGCGATTGTGCATAATGAAATCTCGAAACTGATTTTGTGTCCCCTCCCCATCAAGCGTATTCGTTGCAGCATTTATTGACGCCGCACGCATTACTGGATTTTGTTCAGAAATAAGCAATTGATTCATTTTTTTGGCGGAAGCGTCCAAAACAGAGCGGTTTGAACCCAGCAGAAGCGAACCGTCTTTTAAACCAGCTTCCTTGAACTGCGGCTTTTGGGCTGACATAATTTCGTAGTGACCTGCCGTCTCTTTTTGAAAAATTTGATTGAACCTGGGTGTTGTTACATCCCTTTCCATTTTCTGGTATGAATTATTGTGTGAAAGCAAGCGGTCATTAATTTGCAAATTTTCACCTTTTGTTGGATTCCCTGCATCCGTTGCCGACGGCTGCATGGGAACCGTTCCCGGCCACGACTCAGTCGAAAGGCTGTCCTGCGCAACCATGACCGTGGGCTTTGAAAACAACGGTTGAATCATCGGCTGAAGACGCGGTGTCACGCCCAATGTTTGGGCGGTTAAGTGACTCAAAAAGCCGGTCATGCGGTCACCAAGGCCAGATAGGATTGTCTCCTCCGCGCAGGCAGAGACAAAATATCCTGTTCACTCCAGGCATAACTGCGCGCCAGGATGTGCACTTCGTGCAGAATCCGTTTTGCCAGAGCCGCGATTTCAGCCCACACATAAGAAATCACATCCAAATCCATCTGACAGAGTTCGCCGCATGTTTTACACTCGGACATAAGTCTTATCTCAGCTAACGGATCTAACTCGACCATTTTTTTTGAAATGGCGGAAAGCAACTTTTTGGGGATTCGGGATTTTTGTACCGGCTTGCCGTCACGCTTCACCCACAAGATGCAGAGATTCTGCAGCAATTTTTCTGCAGATTTTTGGTTTTCGCACTGCGCCACTTCCGCCAGGTCGAAACTGTTTGGCAGTCGAAAGACCGTTTCATAACCGTCTTGATTGAATGAATGCTCTTCAACGTCCTCTTCCTCTGGCGCAGACAGAGTGAGGTGATCCGTTTGCAAAGTGACTTCCATTTTTTCCTGGCACGATTCACAGGTAATCCAACCGTGGATCAGACTGCCAAAAATCTGCTGGCGGATTTGCAGCAAGCGCGCGTCCCGCTGACCTTTGCTCCATTTTGCCAGCGCTGCTCTGGTCGATTCCGGGTAAGCGGCCTGTAAAACGGTCAACGCGCGATCCACCGGATGCTGCGATTGCCCGGCTTCCCAGATTTGCAAGAGCAATTGTTCGTTTAAAATTCGCATTTCTTAGGCCGGCTCGGTAAAGCTGGGTTCGGTGGGTTCCACCACGTTTTCATCGCGTCGCCAACCCTCGTTTTCAAGCTTGAGCATTTCGATGGCCACGGCATTGGCATTGGCGTCCAGCTCCGGCAGCGCCTGAAACTCCGACACCCAGCAACGAAAAACGTTGTAAGCAATCACCAACTGCCCGGCTTCGTTGTAAACTTCGATGGTGATATCCTTGCGAAAATCGGCCAGGGAGACTTCCGCTCCCAGGCCGGCGCCCTGGCTCCAGACTTTGTTTGCCCACTGTTCAAACTCGGGATCATGCGTCACCCCGCGCTCCAGCGTAACCGCTTCGTACTGGGTTCGTCCCGGCGACTTGCGATCGCTGCTGGGATCGCCCCCCTCGCGATGGGACACCACCTCGGTGGTGCGTTTTAAAATGCTCACCTTGCTGACGCCAGCGACATACTTGTTGTCCCATTTAACGCGAAATTTAAAATTTTTGTAAGGATCAAATCGTTGTGCATTAACGCTAAACTGTGCCATAAAATGCCTCCTTAGGTCTCGATTTGCCCAGCCAGCTGCTGGATTTTGATGATGACAAATTCGGCCGGTTTCAATGGCGCAAAACCAACCAGAATATTGACGATGCCCTGATCGATATCGTTTTGTGTAGTAGTCTCACTGTCGCACTTGACCAAATACGCTTCCCGTGGCGTGCTGCCCTGGAAGGCGCCCTGGCGGAAAAGATTGTGCATGAACGCCCCAACGTTCAAACGAATCTGCGCCCACAGCGGTTCGTCGTTGGGCTCAAAAACCACCCATTGTGTTCCGCGGTAAAGGCTCTCTTCGATAAACAACGCAGTCCGGCGCACCGGAATGTATTTCCATTCCGAAGCCAGACGGTCGTCTCCTTTCAGGGTGCGCGCACCCCAGACGATGCGGCCGGCAGGCGGTTTAAATCGCAAGCAATTGATGCCCAGGGGATTGAGCTCGCCGTTTTCGAGATCCGTCAGCGGAACACTCAATTCCGGTACCCCCCGCAGAGTGGCATCCAAGCCGGCTGGCGCTTTCCAGACGCCGCGCTGAGTGTCGGTGCGCGCGAAAATGCCTGCCACCGCTCCACACGGCACGAACGCCTCACGCTGACCATCTTTCAGAGGGTTGGGCTGTTTTAATCGTGGGAAAAACAGCGCCGCATTCTGACTTCTCGTGCTTATTTCTGTGGCAAATTTGGTTTTGGCATCTTCTTTTGTTTTCCACCCGTCGGGAGGATCGATGATCAGCATCGCTCTTCGATCTTCACAATATTTTGCGGCTTTGGACCAAACCGTATCATCTGTATTATTTGAAGTATTGTAGGGCGGGATACAGAGAATATTAAAAAGGTCGGCGTCTTTCAGTGCATAAATACCTTCTTTAGCATTTTCTTTACCAGGCCCACTGAAATCATTGGCATCCAAAGCTTTGCCGTCGGACGCTAAATCAGCATCTGCAACCTTGCTGTTGGTGGCCGGTGTATTATCGTCCCACCTGTCTTCACCCACTTTGGGAAGATTGTGCTTAGCCGGTATATTGGCAGGCAGAGGATCCGTAGTAATCCTAAGCAATTTCGATTCATTTTCTAATATTTTATTCACTAAACGAGGACTTTCTTTCACGGTCAAATTGCGAAAAACTTCCGTGAAGTCGGTTTTTGTATCTCGAATGGTCAAGTTAAATAAATCTGATTTAGTGAGATCGAATCGCTCCGCAACCTCCAAAGTCACATCATGATCGACTATCAACCGCAAATGGTTGCCCCATTGGCCTGAATAAGCCGCTTCATAAGTAAAGTCACCGTGTTTAATTTTGGCTTTGGCCGGTCGGGGAGTATCGGCAGAAGTAGAGGAACTTTCCGAGGAGGTTTCACCTTCAGTGGACTCGCTACCTTCTGCAGACGTTTCCTCTCCAGAGGAATCCGATCCATTTGTGGAGCCGTTTTCATCTTCTTCATGGAATAAACGAACGATGATGGCCCGGCTGCCGCCATTCAAATAAAAATCTCGCACAGCAAACCCAAGATGACTTTCTTTCCACAAGCCGCCAAAAATGCGTTCAAAATCAGCAAAGCTGTTAATCGAAATGGGTCGGTTCTCCGGGCCGCGCTGGGCTCGGCCCACAAACGCGGTGATAGAGGTGGCCACCCCTATGATGGTACGCACACCGCTGGGGACTTCTTCAACATACACGCCCGGATAAGTTGGTTGAACAGGCATGGGAATACCTCCTATTAAAATTATTAATTTTCTTTATCCAATATTTCTAATTCTCTGGGAATGTCTTCGAGCTTTTTTTGATTGACACGATAATAATTTTGTAGATCTTCTTTTTGAATTTCTTCTAAAAACCCTTCTTTAACCAGGTAAGCGATGGCCGCGAGCACAATGTCCACTTTTTCTTCCAAGCGCTGTTGAAAGGTCCAATATTCGGCAATGCCCCGTGCGGTATGCTTGGCGCCTGGTTGTTTTTGGATATATCGTAAAATATCTCGGATGGCCGCCCGTTGTTCATCTGTCATTTAAAAAATTAAATTAAATTGATCTACACACGTTAATTGGATGCCGTGGAAATGTCACCCAACCCTTGCAAGAATAATTCCATTAAAATCAGCGGGTTTTAATATCAGTTAAAATAGCCACTTGTAACAAAAGTAGATTTTCAGCTAAATTTGAAATAGTGTGGAGTTTTTCCCCTGCACTTTTTGGTGAAGCGATGGCAAATGTCACAAAAACAGAGAATTGTTACCTGGATATTTTTCTTCGCAGTGGGGGGAATTTTTCCACGCCGATCCCGTTTTGGAATATTTTGAATCAGAAGACCATTTTGAATTGAGTCTGGACGCTGTGGGAAATTATTATTTTTGCGAGGGCCGCAGCAATTTGTCGTGTGAATTCTGGTGAAGTCCTTTTAATGGTAAGATTCCTCGGAATTCGAACTGCGGTAGCGGCTGGCTTTCAGACGATATTTTCGCATGAGCTTCCAGAAATCACTGGCGTGCATGTCGGCATGTTTGGCACAGCGCGTCACGATGCCGCGATATTTTTTTAGTAGAACACACAGATATTTTTTTTCGAATGAGGCGACGATTTGCTTTTTGGCTTGTTTCCAGGGCAACGCTTCCAGCTCCCGGCTGAATGGCAGTGTAGGGTCGAACGGTTTTTTTTGTTTAAAGGATAGTTTGTCGATGGTTTGGACTTGGGAATCGATTAAAGAACGTTTAACAAAATTCTCCAATTCCCGGATATTTCCCGGCCAGGGATAATCCATTAACGCTTTCAGGGCTCTGGCGGAAAATTGCAGGTTGTGATTCGCATTCAAATCGCTATTTTTGGAGATAAAATAATGCACTAACAGCGCGATGTCCTGAACACGATTGCGCAGCGCCGGCACCTGCAGCTCATATTCGGCCAGCCGATAGTACAAGTCTTCGCGAAAATCGCCTGCGGAAACTTCCTGGCTCAGATCCGAATTGGCCGCGGCCACGATGCGCACATTGGCTTGTCGAAAGCCATTTTCTCCCAACCGCCGAAAACAGCCGGTCTCCAGAAAATGATTTAGTTTTACCTGCGAGCTAAGGGGCAGAGAATTGATCTCATCCAGGAATAAAATGCCTTCGTGCGCTTCTTCCACCAAACCAGAGCGCTCTTTGTACGCCCCGGTGAAAGCGCCTTTGGAGTGACCAAACAATTGACTCTCAAACAGATTTTCCGGCGTCGCACCGCAGTTGAACGGAATGAAAGGTCTGTTATGGCGTTCGCCGTACTGGTGAATAAATTCGGCACATCGGCCCTTGCCGGTGCCGGTTTCGCCAATCAACAGCACCGAAACATTTATATCGGATATTTTTTTGAGTTTTTCTACAAGCCCCAAAAAGTCAGGATGCTGCCCGATAAGCCCTTCCCGGGCGTGTTTACGCCGCAAGGAAAGCAATATATCTTCTTTCATCTATGCTCCTAAACGCATAAAATGAAATGATCACAAATTTATTTATTTGCTGCACAAAAAAAGGCTAAGGCATTTCTTATCTAAGTAATCTATGAATGCAGGCATTACCAGCAAACTATGATGGATAATAAAATTCAGCTAAGGAACACTGCCCAAACAAAATTGATGCCAACGCAGAACAAATACTTTAATTCATATCCCTACGAACAGACGAGATAAAATTGAGTGATGCAAAACTTTCGAAGGAGCGGTTCAGTTAATGAACGCAATGGATAAGAAAAAAGGTTCTAGAGACAAAAATGTTCTCTCAATTAAAAGACACCTCTAATTGAGATTTTCTCTCAAAACACATTAATACGCGGTCAACAACCTGGTGGGAATTCTAAATTAATTACTATTCAGACAAATCTGCAGTTGTTACAATGATTAAACCTAGTTGGAAAATCGGAGGCGCCATTCAGAATAGCATATAAAAGACGAAAAATCTCAATACAAGACCTGATGTTCATAATAACAAGATATTTCAAAATAGCAAGAAAAAAGTAGTAAAGCACGAAAAAAGAAAATCGCTTACTAATTTTGTCAACTTTTTTCAGGACGGCACTTTCCATCCTCTATCTTCTATCTTCCATCCTCAATCCTCGACCAACTCCCGCATTTTCAAATTCACTGCCGGCCCGCCACTCCGGAGCAACGTCGGCGTTGGCTATCCAAATACCCGCCAGAAATACGGTCTGCACATGCTTGGCCATGTAATGAAAATTAAAAGGCAAGTCAAGCTCGTCCGAGGGTTGATGATAATACTGTTTCAGCTCTTCAAACAACTCGGCAGTTAATCCAAATCCCGGGAAAATGGCCGGCACGCCCTTTTGCGAGAAGCGGTAGTGATCGCTGCGATAAAAAATGCGCTCGCCGGGCAATTCATCCGGCATAATTCGCAGCCCCATTTCGCGGGCGGCCTTTTCAATTACTTCGCCCAGTGAGCTGAGATTTTTTCCATAGATAACCAGGCCGGTGCTGTCCCCTATTCCGATGACATCCAAATTAATGTTCGCGATGGTTTTGGACAACGGGAAAACAGGATGCTCCACGTAAAATTGCGATCCCAGCAGACCTTTTTCTTCGGCGGTAACCGCCAGAAATAGCAGCGACCGTTTGGGCCTCGTCGGCAGCAATGTGAACGCTTCGGCCAGCTCCAGCAAACCGGCCACGCCCGAGGCATTGTCTGCCGCGCCGTTGTAAATTGAATCGCCCGCCACCGGCGTTCCGATACCCAAATGGTCAAAATGCGCGGTAAACACCACCACCTCTGATTTTAGAACAGAGTCCGCGCCGGCTAGATAAGCGATCACGTTACGAGCGGGAAGTTTTTTTTCTTCGGTGATGAATTTCATTTGCACGCTTTTGTTCATGGCAAATGGGCTGACCCTCCCTGCAGCGGCCGAGGAATCGATTCCCTGAAAAGGCATGAGCTCGTTTGCAAACAGCAGTTCACTGGCATCGGGATGCAAAATAACAGCGGGAAAATATTTTTTATCTTCCTTGGAGTGCGTTTCCAAAGCCATCTCCACATTGGAATGTAACCGTACTTGCGCTGCCCAGCTATTCTGTTCGATGAAATCAGGCCGAGTCGCACCTACCACGCCGGCCGCGTTCAGATCCCGGGCGATTTGACGTTTGGTGGAAAAACTTGCGTATTTTGAAGATTCCGCCCTTGTAATAAAGTCGTCTGTTTTAGAAGTGGGCACGCCGGTAACAAATACGGAAATCTTACCTTCCACATTTAGATTTTGAAAATCATCGTACGCAAATTCAGGCGCTCGGATCCCGAAGCCGGTAAAAACCAGTTCGCCGCTCAGCTCAAAGCGGTGGGTGGCGGGAACACCGACTACTAAAAAATCCTTCTGATATTGCAAAGGCACATATTCGCCGTTGATTTCGATACGCATTTCTGAGTAATGAGAAACCGATCTGGCTACCAGCGGCACAGTCTGAAAATACGAGCCCTGCTCGCCTGCTGGCTGTAGTCCCATCTGCTGAAATTGACTGGCCAGATACCGTGCCGCCACCTGCGCTCCGCGGCGGCCGGCTTCCCGACCTTCCAGTTCATCGCTGGCTAAAAATGCCACATGCGCTCGCAGTTGACCGGGTCGAATGCTCCGCAACGCCGTGAGCTCTTCGGCCGGCTTCACCACCGGCGCTTCGGTTCCGTCCTCTTCTCGAATAAAAGGATTGGTTTTCGTGAATCGAATGCTAAAATAGATCAAACCAAACGCAACGGCGGCGATGATAATCAACAGCACCGGGAAGCGAAAGTACATTTACTCCTCCATTTCATGAAGAACCATTTTTTATTTGCAACATGCAAAAACGTGTCAAGACGCTATTGAGGCCGGGATTCGACTGGCCCGTTTCCCGATTTTATTCATGCTGCGCAATAAAATAAATTTCTTTCCTCAGAGCGGCCATTCATATTTCAGATCAAATATTTGTGGCTGATAATTGTTTATACTTTCAATGGCTGTTTGAGGCGTTTCGACCACGGAATACATCTGATGAAAACGGTTTTCGATGAACTTTTCCTTGAATCCTAATTTGAACTGTTCGAGCAAATGGTCGAAGTAACCGTTCACATTGACAATCACGATGGGTTTATTATGAAAACCGAGCTGCTTGAACGAAATCATTTCGGTGATTTCTTCCAGTGTGCCAAATCCACCTGGCAGAGCGATGTAGGCGTGGCCGGCCTCTTCTAGCCCGCGCTTGCGGTTGCGCATATCCGCCGCCGCCCGCATATCTGTTACGCCGGGGTCGGCCACGCCCATGTCCAGAAATTTTTGCAAAATGATGCCTACCACCTTGCCGCCATTCTCGCGCGCGCCGGCGCTCACCTCACGCATCAACCCCACCTGTCCGCCGCCAAATACCAGCGTATAGCCCTGTTCGGCAATGACCCGCCCCATTTCTCTGGCCGCGCCCAGATAGACGTCGTCCACATGGTTGCTGGATGAACAATAAACTGTAATATTTTCAATTGGGTATGTCTGACTCATGATTTTCCTTTCGCTAAATTGGGGTGGTCAACCCGTTCCTTCCGTCAGCAGTTGCCGCGCGCGGTGAAATATCGCCTCGAACATCGGTCGCGTCAGCCTACCGGTAAAAGTATTCTGCTGGCTGGGATGATAAGAGGCGATCAACACCACCTTTTCGTTCAAAATCATTTCCCTTCCGTGAGCAAAAGCCGGTGGCTTTGTAAATTCGTGCTTCGAACAATTTTTGAAGTATTTCACCACCGTATCAAAAGCGATCTTGCCGAGCGCCACGATCACGCGCACATTCTCGAGCAAAAATATTTCCATTTTTAAAAAAGCAAAGCAGCGCTCTTTTTCATCGCCAGTGGGTTTATTTTTCGGCGGCGCACAGTGCAGCGCCGCGGTAATGTAGCAATCCTGCAAAGCCAGCCCGTCCTCTGAATTTATGGATTCGGACTGATTGGCAAAACCGAATTTATACAGAGCCGAAAACAGCCAGTCGCCGCTGCGGTCGCCCGTGAACATGCGTCCGGTACGGTTGCCGCCGTGAGCGGCCGGCGCCAGTCCCACCAGCAGCAAGCGCGCTCGGGCATCGCCAAAACTGGGAATCGGTTTGCCCCAGTAATCCTCGCTTTCAAATCGGCGCACTTTTTCCTTTGCCACTTTTTCACGCCAGTCCACTAGTCGCGGACACTGAGTACAATGGATGATTTCTTTTTGCAGTTGTGATAGTTTAGAAGCCATATTTAAGAAGGATTGACACAATTTCATAGAACATTATGAACACCGAGAGTCATTCTGCCTCTATTGGTTCAAATAAAAGATTTCTTCTGAAAAAGAAGGATCAGCGCTTGAAAATCCTGCCCGCTGATAATTTCACCGTTGCGAACGCGATGGCACAGTTGATCCACGTACTGCCGCAGCATCTCAGGATCGCTTGTCTGTTTCTGCTCGATCAATTGATTGACATTGCGCTGCAAAATCGCGATCACTTCTTCACGCTCCTCGGTCGAAGCTCCGCTGTAATCAGCTTGTTTCATGTTTAGCCACTCCTCAATTCACATCTGTTAGAACCCGGAAAAAGGATTCGTCCACTTCATGTTTCGTTATTTATTTTGATAGATTTTTGCCAGCCGCTGGGGCGACACATTTACCCAGTACAAAATATGAAGAACGGCCATTTTCAAATAAGTGCGAATGACCCCGCCGGCAAAAAACCGGCGAGAGGAAGTTACCAACGGTAAATTGACCAAAATCACGCGGCCGTGCTTTCTGAGTCGTCTGGAAAAATCCACGTCTTCAAACAGCGGTTGCGGCGAAAAGCCGCCTGCTTTAAAATAATTTTCCCGACTGATGAAAATTCCGTGATCGCCATAAATAATTCTGGAGAAGAAAAATCGAATGTTGTTAAACCACTCGGCAAATCTTAGAATAAAATTTTTTTCACTAAATTGCAATCGAAATCCGCCGGCGAACACCTCTTTTTGTTGAATGGTGGAAAGGGCGGTCAAACAGTGCGCAGCACTGAGCCGGCAGTCCGCATGTAAAAACAACAAAACCTCGCCTGTGGCCTTGCAGGCGCCGGCAGCCAGCTGCTGCCCCCGGCCTTTCACAGATTGAAGGATCTGGACTTCGAACTTTTTGCACACCGCCACGGAACAGTCAGTCGAACCGCCGTCCACTACGATACATTCAATCGGCTGGTCCAGGCTTTGTTGGCAGTCATGAATATCCTGTAGAATCCGCGGCAGGGTTTCGGCCTCGTTGAATACTGGAATAATGATGCTGAGTTTACCTTGCAATTTGAGTGGAATTCTTAATTAAAAGTGGAATAAAATCATTGCCAACCGGTGAACCCCAGAAAAGTACGTTCAGGTCGGCTTGACACACCATTGTGGGCTTTCACGGAACTGGAATCCAGCAGCCCGCGCATATAAAATAATCATAAAATCAAGCAAGTTCAAGCTAAATGGTGATAAAATAAAACAAGCCGTTTTGGCAGGCGCACGGAGTTCCCCTGGCGACCTTCGCCTGTTTTCCCTGGACCGTGATTGTGAAATAATCGGTACCTGGAAATAACTGGTCTTGACGTTACAATCGTTTGCGGTTAATTTAAAAAACAACGGCTAATTGATTGACTTTTGCTTTAGAAAAATTATTTTATGAAGGCAGGCCATTTATATTGACTTTTCTTTTCAAAAACAAAACCCAGCCAATTGACAATAAACGATAGTGACCTAAGCCGCTCAATTGACCATTAACAATGGATTTAAATGCGGATGGACTCTAAAATTACCACAGAAGAAAACCAGAACCTATTGCCCCCGGAAGTTGAAGCGCCACCCACGCTCAATTTTAAGCAAGCCTTTTGGCTGATTGCCGCTTTTATTTTAGTGTTCCAGATCTTTGCACTGATTTTGTACTTTGTCCACAGCCAGAATGCCACCGCGCTCAACTCCAGCTACTACCTGCAATTGGTGACTGCGAGTATCGTGTGGGATTTTGCTTTGATTTACGTGGTGCTGGCAAATATTCGAACGCAGCAATTTTCAGCGCTGCGGTTGTTCAATCTAAAGCTGACCCATTTGCTGGATTACGCACCAAAAGTGCTCAAATATTTCAGCGGTTGCGCCATCCTGGTGGTGTTGCTTTCTCTGTTTACCGATGGTACCGAGCTGCATTTGGAATATCAAACGCCGCTGGTGCGTGTTTTATCCATCCTGTCAGCGGTGGTCGTGGCGCCAGTGATTGAAGAAATGATTTTTCGAGGATATCTTTATACCGCCATGCTGCCGTCCTTCAAGCACGAACGAGAGCGCCTGGTGGTCAACGCCATGTTTTTTGCAGCGGCACACGTTTTTTTAGTAACCTTATTCTTCGGCGTAACCATCCCCTATTATATTTTGATCCTGGGATATTTACTGGCGAAACTCTACGAAGAAAGCCGATCCATTTTGCCCTGCATTCTTCTGCACTTTTTGAACAATAGTCTGGTAGTTGTCATCGACTTAGTTAAACTCGACAGCTTGAACTACTAAATCTACTTCTACGTACCGAAAACCGATCCATCGCACTACGAAAAATTATCCTCAACATAGTAAACAAAACTTTTCACCATTTTGTCATGCAGCATTTGATTGTCCTGATCCCAGAATGCCATCAAGTAACCGATGTAACAAATCAAGCCCGACAGCCAGCGGCCGACCACTTCTCTAAAAAACGCGCGCCCCACCCCGAGGGCGTTGCCTTCCTCATCCAACACCGCGATGTTTAAAAATTTGCGACCGAGCGACTGGCCAGTTTTTCCCATTCGGACGATGGTATTCCATATAACAAAAACCAATCCCGCGACGATGCAAACCAACGCAAGTAAACCAAACATCGTTGTCGTCGTTTCATTTTCGATTTCGAGTACCTCTGACATGATAAACAGAGGTATGTAAAATGGGATGACTAGCAAGCCATCGATTATAATGGCTGCAAATCGCGTAAAAACGTTGGCATATTCCCTCTCCATTGCCCTCCTTCACTAAATTAAATTAATTTGTCAAATGAAAATTAAGCGTACAACCCATACAATTAAAAACAGGCATGCAAGCATTTTAAACGTAAAAATTTCAAGGAGCCTGTTTGAGCTCAATGAAATTTTTGCAATCTTTGTGGTGGGATCGTTCGTCCATGCGCACTGGATTAAAAAAAGCAGTGCGTAGATTCCCAGCGGATGCAGCGACAGGCTTTGAGAAAATTGCAGACGCGCCAGCGCACTCATGCTCCGAGTCAATCCGCAGAAAGGACCGGGCAGATCGGTTATCCAATAAAAAGGACACAGTTCCACGCCGATTCCCTCTGGCGGCAGGCTGACAACCACCAGCAATGCGGCAATGGAAGGCAGTCTGTGTTTCCAGTCAGCGGCTTTAAAACAGACCCACCCGGCATTTGACAAAGGTAATTTATTCATAATTTTGTGGAGTTTATCCAAAGGTAAAATTATTTTCTCACGATGTCAAGTGTTCTGCTGCATATTATTCAAACGGCATGCTTCAAATGACTTCCGCGGACGTGGCATCTGTGCTTCAAATCCAGGACGTTTCTCGCTCACTAAACTTACACTATTTGATAATATTTCGATTGCTTATTTAATTTATAGTTTATAAATTGTGCACGCTTTTTATTAAATTTAGAAATCCACAGAAAGAGAGTGATGTATTTATTCTGTAGAAATTTTGTTAAAAATTATTCACAAAAAATGGAGGAAACATGGCGTCTGTTTCAGATTTTCGAAATGGTATGGCCATTCGGTATAACGGTCAAATATGGATAGTGCAGGAATTTCAACATGTAAAGCCAGGAAAAGGCCAGGCATTTATTAGAACCAAGTTGAAACAATTGCTGACCGGGAAAGTCGTCGAAAACACCTTTCGGCTGAGTGAAAACATTCAAGAGGTGCGGCTGGAAGAAAAAGAAATGCAGTATCTCTACACCGCGGGTGATGAGCTGTGTTTCATGGAAAACGAAACGTACGAACAAATCAACCTGTCCAGAGACATGATCGGCGAGCAACTAAAATTTCTGAAAGAAGGCAACATGGTGCGGGTGCAGTTCCTGGAAGGGCAGGCGGTCACCGCGTCCTTACCTATGTTTATTGAGCTGAAGGTCATCGAAGCGCCGCCGGGAGTGAAAGGCGACACCGTGTCCAACTTACAGAAAGCGGTTACCCTGGAAACGGGCGCCGAAATTCAGGTACCGCTCTTCATCAAGGAAGGGGATGTGCTGAAAATCGACACCCGCGATGGCAGATATATCGAACGAGTCAGCAGTTGATGTGAACAAAGCATCCTTTGGCAAACGAACAGGTCATTTCGTTCTGCTATTTGTCACTCTGAATTTTTGCTTTTTCATCTTTGAAATCGGAATCAGAGTGTTCAATCCACAAAACTTGATCAAAGGGAAACCCATTCATACTTATGATCCTCAGCTGGAAAAACGCTTGCTGCCGAATGAGCAGGTTGAATACCGCACACCGGAATACGTTTACCAAGTGGCCACCAACTCGGCGGGTTTCCGGGATCGTTCCCACTCCAGAAACAAGCCGGAAGATGTCACGCGCATTTTGATTCTGGGCGACTCGTTCACTTTTGGCCCGGGGGTGGCTCAGGAGTACATTTTTCCACGGCTCATGGAAAAATTGTTAAATCAAGCCACTCAAAATAAAAACTCGTATGAATTGATCACCATGGCGTGCGGCGGCTGGGGACCCGAGCACTATCTCGCCGCATTGCAGCACGAGGGACTTGCTTACTCCCCGGACCTCATCGTGCTGGCCATCTACGTGGACAACGACGTCACCGACCGTCTGGAGCTGGCGCCGCCCGCTAAACAAAAGCCAAAATGGCATTTCAAATCGGTTTTGTACGCTATCAACAATTGGCTGGAAGTGCGGTCACACGTGTTTATTTTTTTGCGGACACGCCTGGATTATCCACTCTGGAAACTGGGATTACGGCCCTATTTTTTCCCACCGGTCTTCTGGCGGGATATTCCCCAAAATATTCAGGAAGATTGGGATCGCACTTTTCAAGTGCTGGAGAAAATTGCGCAAGTGTGTGCACTTAGCGGCGCCAAACCAGTCTGTGTGCTCATTCCGGCGAGGTACCAGGTACATGAAGCGATCTGGAACAAATTCGTGGATGTGTACGATATCGATCTCGAAAAGGTGGATTTACAATTGCCACAAAAATTGTTTGTGGATTTTTTTCAAAAGCAGAAAATCGCCTTTCTCGATCTGCTGCCTCCCTTTAGGACGGCGGGTAAAAATGAGCTACTGTATTTTCCTATGGACGGTCACTGGAATGCGGCCGGGCACGCGCTCAGTGCAGAATTGATCACGCAGTTCATACAACAGAAAAAAGATCCTATGTTATTTTGAGTGGGTAAGCTCAGCAATTTTATTGGACAGGATGCACAGGATAAACAGGATTTTGCTAGTCAGGTCATTCGTGAAAGTCCAGTAAATCCATTTCTTATTCTTTTTTTAAGGAGTTTATTTTTTTAATCATTTGCCCTGAGTTCTTTTAAATGACAACCTGAACCTCAGCGTTTTTATTAATTATCCGTTCTTATAGTTAGAGCGCCTGCAATTTACGAAAAAATTACTTTGTGCGCACCTCATTCAAAATCATAAAGGTGTTGCTGATCAGTTTAAATTTTGTTATTTTTTCATTATTTTGATGTACAGGAAAATGATTTCTATCTTGTACATGCAGTAAATCCTGAAAAAAAAATAGTACTGCTGGAATCAAATTTACACACCTAAATCAATATCGAGCCAGAAAAAATCACAACTCGTCTATAGAAAATAAAAAAGGCTGCTTTAACAAGCAGCCCTGAAAGATACAAATAATATATTTCAAAAATTAATGGTTAAAATAAAAAACCAAAAAATAAGCCACTGCTAATCCCAAAAACAACACAAAAAATCTGGGGTAGTAGATTCGCTTATGTAATTTAACTTCCATAAAAGATTAACCGCCTCCAATAAAATGAAACTTACCGATTTAATTCTTTCCTCCCTTTCAATCATCTTCCTCCTTGTAAAACCAACCCACGCAAATTTCAGCCACGACTAAAGGGGGGCACCCCTCAAAACAAAACGGCATAAACATACCACTATTTCATCAAAAAAGCAAGTGTTTTTTGTTATTCAACAAGCTTCCGAAATCCCGTCAATTTTAGACTCGCATTCAATTCTCGATCAGCTTTTTCAATTTTTCCAGCTCGGATTCTAAATAATTGATACGCATTTCCAACAATTTATTTTTCTCGGTCAAAGGGCCGAGCTCGCTGGACAGAATTTGCTGGGTGCTGGATTCGAAGGCGGAGTAGCCGGTGCGGTTGTACTCCACTTCCCCAAAATAAGGATTGGAAGGAAGAGATTTTTCCCCGATGGCAATTTCGGTTTGATAGGTTTGCCCCTCTCTGTTGTACTCAAGGGGGATCGTTTGCCCGGGTGCCGTGGCTTCCACCAGGTGAATCAATTGGGTAATATCCCGCACTTCCCGGTTTGCGTATTTGGCAATGATATCACCCTCAAGCAAGCCGGCTTTTTGCGCCGGGCTGTTTTGCTTGATTTCTCTTATTTTCGGCTTCTGACCGTCATAATATCCGACGACCCCCAGCCAACCTTTTCGCACATACCCAAATTCAATAAGATCTTCTGCGATTCTTTTCACGCGGTAGATGGGATAAGCTAACGTCAGTTCGTGCGCACCGGAGCGCTGCCACAAAACCGGCAAACTCTTGCCAACATTCAGTTTGCCGGCAACCACGCCCACCACTTCTCCGTTAAAATTAAAAATGGGGCTGCCGTTATTTCCCGGATTCAAATTTGTAGAAATCTGAATCATGTTGTCGTCACGAAGGCCGTTTATAATGCCGATATCGATGGATGGAAAGACCCCCATGGAATTGCCGATTATCACGACAATTTTCCCCAAATGTATTTCTTCCATTTTTCCCAATTTGGCCGGCGCCAAATTCGAGCCGTCATTTGGTTTCAGTACCGCGAAACCCGTTTCCGGATCGTGGCCAACAAATTCCGCTGCAACTTCTTCGCCGCTGGCGGTGGTTACGATATTCGATTCGGCGCCAAACACGATGCTGCTGCGGGTAAGAATATGACCTTTGTCATCTATTATGACACCGGTACCGATGTTCAGGTAGGTGAGGTCTTGTTTTTCGATCTCCGTTTTAAAAAATGACAAAATCCCGCTTTCTTTTTCAAAATAGACCTCGCGCGAAAACTTCGATGCGACGGTCACCACAGAGGTTTTGCTTTTATCGATCAAGCCGGCGATCTCTTTTTCAAGACTCTGGAGGTTCTCACCACACAGGCCGGCATGGGCGACAGATAAAACACTCAATACGTGAATCAGAAAAAACGGCAGGTATTTATTTGGGTTGGAAACAGGCACGATAGCATTCATTATGAAGGTGAACGAATTCAAACGGCGGTACATGTTCTAAAATTCATAGGAATGTTTCACGGTTTTTGGGCTGATTTTTTTTATCGAATCGGAATTCGAAGTAGAATATTTCTCCAACTCAACAGAATTAATGGGGGTTCCTCGTTGGTTCAAATTCAGTTGATCCATAGGAAAATGGATGTTCACGGAACCTCCACCGAGAGCCGCGCTACTCGGTTGAGAAATATTTTGTATGGGAATGGATTGAGATGGCGGTAGAAATGGCGGATTGTTTGCCTGATTCCCGTAAAAAGGCCGGTTGGAATTGTTTAAAACAAAAAATGCAGCCAAAGCGATTAACGCTCCTGTAGCTGCATATAATGGAATCCTCACTGGCCAGGTTTCAGTACCGCGCCGTTTTAAACTTTTTTCCATTTTAATTCGGGTTCGAAGGACCGTCTCAAAATCTGGCGACGTTTTCAATGGGGACAGCTTTTTTAGTTGGACTCGCACACTCTTGACACCTTGATAAGAATTTCGACAGTCCGGACAATTTTTAAAATGATTCTCCAGCTCCTTCTTTTTATCATTTGGAAGTAAACCATCGACATAATCAAAGACCTTATCTTCTAACCAATTACAAATTTTCATAGGCAACTCCCTGATTCAATTTACCATTTGACTGGTCATTTTCGGTGAGCATCGGCGAATAAATCTAAAGGGCTACTTTTTGCGTTTTAAAAATTTAAGCCGACTTTGCAGTTTTAATCTTCCTCTATTTACTCGCGATTTGACGGTGCCAATTGGAACTTTGATGATTGTACTTATCTCTTCGTATGAAAGTTCCTGTATATCCCGCAAGACAATGACTTCTCGAAACTTGGGGGACAAGTTCTCAATTTCTCTTTGGATGATTTCTTCCTGAATTACGCCGTCGACATGGCTTTCTGGATTAAATCCCTCATCGGAAATTTCATAGTCCCGATCCTCGTACCCCATTTCCGTCACTGAAAACAATTTCCGGCGTTTTCTTCGCCGCAGCTCCGTACGTGCTAAATTACCTGCAATGGTGTAAATCCACGTAGAAAACTTTGCAATGCGTTTGTACGCTTTTCGTTTGCGATAAACCCTTAAAAAAGTTTCCTGAACGATATCTTCGGCTTCTTCCTGGCTGCCGACAAACCGGTAGATGAAGTTCAACAGTTGATCTTTATAACGCTTGACGATCAGATCAAAAGCATACAGATCGCCTTTCTGGAAGCGTTCGATCAGCTCTTCGTCAGAGGGAAGATTGTCGTGACTGTCAGTTTTACTGGTCATTAATTTTTTAAGAACGTTTTTTTTACCAATTTTTAGTTAAAAAGTTTCACAAAGTTTAGACTGATAATTATGCGAAATGTTGTTGAACATTTTTATAACAATACAAAAACTGTACCACGCAAAAATGTCGCACTCCGTTGGCCGTTTTCAATCACGATCGGCCTGGTTTATTATTTGAATCAAAAGGGTTTGCAGAGCGATTTGAGGGGTCTGCTGGCTGGTTTTCAAAAACAAATCTTTTTCTAACAACATTTCAAAGATAAGTTGCAATTGTCTGAATGTAAACTTTTTTGCCATTTCAAGAGATTTGTCGATAAAATAAGGCGGGATACCGGTGAGGGACGCCAACTCACTTTTAGGCATTTTTTGCGCAACGGCGCCTTTTAATTTGGTCAAATTTACAAAATGACGCGTTATCATCGCCAGGATTCCGGTTGGAGATTCTCCGCTCTCTAACATCTGATTTAATATGTGCAGAGATTTATTCATATTTTTATGCCCAAGCGCGTCGGTCAATTCAAACACGTTGAAGTTGCGAGACAAACCGACAATTTTATTGACATCCTGGAGTTCTATCTTCTTTTTACCGTTTAAATTCAATTCAATTTTATTCAGTTCGTTGACGACTTCACGAAGACGGTTGCTCACCCGAGACAAAATAAATAAAATGGCCTCTTGCGTAATTTCGTAGCCTCTTTTTTTTAAATGCGTTCGAATCCAATCCGGTATTTTGTTTTCATAAAGCGGCTTAAATTCCACACAACAGCATTGCTTTTTGATGCGCGTGACGAACTTATTGCGTGCCCCCCCGCCCTCACTAACCAGCACCATTACCGAGGTGGGAGCCGGCTTTTCCAGATACTTACTCAGCAACTCCAGGCTGGAAAGATTCAACCTTTGAACTTCCTTCACCACCACCAATCTCGAGGCCGCCATCATCGGGTAGGCATTGGCCGTATCGATGATTTTCCCACCATCCACTTCGTTGCCGTAAAAAACATCGAAGTTAAAATCACTGGTGGCAGTATCCACCACCGATTTGATCAATTGGCGCAATGCCTGCTCCAACAGATAGTCCTCGGCCCCGGAAAAGAAATACGCGTTGAAGAACTTGCCCTTTTCAAGGTGTTTTGAAAACTCAAAATAGTTCATTGGGATTTCTGTGCCTGTTTGCTGGACTCGTGTTTCATGGCGGTTTTCAAAGCTAAAATAAAGCCGCCCCAAACGATGCTTAGCATCAATATCATCACGATAATTGCTGAAAAAGACATGGCTCTCTTCCCGATTTAATTTTCAATTTCCTATTTCTCTCTTTCAAATAATACAGCTACATTTATGAAATTTAATCTTAAAAATACTTTTAAACAAGCCCAATTTTAACTATTTACCTGCACAGATTTTTTGTACAGTCGGTTGTTGAAAATCAGGAAAACGACAATCGTCACCCCCCACTGTAAAATGCAGGTGCCCAGACTTAAAGTCCGAAATGGATGCCACCACCCCTGGGGATCAAAGGTCGTAACCGCCTGCCAGAACCACCACGCCAGTAGCGCCACAAACTCGATGGGAATCAAAAACATCACGATCACGTTGAACCATTTTCCAGCTTTTAAATCACACCCCTCAGCATTGACTATGTTGGTTCGCAGTTTATCCACGCCATATTTGATGGCGGCAAAGGCAAAAAACATCCCGCTGACAATCAAACCCAGGCCCCAAACCCAGTCCTGATTGTCGAAAAATGCCATACTGAGAGCAGATGGCAATCCCAGTAAAAATCCAAACACCGCCACGTAAAAAATCGCATGATGCCGTTTCATGCCGGCGTCCATGAAAATGCGAGTGGCTAATTCGATCATGGCGATGAGCGAAGACATGGCGGCAAAAGTCAGCGCTAAAAAAAACACCACCATAAAAGCTGAGCCCAGCGGCATCTGCTCGAAAAGTTTGGGAATCCAGATGAAAGTTAAGCCGGTGTTGCTGGCGCTCACTGCTTTCATGGCGTCTTTATAAGGTAACAGAGCAAATATAGTCGGTAAAATCACCATGGCCGCCAGCAAAGAAGCTGAATTGTTACCCAGACCAGAGATAAAGGAGTTTAGGACCACATCTTCTTGCTTTTTCATATAAACGGCGTAAGTCAAAATCAAGCCCCAGCCGGCGCCCGTGGACCAGGCCGATTGCGACAACGCGGCCAACCAGGTTTTGTAATCCAAAAGTGGTGCTAATTCGGGCTTGAAAAGATAATTTAAACCCGCTACCGCACCTGGCAGGGTCAGCGCCCGCACAGCCGCAATGATGAGCAGAAAAAAGAGTGCCGGGATAAGAATTTTATTGGCTTTTTCAATTCCCTGCACCACACCTTTATAAATGACGAACGCGCCAATCGCCATGCTGATGAGATGAAAAAACACTGGTTGCAATCCCCTGGTAAATTGGCTCCAATACATTTCTGATTGGAAAATATCCGAATCCGCCAGCACTGCGGTCACAAAGTATTTTACACACCATCCCATCACAACCGAATAATAAAACATAATGGCCATGGTGCAAAATCCCACGAATGCGCCCATCCAGGTGAATTTTTTCCCTAAAAATTTGCCGAAAGCCCCCACGGTACCGTGGCGCGTTTCTTTGCCCATGGAAAACTCGATGATCAAAAGGGGGATGGACCAAAGGAAAAGAAAAATAATCCAGGGGATCAAAAAAGAGCCGCCGCCGTTTTGGGCAACAATGCGGGGAAATCGCCAAATATTTCCCGTTCCGACGGCCATGCCCAGGGCTGCTAATATCAAAGCCCAGCGCGTGGAAAAATATTCAGTCTGACGCATGTTCCTCCCTCTGACAGTTTCAGACGTGTATTAGTCTATTACCTCCAAAAACTTTGTTTTTTTAGCAAAGTTTGTAAATATATCATGCAAAGCCGCCAAGCTCGCAAAGAAAAGAACAAATATATTTACAACCATTGCCTCCTTGCGTGAGCTTTTATTTGCACCCAAAACCAGCGATTGGCTTTTGGGTTGCGGCTCTGCCGGGTTAGGGGATCATTTTGAATTTTAACAGGAACCCTTTGAGACGATTCAGGAATGTTTCATCTAATATCACAAGGCGGCACTCAATCGTGGTGATCCGACAATTGGCATTTCAACTTGTGTTAAAAGTAAATGGCTTTTATGGTAAAAGCTCCTGCTCCCACCGCAAAACAATAATAAGCAAACCGGCTGAATCGGCCTTTTTTCAATACACCCAACAGCCACTTGATGGCCACCAGCCCCGACAAATATGCGCTGATGCTTCCCACAATCAACGTGGTAATTTGATCCATATTTGGAGGGGCTGCTAACAACTCAAAAAATTTTACTAGGGAGACTCCCAGGATCAGGGGAATGGCCAACAAAAACGAAAATCTGGCCGAATCCACCGGTTGAATTCCGAGAAACAATCCCGCACTGATGGTGGTACCTGACCGGGAAATGCCCGGAAAAAATGCCACTACCTGTGCGAGGCCAATCATCAGCGCTTGTTTGACCCGCAAGGGTTGTTGTTTATCTTTGGCAAATATTGAAATCGTTAAAATGATGCCCGTGATGATGAGCGCGCCGCATACAAAATCCGGGTAAGCAAACGTATTTTCGAATGTACCACGAAAGTAAAACCCGATTATTGCCCCCGGAATATTACCGATGATCAAAAGCCACAGGAGGGTCGAGCCATTGGCCGCATTGTGGGTTTCCTCAGAATGATGGTTTTTACTTCGAACCGCAAACCAGGTATCTTTAAAAATTTTCACAATATCATTTTTGAAAACCGTCACGATGGCTAACAACGTCCCAAAGTGGACGAAAATTTCAAAAGCGATGCCATTTTCTTCTATACCCAAAAAATACTTGGCCAGAACGAGATGGCCGGAACTGCTGACGGGTAAAAATTCAGTCATTCCCTGAACAAATCCTAATAAAACCGCTTCCCAACCGTTCAACTAATCCTCCTGCCATAAAATGAGTTCACCATGATCCGCTATCAAATTTTGGCAATCAATATAACTTATTTCAAATAATATTGCAAGGGAAAAAACGGACGAGAAGTAATACCTCAGTCTTAGCGGGGCAACCATTCGTTCCCAAATAAAATTTGGAAACGAGATCGATGGACTCCCCCCCTTAGTTAGGTTTTCCGACGAGAAAATGCAGATTGCACTCGCATTCAAAAGAAAATCAGGGTTATATAAAAAACCAAGAAATTCTTAATACTTGCTCAAAAACTCATGAAAGATAAAAAGGCCTGACCCGGCAGTCAGACCTTTTTTATGGAATCAAAAGTATAGCAGACAACGAACCATCAATCGATGAGATAGGTGATGCCTCCTAATATTTTTATCTGATCACCTTCGGTGTTATAAATCAACTGGGCCGTGGCTATCAGATTGTCGCTTACCGGGAAATCAGCACCACCGAGTAAATTGAGACCTAAACTTGTGTCGCTTCCAAGGCCTGCCGGCAAATCCACTCGCAGCAGTGCAAGGCCTCCCCCGCCAAAAAAATCGATATGGCTGCTTGAAGGAAAATAGTAGCGAACATTGCCGTTAAAACTTAGATAACTTACACTATGTTTACTGAAATAGTCTATGCTTGGCACCAATGCCAGATTTTCAATAATTTCACCTAGCTCCGCGTGTACGCCCAAAATAATGGTGCCGTTTGTCCGACTTGCATCCACAAATCCAAGTCGGCCGCCGACGCCAGTTAAGCCAATGCTTTGCGCTTCTGAATTGTTAAACGCAAACGCGAGTATGATGAGAGTACATGCGAATATGCTTGCTGCTTTTTTCATAAATCCTCCTGTAATGATTAAAATAAATAATTAAAACGGTTTTTCATGGGTAGATATAATGATCCCCTAAAGTTGTAAATGATCAAAGTAGTTTTTTATTAAAACAATATTCGACCCCAAACAGTGGTGTCAGAAACATGGACAGGATTCGAATGGTTGTCCCCCTAATAGACACAAAAGGCGAAAATTAAAACTGTATATAATGAGTTAATCAGGATAAATTACTTAGTGTTTGACCGAAAACTCGATTCTTATGTCATTCCAGCGATCTTTTGTGCAGGAATGACAACATAGTGCTGTTTTCGGTCAAAGACTACTTGGTCAGTTTTTGCACTTCTTTGGTTAGCTTGTCGATTTTTTGGTGCAATTTTTTGAATTCATCATCATACGTAGGCCGAATTTTTGAAAGCGCTTGCTCAACTTGTTTATTGACCATCTGCTTCAAATGGGTCGCTTCTTCATCGGCGCGGTCGAGCATGTCTTTCACAAATTTGGCCCCTTCGTCTTTGGATAATTCCCCCCGTTTTACGAGATCGGCTGTAATCTCCTGAGCTTTTTCTCTGGTCAAAGCGTACATGCCGAGACCCGCCAGAAGCACTTTTTTTAGAATGCCATTATCTTCCATAGTCATTACCTCAATAATTGATGTTTAATTATTTTGCCCTGCAGAAACTGCAAAAAATTGACTTCTTTGTTCACGCGGTTGTTCGACTTGAAGGAAATCATGCCTTTGATGCCCTGGTAATTGGAAAGGCTGCTCAATTTCCGAGATATTTTACGACCCGTACTGGCGCCCTCCTCAACCATCTTGGCGATCAAATTAAAGGCATCGTAACCGAACACCTCCCAGCGCTCGGGATTTCTTTTCATTTTGATACGGAACTCGTTGCGGAAAGTTATGAAGGCGCCGCTGCTTTCGTCGGGGAAATAGTCGCTCACAAAGATGGCACCGTTTATGTACGGTTCGATTTGTGCGGTCTTCAAAATTTCCAGATCGTCCCAGTACTCTCCGCCCAGAATTTGTGTGTTGATATTGCTAAACGCAAACTGCGGTGCCACAAATTTAATGTGGTCCGAATAGATGGGGAAAAACAGGCCGTCGATGGAGTTCACCGAAATATCCTCTTCGTCGAGTTTGTCGCCTCTTTCCTTGGCTTCGCGAATCAACAATTGCACGTTAGTGGAGTCAAACTGAAAGGCGGCATCGCGGATGGCTTTGAACTGCCGACTCAGATCTTGCGGCTCGCCGTAATACCAGCTCTGTGCAATAATACGGCCGCCGAGAGCGTCGATGGTCGCGGCAAAACTGTCTGTGAGCTGCTGGCCATACTCGTCCGCCGGCGCCAGGGTGGCAAAAGTGCGCAATCCCAATTCATTATAGGCATATTGGGCAATTGCTTCGCCTTTGCGTTCGAGATTGCTGTTCATTTGAAACACGGTCTCTCCCACCGACGCCACGTCGTTCTCAGTGGCCGCTGGTCCGAGCACGGGAATCCCTTCGATGGCAGCCAGGGCACCGATACCGGCGGTTACCTCACTTTCCAATTCGCCGATGATGGCGCGGACTTTTTCCTTTCTAATCAAATATTTAATGCCGTGAATGGCTTTGATCATGTTGCTTTCCGAATCCCGTATGGCCAGTTCAATGGCGAAGTTGGAACTATTCTGCGTCTGCATCAGTCCGAAACGGATACCGCGCAATATCCCCATACCTTCTTCCGCAAAATAACCGGTGAGCGGCAAAATAACGCCCACCTTCACAGGCCGGTTTTCGGCTCTTTTTGCATCCTTGAGCAATTTGTCAACACTGGCAGCGTAAATTTTTGAATTGTAATTTTTTTGATAGGCTTTTAAATAAGAAACCGCTTTTTCGGTTGAACCTTCCTGAATTTCTTTTTTGGATAGTTCGATGGTCACCAGACCGGCCGAATGTTCACCGTTGGCCATTTGAATGGCAGCGCGTAAATCCGACAACGACATTTTATGACGCATGATCAGGCTGGCCAGATTCTTGCTTTTAGCCACCAGATTCGATGCGGAGCTCCAATCCGCCACCCACAATAAATCTTTTATGGCGTTGGAATAATCTGACAAACGATAATAGCAGGAAGCTCGGGCGAAATGGGCGTCGTCGAGGTAACTGCTGCGGGGGAAGAGTTCGATGAGTTTGTTGAAATAAGGAATGGCGTCCACATAGCGTTCAAGATGATAGAGACTCTTGCCGGTCATGAGCAAGGAAACGGTCATACGCTGGTGCAAATCGCGCGTGTTCGTAAGCGACTCGAAATTCACAAATGCCGCGCGATACTCTGCACGTTTATATTTTGCCAGAGCTTTTTGAAATTCGACATCTTTTTCGGGTACATTTTTCACCAAGCTCCAGTCCTGTGCAGAAGCCGCACTGGACAATCCAAAATAAAGTAAGAAGCAGCCTAAACCAACCAAATGACAGATTTGATCTTTGTTCAACATGGGCACTCTCTTTCTATTCAACCGTGACACTTTTTGCTAAATTTCGAGGCTGGTCCACATCACAGCCTCGGAGAATGGCGATATAATAAGCCAGCAGCTGCAGAGGAATGATGGTTAATATGGGAGTTAAAAACTCCAGCGTCGGCGGCACGTAAATCACGTGGTCTGCGCGTTTTTTGATCTCTTCATCGCCTTCGGTGGCGATGGCGATGATCTTGCCTCTTCGGGCTTTTACTTCCTCTATGTTACTGGTGATTTTTTCGTAAGTAGAATCTTTGGTAGCAATAAACACCACCGGCATATTTTCATCGATGAGCGCGATGGGGCCGTGTTTCATCTCTGCCGCGGGATATCCTTCGGCGTGGATGTACGAAATTTCCTTCAATTTCAACGCGCCTTCCAGCGCAACGGGAAAATTGTAACCACGTCCCAGGTACAAAAAGTTTTGTGATTTGTGATGGGCTTGAGCGATGAATTTTATGGTTTCGTGGTTAGCCAAAATTTGAGCCACTTTTTGCGGAATAGCCTGCAATTCCTTGACCATTTCCGCCCCTTTGGAAGCGCCGATATTTCGCATTCTCGACAACAGCAAAGTCAAAAGCGCTAACACTGTCACCTGCGAAGTGAAGGCTTTGGTGGAAGCCACGCCGATTTCCGGACCAGCGTGCAAATACACGCCCGCGTCGCTCTCCCGGGCAATGGTAGAACCCACCACGTTGCAAATTCCCAGCACTTTGGCGCCTTTGCGCTTGGCTTCTTTTAACGCTGCCAGGGTGTCGGCGGTTTCGCCGGATTGGCTTATCACAAACATCACTGAGCCGCGATCGATAACTGGATCGCGGTAGCGAAATTCCGAAGCGTATTCCACCTCCACGGCCGTGCGCACAAATTCTTCGATCATGTACTCGCCGATCAACGCGGCGTGCCAGCTCGTGCCGCAGGCGGAAATGAGAATCTGCGGCGCGTAGATCAGCGAATCCACCTCATGCCGAATGCCGCCCAGCCGGGCCGTGCCCTCTTCCGAAAGCAGGCGTCCGCGCATGGCGTCTTCAATGGTTTGCGGCTGTTCCATGATTTCCTTGAGCATGAAATGGTCGTATCCACTCTTTTCGATTTTATCGAGATCAAAGGCGATTTTCTCTACTTTTCGATTGACTTCGAGATTGTCGATGGTTTTAATGGTGACTTTTTCGCGATGGATGATGGCCATCTCATTGTCTTCTAAATAGGTCACGTCTTTGGTATGACTGATGATGGCGGAAACGTCCGACGCTACCACATATTCATTGTCGCCCATGCCCACTACCAACGGGCTGCCCTTGCGCGCCGCGATAAGCGTATCGGGGTCGCTACGGGAAAGCACCACAATGCCATACGTGCCCTGCACCTGGCTGAGCGCCGCACGCACTGCCTGCTCAAAGGAATTGCCGTTGGTGTAATATTCTTCGATGAGATGCACCAGGGCTTCGGTGTCGGTTTCGGTTTTGAATTGGTGGCCGTTGGCTTCCAGATTGGTTTTGATGGCTGAATAATTTTCAATGATGCCGTTGTGAATCAAAGCCAACCGACCGCTGCAGTCGGCATGCGGGTGAGCATTTATCTGGTTGGGTTCTCCGTGCGTGGCCCAGCGGGTATGAGCAATGCCCACCGCCCCTTGCATGGGTTGTTTTGAAATCAGCGCTTCCAACTTGGCAATCTTACCAGGCTGCTTTTCAATGGTAATTTCGTCATCAGTCAAAACCGCAATTCCAGCGGAATCGTAACCTCGATATTCCAATCGCTTTAAACCTTCGATCAAAATGGAAGTGACCTCTTTATCACCAATATAACCAACAATACCGCACATAATATCTCTCCTTAGATGTCGTTCCAGAGTGCTGTAAATTCAATTGAATGCATGTAAATTTGGCCATTTGATCATGCTGTTTAGGCCATGGAGTAGTCCACCCAAATCATTGTCAGTGGCGCATATCGTCAATGGCATTGAATCACAATTTGGCTGTTTCGCCTGAATAACTCTCCTTACTAACATTTCTCACTTTAAGTTATGCAACTATGTTCATATTAAATAATTAGATAC
>JBHHXN010000033.1:0-37448 GCA_046757025.1 bacterium
GAGAAAGTCACCACCTGGCGGGTATTTTCAAAAGTCGCCAAAATCGGAGATGCGTAGCCCGGCCCGTCCTTCGGCCACTGCCATTTGGTGCGGCCGCTTGGCATTTCGATGGCGGTGAGCGCACCGTCGTCGTGACCGCCCAGGTGAACCACGCAAACGCCGTCGGAAATCAATGGGGACATGGCGGTTCCGTAGAGGGGCGAAGTGGCTTTAAACTGCCGCGCAAACTCTTTTCGCCAGAGCAGTTTGCCATCCGCCATTTCGTAGCAGGAGAGGATGCCGCTGATGCCAAGCGTGACGATTTTGCCTGCCGAAAAAGCGGGGGTTGATTTTGGGCCTTTGCCGTGTGAATACGCTGCGAAATTTAGGGAATAGGGCGCCGGATAGTTTTTAATCCACAATTTTTTACCGGTATCAGCATCCAGACAGGAGATGACCTCCCGATTATTCTGGCGGCTAAAAATGAGTATTTTGTTTTGCACCACCAGCGGCGAAGCATGACCTTCGCCGACCTCCGTTTGCCAAACTTGCTGTAATTTTTCCGGCCAAGTGGCGACGATTTGTGTGGCGGCAACCTGCCCGTCTCGTTTGAGGCCGCGCCATTGCGGCCAGTTCTGTGCCGCCATTTTTTGATTCATGAGTAGAAAAAAGAACAAGATAGTGCAGAACCAGTACCTTATCATGCGTTTCCTTTCAAAAAAATTAAGTGAAAAAGCGGCTGGCTTTGATGAGTACTCAGCATTTCCATTTTGTTTTTTAAAATGAAAAATGTAAATTAGCTGGTAAGCGAGAAAAACTAATTTTATTTACACTGATAATCATTAAACAGATCCAGCAAAGGAAGAAAAAATGAATCCCAGCCAGATCTGGCATAATCCACGCTGCAGTAAATCCCGACAGGCGTTAGCCCTGTTAACCGAGTCCGGAGTGCAGGTGGAAATAGTGAAATATCTTGAAACGGCTCCGGACACAAAACAAATTAAGCAGGTGCTCAAGCTGCTCGGGGTTCCGCCGCGGGACCTCATGCGTAAAAACGAAACGGTTTACAAGGAGCTCAATTTGAAAGATCCCGGGCTCACGGATGACGCGGTGATAGACGCTATGGTAAAAACTCCCATTCTGATCGAACGGCCGGTATTTCTCTACCAAGGTCAGGCCGTGATCAGGCGGCCGCCAGAAAAGGTACTGGAAATCCTCAACCAGACTTAAATTCAAAATTTAGCGCGGCCCACGGCGATTCATCGCGAATGGTGATTTCTTTGGTTCATTGGGCGATGTTCAGTGAAACAAGCACGATCAACCCCATGCCAGCGTTGAGCACCGCGATGACCACTCCAGCCCCAAAATGTGGATTGGAATAGGAGCGGTTACGGGTCAAATTTCGTAAGGCAATTTTCAAGTATTTTTTAAGTTTGGCATCCCCCCTCCAAATAAATGGTCATTTTTTAAGCGCTGATACCAGACGTCTGAAGTCATAGATTGGCTCTCTTTGTCAAAAAATTTTTCACTACTAAAACTTTACCACACCAGCGGCCAAGTGAAACCGGTTAAAATTTCTACGGCTTTGGTTTTCATAGAGCGCTCGTATCCGATGAAAGCCGCGCGCGTATCATCGATGTTGTTCAAGCCGCGGGCATATCTCGCCTCCACGAACCAACTGCCTTTGCCAACTTCTAAGATCACCCCGGCCCCCAAACCGAGCTCCCAATTCCATTTTTTGATGGTATTTTTGATATCGTTTTGGAAGTCATCGCCATTGGTTTGGATTTCAGATTTCGCGCTCAACAGATATCCTAACCTCGGACCCAAAAGCAGGTAGGGTGTGAGCGGAGATAGTTCGAACTGATATTTGAATAGCACTGGCAGCTCAAAATAACTCAGTTTTATGGTGGTAACCACTTCTTTACCGAGAAAGTCGGTGGTGGCCGTTTGAGCCCCTTTGCGTACATAGGACGGTTCGAATCTCAACGTTATTTTTTTGTTGAAGTTGTAATGCAAAACTCCGCAAAGGCTAAAGACCGTCCACGATTCAGAATCTGGATTTTTCAAATTTAATTCGGGATTCAACTCCAAAAATAGCGAATCGAAATCGCTCAACTCCACATCCAGATTCGTAAAATTCAATCCTCCAGCGAATCCAATTTCGAACTTCGGCTGAGAGCGGATGCTGAATGAAACACACAACGTGATCGCAACTGTTAAAACCACCGTTCGTTTTGTCATGATTTTTTCTCAGTTAACGCCCATTATTTTCATTACTATAATGCGAAGATGGCTCTGATGCTACTTCAATTTTTTCAAGGCTTGTTTCGCCGGCTTGAGATCCGGTTCTAATCTCAGAGCCGCCTGGTACTCCTGTCGCGCTAGATCGTTTTGTTTTTTGTGTTCATAGACCATCCCCAGACGCCAGTGCGCTGCCGCTTTCGAAGGGTTATTCGGGCCGGGTTCGTGCTGCAGATAGGATTTGAAACAAGCTTCCGCGCGCTCGAGATTTTGCCCGGAAAACGCGCCGGTGCGGCCAACCTGGTACAAGGCAGCCAGATTATCTGCGCTGTCCGCGAGCATGTTTTCAAATACCTCGAACGCTTCGGCGAATTTTTCTGTTCTCTGATAAAAGTAGCCAAGTTGAAATCGCAGATTGAGGTTTTCCGGAAACGCCTGAATGGCCGCTTTGAAGCTGTTTTCCGCCTGCTCGTACTTTTTTTCCTTTTCATAAATAGCGGCAAATGCGCGGTAACCCAGCAGGGGATATTTCTGCTTAAGAATCTCGGCATGAGCTTTGGCTTTTTCTTTGCTGCCGCCGACTATGCCCGGCGCTTCGAGGTAAAATTGAATCAGCCCTTCTCTGGCATCGTGATTGTTCTCATCCAGTTCCACCGCCCTTGAAAAATGTTTTTTGATCTTTTTAGCCAGCCCGGGCTTTTTAAATATGCTGGCCGTGCTGATTTTACGGCCGTAGGTGTTGCCCAGCCAGGTGTGATAAAGCGAATTGTTTTCCTGCAATGCAAGCGCTTTTTTGAAACTTTTTTCGGCATTTTTGAGATCGTTTTCTCCAAAGTAAATTCTTCCCAGATAGTAAAAACCATCTGCGATTTCAGCATGCTCCCGGGTGTATTTCATGAAAAAATCTTTGGCAGCGGCCAAATCACCGGCCTCGAAACTTTGCACCCCTGTGGTCAAATCGCGGTGATGATTCTGAAAACCAAAAATCGCGGCCGGTAAACTCAGGACTAAGATTACGAGACATAGAAATTTTGACATTTTAAGCATGATTAAAACCTTTCTCTAAAAAACATTTGTTTGATTTGAATGTGAAACTCGCTTCACTTTTTTCTCTGACCAAAACCTGAATAAACTGATCTCGCTAGCCTGGATGGTAGATTTGAATAGGCTCCCCGTTCCGGTGGTAATTTTTAAGGTGGTTTTTTAAATTCTAAATGCGCTGGTCAGTGTATTGCGCATCCGGAATCCAAGCAAACGATTCAACGCGATAATTCAAAGGATTGGTGAAATTCTCAATTTTCACTTCCACTTCGCTGTTTTTGAGCTTTCAAATCTCGGGATGGGTACATAGATATCGTTCATGTTTACATTTCTCGTTATTGATAAATTTAGGCTTCTGCAAAATGAAATTGAGGAAAGGTGTTCAGATTTCAGCTTGCTGCGTCCTGGAAGTTGAACGCCCCTTTTTACAGAATTCTATGATAAATGTGGTAATTTTTGAAGACGATTATTGGTAGAAAAAGTTGCCATTTTATGACGGTGATGTCGTCACATACACAGGTTCGCCGTGTGCCGGGCCTGATATGATTAAAATTCCATTTCATTGCCTGACAATGATATCCATGCAATATATCAAGCGAAATGTTTTAATAGTTCGAGATTTTTGGCTTTTCTCCTGATATGGCATATTCTTGATTTAACTATTAGTGAAATATAAAAATAACGTCAACTAATGGTAACTATCCAGTTGCTTGCCTATCGCAAGAAAAAAATCAAGGCAAAATCATTGACGGGGAAAATCATGTCGATAACTCATGCCGTCGAGGCTTAAACACCCGGCAAATTTTCAGCGGAGTAGGATTCATTTGCAGTAATCTTCGATTCGGTTCACCGAGTGGATGTCAATGCGGGCGCCAGCACGGATCACGAACTCGCTCAGCCCCACTTCACTTTTAGGATTGCCCCAGTCGTAAGTGTAGCCCAAGCGCGTCCACGGGTAAGGATTTTCCTGGTACGAGGTGTTTTTGAGATGATTAAACCATTGCTTGTGTTCTTCTGAAACCGTGATGAATTGGCTGGATTTTGGGAAGTCCAGCTCAGCTTCGTGATCCGTGATCTCCGGATCCGGGGCTGGCCGGAACAAATCATCCGGCGAAACCCAGAGCTCCACAAATCGCGTTTTACCGTTGTCAGGCGGCAGACCAAGCAACTGTTCGAGCCGTAAAATTTTATGTTTTTCAGGCAGAGCCTGCCGGGTGCAAAAATCCAGCAGCTCGGGTACCACCGTGACCCAGATTTCCCGGCTGGTGTTCATAGTCTTGCCGATCTGGTGGTCGTATCCGTCCCAGGAAGTCCAGGTCACTACCAGGAGCTGTTTGCCTTCCAGTTGTTCCCGCCAGCGCAGACTGGGGTCGCTTTCAACGATGGCCAGGAGGTTCTTGGAAATTTCAGCGGGCTCGGCAATTTCAGCGTCTCGCACCGCGTTCAGGTAAATTTGCTGGAGATCCTGTTCGTGTGTAAAATGGGGCTGGGCAGCACAGGAAATAAGAAATAGAAGAGCGAATAATAATAATCCGCTGAGCCCTTTTTTTTGAGTGAAAGTTTTTGTGAAAAACATCGATTTTTCCAATTCTGGTTTCGATTATTTGTTGACCATGAGCAGTCTGGCAAAAGCTTCGTTGCCGGATTCTTTGGCCAGCTCAAAGGGAGTTTTGTCGTCTGCATTTTTGATGCTGACATCTGCGCCCTGGTTGAGCAGGAGCTGAATACAAGCCTGGGCTTCCGGAAACAACGAGCGAGCAGCGTAGTGCAAAGGCGTGTTGCCGTCGCGATCTTTTGCATTCACGTTGGCCCCTTTGTTCAATAAATATTCGGTAAATTTAAGCGAGCTACCGCCGATGGAAGCGAGGTGCAAGGGCGTGGCGCCGGTGGTGTCGCGAACATCGATATTCAGGCCGGCGTCGAGAAAGAGGTCGATTTTTTGAGTGGAAGAATCCAGGCCGATGACCACGTAATGCAGCATGCTCAAGCCGGCGTTGTCCTGTCGCTGTACGTCCGCACCCTTTTCGAGCAGGGTTTCGATGGTTGTGAGGCGGCAGTATTGTGCCGCGGTGTGCAGCGGCGTCAAACCGTCCAGATTGGTGGCGTTGACGTCGGCCCCGGCCTCGAGGAGTTTTTCGATCACATTTAGATGATCACCGAAGGTGGCGAGAAACAAAGGCGTGCTGCCGGTCCTGTCCCGAACGTCCACTTTTGCTCCCTCTTGCAAAAGGAAATGGATGGTTTCTAGGCTGCCGCTGCGCGCCGCAAGATGCAGCAGGCTCTGTTTCTTTGCCACTTCCCGGGCCAAATCTGGAAATTCTGTAACAAAGTACTCCACCACCTGCGCCTGATTGTGGTATGCGGCATCGAACAAAGGCGAGCGGCCGTTTTCAGTGATATTAAATTCAGCGCCATTTTGCATGAAATATTTAACCATTTCCAGATGACCGTTGATGGCGGCCTCGTTGAGCGGTGTGGAACCGTGAACATCTTTTGCGTTCAAATCAGCAAGGTTTTCAAACAGATATTGAATGATTTCAAATTGCCCGTTCATGGTGGCAAAATGCAGAGGGGTTTTGCCATCCGTTGAACGGGCGTTGAGGTCGGCACCGTTTTCGATTAAGAACTTGAGGTTATCGATTTTACCGTATTCGGCGGCGATATGTAAAGGCGTTTGTTTGTCGCTGTTTTGCACATTGATGTCCATACCTTGTTCCAGCAGGAACTGTACCGCTTTTGGATTGTTGCTTTTGGCGGCGGAGTGTAGAACCGTAGCGCCAAAATTAGATGCCACCTGCAGATCCGCGCCGTGATTTAGGAGCATTTGCATCAGCTCCACCCGTCCTTTGGCCGCGGCGTAATGCAGGGGCGTTTCGTTTTTAAAGTCGGTGTCGTTTACCTCCGCTTTGTTGGCCAATAGGAACTCAGCGACTTTTTTGCTGCCGCCGGTGGCGGCTCGATGCAGAAGGGATATCTCACCGGGCGCAGATTGCGCGGCCGCTTTGTTCATTTTGAAGAAAAGCTCGACTACGGGTTTCTGGTCAAAATAAGCCGCCAGCTCCACAGCGGTGGTGCCATCGCGGGTTTTTATTTGCGTGTCCGCGCCTTTATGCAAAAGATAGGAGCACATTTCGGTGTAGCCGAATTGGGCTGCCAGATGCAGCGGTGTGAAATGGGCTTTGTTCACCCCATTGGGGTCGGCGCCGCTTTCGATCAGGAATTTCAGGGTTTCCTCACGGCCGTTCACCGCGGCCCAATGCACCGGTAAATTGCCGTTGTTATCTCGGGTGCTTATATTCGCCTTATTCTTCAGCAGAATTTTTGCGTGTTCTAACTTGCCGGATTTGGCTGCTAAATGTAATGGCGTTCTGCCGTAACGACTCGGCACGTCAATGGCTGCACGGTTTTCGATGAGCAATTTGACCACCCGGGTGCTGTCGGTTTCGATGGCTTTGTGCAGGGGAGTCTGCCCGAGCTTGTTCATGGCATTCACCGAGGCGCCGTTTTTGATCAAATATTGAGCGATTGGAAAATGGCCGAATATGGCGGCGATGTGTAAAGGCGTGTTGCCGCGTGCATTACGAATCTGAACGTCTGCGCCCTCCTCCACCAGCCTCTGCACGATTGCAAAATTGCCGTTAAAAAGTGCATTGAAAAATTGTTCTTTTGTGCTCAGGGAGTCTTGTTCCTGTGCGGACAGGGTGGCTGCAGTCCACGCCAGGACAAATAATATCAGGATTCGGCAGGTATTTTTCATCATTTGCTGAGTTTCAGTTGGGTTCATAGATTGAATTTTCGAGAAAATTAGACAAAATTTTTGATTTTTTCAATTAAAAAGAATCCATTTTGCTGAATTCTTGAGAAAAATCCTTTTTAGAGAGCCACTGAATCAAGATGTGAAGTTAGAAGCGTATCGGTGTGCCAGGCGGGTGGTTTCGGGTAACCGAAATTTTGTCACGCACCGCAGCACCCACGCTTTTGCTGTGGGCAGACTGATTTTGTGACCGACCGAAACGTAAACGGGCTTGACATGGGCGCGTGTGCGCACAACCAGCCCGACGGTCTCGCCTTTGTCAACCAGAGGTACCGAGCTGCCCTTTTCGGGTGACAAGGGGGCGTGTGTGCCGATGAGGCGGGATTTGGCGACTCCGATGGTGGGCAGCCCGCTGAGTACGCCGAGGTGGCAGGCCAGCCCAAATCGTCGCGGATGCGCCACACCCTGGCCGTCGCACAGCAGCAGGTCCGGAGGCTGTTTTAAACGCTCCAGACAGGTGAGCACGGCCGGGGTTTCCCGAAACGACAACAAGCCCGGAACATAGGGAAAAGAACACGCAGCCTGGGAGGTAACAAACTCGTGCAATTCCAGCTCCGGGAAAGTGAGCACCACCACCGCCGCCTGCAACCGAGTACGGGATTTGAAGTAACCAACGTCGGCGCCGCCGACAAACTGAATCTGTTTAAATGCATCGCTGGCCAGTACCTTTGTGCGCAGCTCATTTTGTATTTTGCACGCTTGTTCCACGGCGACGTCCTGCAAAGAATGGTGGAAGTCATTTTGATTTGCTGGCAATTTGGGCATTTTTACCTAACCGTTCGTTTTTTTAATTTGAAGTGAATCGTACACGAACTGGTGACTACCCTGAACACGTAAACTGGAATTTAATTTGAAACCATCTTCGGGAGTTCACGCTTTAGAGCCGGTGTGAAAAGTCAACTTCTGGGCCTTTGTCATTCCCCGCCTTGCGGGACAAGCAGGAGGAATCTTTTTAGTTTTGAAGTAAAGGGTTGTTTATTAAAAAGATCCCGCGGTTTCGGGATGACAATAATGGCACATCGGGTTTTTAACTGCGATATCACTTTTTCACACAGTCTCTTTAGCGTGTTTTCCTGCTGACCAAGTTACACCATAACGAACTTTCACGCATGACCGATCGTGTTAATTGGAAATCAAAGTCGAGATTGTGGCGAAAGTCGTAGATGGGCGGATTGCTGCCCGCTCATTTCATCAATGGAATGTGCGCGCGTACCTGCGAATACAGGACGGGCTGACGCAGCTCCAAGTAGCCGATGAGATAGAAAAACGCACAGGTTACGATCCAGCCCAGGTTCAGGATTTGGACATTGCTGCCAAAATACGCCTGGTAAAAAACAAAACCATACGCCAGGCTGAATCCAATGATAGCCAATCGCAGCCAGTTTAACAAGTTTTTTCTGACAGGTGTGGCAGAGAAATTAAAACATTCGTTTTGTCTGAGGTAGAGAATCGCACAAACGTTGTAGCTGAAAAGATGCATCGCCGCCAACCAGGGAACCACACCTTTAACCGCCTGGCTCAGACCGGTCGGTGCTGCCTGCTGATAAATAGGAACAAACGCTAGAAAACAGAAGGCGAAGGGTAGGAAGTGCAGGAAATCTTTCTTGATGAAGACGAAGGTGTTTGAAAATTTTAATTTCACATAAAAATACAGTAAAGGGCCGGTTAAGAAAATCAGATTCGTTGAAATGAAGAACGGGTAGTTAAATGCAAGGGTTACTTTTGTGCCGGTGACAGTCTGCAGCACGCAGATTTCTGAAAATAACAAAATGTTGAGAGCCAGAATTCGATTTACAACCCGGTGGCCAGACTGGAAAGTCAGCAGCACGGGCGCCAGAACAAAACCTTGTGACCCCACGAGAAAAAGAACGGTGGTTACTGTATCGACAAAAAGACTCATATTAAAAATTTAACTTAATGTAATATGTTTATCGCTATTTTTTTTCTATTCTAAAACAAAATTTACCACACCACCCAGTTCAGAAGCGATGGTGAAATGAAAATGGTGACATGCCGGTGTATTTTTTCATTGGCACATCCCATAATAATTGATATATTTAGATAATTGTGTGAATCCCGTGATGGGGCCATTCCACAAAAGGCGAAACGAGTCAAAGGGGATGAGCAAATTAATGAAATTAAACCATAAAATTCGTTGTAAACAATCCGATATTTAGTAACACAGACTTTGTGCAAACGAACTTGAATGTACAAAAGTGATTTGGCGGATGCAGTTTAAAAAATCTAAATCAATGAAAATTTTGTTTCTTTTAGTTGGTTTTCATATTTTCTCCGGCGCCGGGTTTGCTCAGGAAGTTCTGACCGAAAAGTTGGAATTTAAAGGCAACAAGTCCATTTCAGACGGCAAAATGAAAAAGGTCATCCTGACCGATTCGCCCTCCTGGTATCAGAAATTGCCTTTTCTCGGTAAAAAGCATCCATTTGATCACGAAACTTTTTTAAACGACCTTCTGCGTATCGAAAAATACTATTATCAGCAAGGGTATTTGGAAGCGAGGGTCAGCAAGTTCGATTTGAATTATAACCAACCGCGCGACAAAGTCCGGATTGTCATTCACATTGAGGAAGGTGAGCGCACGAAAGTCCATTCTGTGGAGTTTGAATCTGTTGACCAGACCGAACTGCCCATTGCCAAAGAAAAGCTGCGAAAAATGCTCAAACTCAAAAAAGGCAAACCTTACCGGGAAGAGGAGCTGCGGTTGGACTATCACAAGTTGATCGAGCAGCATTCCGAGCGCGGTTATCCCTACATCCAGGCGAAAGTCAAACCACGAGTCGACCGGCAGCGGCACAAAGTGGATTTGATCTGGTATCTGGACACGGGTCCGGCTTCCCGGTTTGGTAAAATCCAGATCAAAGGCGTGGAGAGCGTTTCAAAAAGCGTCATTCTTCGTGGGCTTGGTTTTAAAACCGGCCAACCGTTCATTCAAAGCAAGCTGGCCAGCGCTCAGAGTCAGGTTTATCGTTTGGAGCTGTTTCAATTTGTCAGCCTGCGCACCGTCAAACTGGATCAAAAACCGGCAGAGGTGCCCATTGAAATTCGTGTGAAGGAATCGATGCTGCGGACCTTAAAATTTGGCGCGGGCTATGGCACCGAGGAATCCTTTCGCGCCACGGCGCAGTGGCGGCACCGCAATTTTTTGGGCGGCGGCCGGATTTTTCGCATGCTTGCAAAACACTCAACCAATTTGCTGCCCGTGCAATTGGAGATGGAATTGAGCCAGCCGTATTTCTTGAGCAATCGCAATGATCTCATCGTCAAACCTTTTTTCGTGTGGCAGGATGAAAAGAGTTTTGAAGTCAAGCGCATCGGTTTTGAAACTACCTTCAATCGTCAATTGAGCCGCCGCACCAATTTTTTTGTCACCAATCGGTTGGAACGCGACACCGTGGAAGTGAAAATCACCGATACCGAAATTTCAAAAAAATTAGCCGATCTGTTCAATAAATCCATTTTACGTGTGGGTCTGAGCCGCAACTCCACCGACCAGATTTTTTCACCCACGCACGGATCCATTTCAAGGTTGGTGGTGGAGGAAGCTGGCCGTTTTTTGCGGACGCCGTTTAAATACCTCAAAACGAGCTTTGAGTATCGACAATTCGTCCCCGTAAAACCGGGCTTTGTTTTCGCTTTGCGCGTGTTCGTAGGCTCCATGAAAGCCATCCGCGGCAGCGAAGTGACGCCGGTGGAGGAACGGTTTTTTTCCGGCGGCAGCTATTCGGTACGAGGCTGGCGTCGGCAACTACTGGGACCGCTGAGACTGAGCGCTACCTCGGACACCACCAAAAAGGTCATTCCGGAAGGCGGCAACAGCATCCTGGAAGGCAACCTGGAGCTGCGCAATCCCATTTACAAAAATCTCACCGGCGCGGTGTTTTTGGATTTTGGAAACGTGTGGAAACAGTTCGACGGCTTCGATGTGTTTGACCTGCGCTACGCTCTTGGCGCCGGGCTGCGATACAACACCTTCATCGGCGCCCTGCGCTTGGACTTCGCCTGGAAGCTGAACCGGCAGCCGTTGGATGAACGCAATTATGAATTTCATGTCAGTTTGGGACACGCTTTTTAAATGAATAAAATCACCAAATATTTTTCCTACTTTGTGCTGGTCATAATCGTATTCGGTGTGTTGGTATTGGCTGTTTCTCAAACCGCCATGTTTAAAACCTGGTTGAAAAAGCAGGTCATCGCCATCGCGGCGGCCAATTTGAATGGCTCGCTTGAGATTAAAAAGCTTGCTGGCAATTTGTATGGTACCATTCGATGTGAAGGTGTAATCCTGAAGAAGAAAAACCAGCCCATTTTAACCGTGGAACAAATTTTTATCCAGTACAATCCTTTTGCTCTGTTTACCAAAAAGTTCAAGGTGCAGCAGATCATTCTGAAAAAGCCCGAACTTTTTTTAGCGCAAAGCGATTCAGCCGGGTGGAATGTTTCGACGTTGTTTAAATCCTACCAAACTGATTCGCAAGCTGTTTCCTCGCAATTTGATTGGGAAATCTCTGCGCCGTTTGTGCAAATTTCACAGGGCCTGATTGAAATTCATGCTCAGCCTTCGCCGACCTGGCGGTGGCCCGAGCGGGTACGGGATTTGAATGTCAAGCTGGCGTTTTACCACCAGCCGCATCAAATGAAATTGACCCTGGAAAATCTCACCTTCGCCACCCAAAATCCCGACCTGGTGGTGAAAACTATTCGCTCAAAATTCAACCTGGCAGGGGAGAATTTTCAGGTGCAGGATTTGCAGTTGCAAACGGAATCTTCCAACCTGAGCTCGCATTTGAATGTGAAAAATTTCAAGAATCCCGAACTCGAGGTGGCGCTAAAAGGCCAGCCTCTTTCCCTGTCTGAAATCCGCCGTGCCGTGCCGGTGTTAAAATTATTCGGCGCACCGCGATTTGATTTGCAAGCACGAGGCCCGTTGAACGATTTGGAGATTTTGGGTAATTTGTGGATCGATTCCGGCCAGATCCAGTTCCGCGGACGATTGCAAGTGAAAGAGGAACCGTTTGGTTATGAGCTGCAGGGTGAAACCTCCGGCCTCAATGTCGCAGCCATTACGGGCCAGCCTGATTGGCAGAGCGATCTGAATTTGCGATTTCAAGTTAGCGGTACGGGTTTGGACTGGGGGGAGATTTTCAGTCGGGTGGTGGTGGATGTTGACTCGAGCCGGGTACGGGAAAAACAAATTCAACCGTCGCATCTTTTTTGTGAAATTAAGGGGGACTCCATTTTTTACGACGCAGCCATTGGCGTTGAAGGGGCGCACGCGCAAATGTCCGGCGAGATGCTTTACAATGAGCGCCAATTCGATTACGTAGTTCATTCGAAAGTTGCAAATTTGGATTTTGGCCGACTGCTTGAGCAGACGGATTTCACTAGCGAATTGAACCTGCAATTTGAATTGAACGGTCGGGGAATGGCCTATGAAAACATCTCCGGTATGCTCAAAATGCGGGTGCTGCCATCGCACTTCAATCGGATTCCCATCGATTCGGCGCGTTTTGATTGCGATTTTAAAAACCGCACTTTGAATCTGCGTGAGTTGAAAATTTCTTCTCCGCTGGGAAAATTCACCGCGGTCGGCGATCTCGCCATTCACCAAGAAAACCATCTAAAATTTACCGCGAATTTCATCGATTTTTCTGTACTCACCAAAGCGTTCCCCATGGACTCGTTGGCCGGCAAAGGCCAGATTAGCGGACGGTTTGAAGGGCCGCTAGATTCGTTGTCCACGGTGGTGAACGTAAAGTTGGCTCAAATCAGCGCGGCCGATTTGAGCATTGAACAATTCACCGGCCGCTTTTCGGGGCTGCACACGCTAGGCCGCCATTCCGGCAAATTGTATGGCCTGGCGCAGGGCATGCAATGGTCTGGCATTGACAAAATCCAATCGGATTTTAACGGTGAATTTGCCGACTCGGTGTTGCATTTTACGGTGAACTTGCAGCAGGATACCGTGCTCAGCGTCGAATCCGCTGGCGAACTCAATCTGCGGCCATCCAACTATCGGGTCGCGCTGGAGCGGTTCAAGTTCAAATATTTGGATTATCTCTGGGAAAAAAGCCGCGACCGCGCGCTGATCCTTTTCACCGACCACGGTTTCGAAGTGACGCGTTTCGAACTACAATCGGATGACCAGGCGCTTACTGTCTTCGGGGTCGGGGATTTCAATCAGAAAAACCACTTGCGCGTGCAGCTAAAAAATCTGGATATCGCCAAATACCAGAATTTTTTAACCACAGAGATTCCGTTAGCGGGAAAATTTAATTTGGATGTGCTTTTAACGGAATCCCTGGCCGCTCCGGTCATCACCGGCAACATGAGGGTGAATAAAGGGCAGTATCTTAAATTTCCGTTTGAACAGATGCGGGGAAATTTTGAATTAAAAGAAGGACAGTTGCACTGGCGAGGGGTGCTGTCTGAGGTGGCCAACGATAGTTTATTTGAAACCACAGGTTTTCTGCCGGTAAAGCTGCGCTTAAAGCCGTTTGAGTTTGAATTTTCTGAGGATGAACAGATGGATTTCCGGGCCAACTCCAGGGGGCTCGATTTGTCTTTTTTGAATGCCTTCACCAAAGCCGTGACCAACATCAAAGGCACCATGGTGGCCAATGTGCGATTGCACAATACCTTAAATGATTTAAGAGGGGTGGGGCCCATACGCATCGTGGAAGGCGAATTCAATATTCCGGAATTGGGCACCAAATATCGCAAGGTGAATTTGGCGGTCATTCTCAACGACAAAGATCTGATCATTCGCGATTTGCGCATGAAATCGGGGGGCGGAAAAGTGGAAATAATTGAAGGCGGACTTTCGCTTGCCGAAAAAAATCTCGAGAATTTCAACGCCGAGTTTAAGGCGGATAATTTTGAGCTCATGAATAATAAAAAAATGCAAGCCAAAGTAAAAGGGGGCATCAAACTCACCGGCAGCGTGCAGTCGCCCTTCTTTTCAGGCGATTTAACTGTGAGCGAGTCGCGCGTGTTTTATCCCGCCTGGTTTGAAGACGAAGCCGTGGTGGAGCTCACTTCGCGACCGTTTTTTATCATCGATCCGGACACGGTGGAGCTGGACACCACTGGAGCCATCGGTTTCAAGCGGTCTTATGAAGCCGTGCAAAGCGATTTTACTGAAACGGCGTTTTACAAAAATTTGCGCGGAGAGCTGTCCCTGCATTTTCCGAGAAACACCTGGATCCGCAGCGGCGATACCAACATCGAAGTGGAAGGCGACTTGGTGATGGTTAAAGAAGGAGAAGATTTTGTGTTGTTTGGCTCGTTTTCGGTGATTCGCGGTTATTATGAATTGCTGGGAAATCGCTTTCAAATTAAACGCGGTGAATTGGTGTTTAACGGCGAAGTCGAGCCCAATCCCGAAATCAATATCGAAGCCGTTTACGATTTTAAGGACGTCACAGGCGAGGATCCGGAGAAACATGAATTCAGAGTCTTGATCACCGGCACGTTTTATAGCCCGGAATTTCAGTTCACACTTGACGAACAGGTGGCGGAACAGCAGGATATTTTGTCCATTCTGGTTTTCGGGCAAAGTTATGACAACCTCTCTATTGGTCAGCGCAACGATGTGTCAGACGAATCCGGCTTGCAGGATAAAGCCACGGGTATTTTAACCGGTCAGGTGCTGAAAAAAATCTCGGGCAAGCTCAGTGAAGAGCTGCGACTGGACGTCATCCAAATAGAAAGCGGTAAAAATTTAGAGGAAGCCCGATTGCGCGTGGGCAAGTACCTCACCCCGGATGTTTTCGTGAGTCTGAGCCAGGATTTCGGCGCCGAAGGCAACCAGAAAGTGGAGCTGGAATATGAAATTCCCCGCAAAATACTCTTCTTTAACTTGCTCCTGCAGGCCTCCAAAGAAAGGCAGGGCGCCACCGGCCTCGATCTCATCTGGAAAATCGAATGGTAAAAATTGTTAAATGATTGTGGTATTTTCTGCAAAAACTGACTTTTTGCAGGTATATTTATTTTCGAGTTAAGTTCTTTTACCCATTCCCAAAATTTAAGGAGACCCATCAAACCTGAAATAGTATGTACCAGTAGTACTTTCATCGTCATGTAACAATTAGTGTCTGACCGAAAACTCGAGAATTGTGCGCTTTAAAAATCCCCTCGCAAAGGCGTCCCTTCGACAAGGCTCAGGTCAAGCTTCACCGAGCTAGGTAGGAATTCATCCGCAGACAGGAGGCCTTCGTGAAGATCGGGTGGTTTTGTTTCAATCACTAAAAACCGTATTTTGGTTAAAAACAAGAATCCTCTTGACATTTTAATCGCATTTTGTATTTTAATTGATACTAAATTGATTGTTTTAAACGACCTACATCTTTCTTGCACCTGCTGCAATAACCTGATCAATTCAGCATCAATTTATGTTTGATTTCTCTTTTTTTCTGTGTATTTCTGCACAGGGGTGGTAACAATTACGGAAAACCATTTAACCGGCAAGGAGGTATAGATGCTATGGGTGGAGATTTTGGTGGAAAGGATCCCCGGCTCATTGAATTGATCGATGAGTTACAAACCATTGATTGCAGGATTGAAAGTCAAAAACTCAAAGAGCTGGCATCGTTTGGTTCACAGCTTGTCCCTCATTTAGAAGAGTTCATCCACAAAGCCCTTCAAAAAAGCGCGACTCAGAATCATCAAAAACTGCCGCAAACCCTCGAAAGCTACCGTGTAGTGCACGCTTTGTATTTATTAGCCCATTTGAAATCAGAAAAGTCGCTGGCTTTGATTCTTGAGTTTTTGGCACAAAAACAGGAAATCGTGGACTTTTGGCTGTCCGATTTCGTCAGTGACGAAATCTGGGAAGTGCTCTTTCTTCTTGGTAAAAATCAATTACAGCGCCTGGAGGGATTTATTTTAGATCAGCACAAAAATGTTTTTTCCCGGCTGGCGGTGTGTACGGCCATTGTACAAATCGCTTTGCATTACCCTGCGAAAAAACAAAAGGCGATCCACATTTTCAGACAATTGTTGAATCTCAAGTGCGAAGAGCCGGATTTTATGGGGTTGGTGGTGAGCGAACTTCTCGATTTAAAAGAAGCCTCTCTGCGAGACGATATCCTGCAAGCGCTGCAAAGAAACGAGGTCTGGAGCGGTATCATCAGCGCCGAAGAAGTGGACTGGTGTTATGCTAACAAGCGACCACGCAAATTGACCCCTTTAAATATTTTTAAGCGCTACGCTCTGTTACGGCAGTACAGCCGTTTTGCACAGACCTCAAAAGCGTCGGCGCCGGCGGCTCTAATCCATCGCAATATCCAGAATCCTTCGTAATCCATTTCGCGTTGAAAGAATTCAAATTTACGTTATTTCAATGTCGGGAAGAAGGGGATCCCATGCGCCAGCAGGAAGTATCGTGCTTTCTGTCGGCCTTGCAAATATCCGAATCGCAATTGACTGCTGTCAATATTCCGTATGACAAGTTAAATGCTGATTTGTTTTGCAACACGGATGTGTTTTTAGTAGGCGGTGCGGGTGACTACAGCGTGCTGGATTCCTGGCCCTTTCTTTCTGGTTTTTTTGATTTTCTCAATGAAATTTGTGAAAAAGGCGTGCCCATGTTTGCGTCTTGCTTCGGTTTTCAGGCGCTGTGTTTGGCGCTGGGAGGCCGGGTGGTAGCCGACCCGCAAAATGCCGAAGTCGGCACCTTTGAAATGCAGTTGACGGAAGCGGGCAAAGCGGACGGCGTGTTCGGCAGACTGCCAGAAAAATTTAACGCGCAAATGGGCCACAAAGACCGCGCAGAAAACCTGCCGGCCGGGGTGGTGCATTTAGTTTTCAGCGAAAAAGTCTTTTATCAAGCTTTCAAATTGCCTGAGCGGCCAATTTACGCCACGCAGTTTCATCCGGAGCTCACTGTGGAGCAAAACCGCCAGCGATTTAATCATTATCTCCACCAGTATTCGCAAATGAAAGCGGGGATAGAAATTGAGCAAATTCGAAATTCCTTCCGGGAAACCCAAGAAGCCAACTCGCTTTTGCAGTGGTTCGTGGATGAAATCGTACAGAAATCAGACACCTTGCGCGGTAGCGATTAGCGATTTGATTTCAGGCCAGCAATGCCAGGAATGTCGAAAAATTAGACTGCCTGGTTACGCCAAGGAACCGGGTTGAATAGACCACACGCTTGGGGTGTATCGAAGTGGCAGAATTTAAGTGCGATGAAGAATAAACCTTGCTTTTTAAGTCAGTTTTTATTATCATTACATTCTAAATTTTAAATACTTACATCTTGGGTATTCAGAATTAAATGATTATTGAAAAGACTGCTGAAGAAAAAACAGATTCAAATTTAAACCAACGTATTTCGGTTCCTTCTCAAATTAGTTTTAATCCCCGCCTGCGCTTGATGGATTTCGCCACGTTTGCGTACATTGGGTTGGTCGCTCTGTTATTGATTTTTTTTCATGAAGGGGTACAACACTGGCCCTGGTTGGTTTTGTTGCACGTTGTGATCATCGGGGCGTTAATGCTGTTCATCAATTATGTGGAAAAGAAGAGCTTCTCGAAAGTCCTGATTTTTTTTAGAGACGCCTATCCGTTTTTTCTTTACATTTTTATGTTCGAAGAGCTGCATCTCATCGCAAATATTCTTTTTCCTTTCTGGTTAGAAGGCAAGCTGATTCAATGGGATCTGTTTTTGTTTGGTCAGTATCCCACCGTCTGGGTGCAGAGTCTCTTTCGACCCTGGCTTACGGAGTACATGGCTTTTTCTTACTGGTCTTACTACGTCATTTTCCCGACCGTAGGGGTGGTTTTGTATCTCCGAAAGAATAAAGCCCTTTATCATTCGTATGCTTTTCATTTGTCGTTTACGTTTTACCTCTGCTATTTTTTGTATTTATTTTTAAGTGCCCGTGGCCCTCATGAAACTCTGGCACATTTGCATCTCGTTCGCACGACGGCCGGATTTTTTGACAATTTAGTTTTAACCATTCAAGGGCAGGCGTCGGTTTCGGGTGCGGCGTTTCCGAGCTCGCACGTAGCAGCGGTCTGGGTTGCCTGGATTTTTGTATTCAAATACAAACGGACGGCCGGATGGATTCTTCTGCCTTTGGTCATTTCACTGAGCATCTCGGTGGTTTATATGCAATATCATTACGCCGTGGATTCCATTGCCGGCATACTGTTGGTGTTGATGACGTATCCCTTGGCACGGATTTTAGAAAAAAAATTCCCAAAGAAAATGGCGCCACCGTTGTAACGCCAAACCCCATCAGGTATTGACCAGTGGATGGCTTCATTTCAAATATGTAGTTAATTGATAACACATTTGTATCAATCTGAGTCGAAAATTGAAATGGAATTTAATTTTCCCGAATCTGTTTCCGAAATATAGAGGGCCGAAGTGGTTTAAAATTAGCTATTAATGATTAATTTTTATCCACTTTTAAGCAATCGTAGCTATATTTTATTGTGGCATACATATTGAAACGATTTTCAGGTATTTGTAACTGTTCAGCCTGTTTTGTCATCCCGAAGGGATCTGGTTTTTTTTAGCTCTTATTTGTTTGGCTAAATATTTCTCAGACTTAATAAAAGATTCTTCCAGCCTGCTCAGAGTAGTTTTTGGAGAATGACAGGCTGAAACAGTTACAGGTTTTTTATTGTTTCGGTGAGGCTGTTTTCATCGGGATTCTTGACCAAAAAAGATCTTGCAATTCTGGCTTAGATAATTTACATTTTTTATTACTTTATCGTGAAGTTTTTGACACTTCTTGGGCGGTTGGTTGGTAAATCTCAAGAAAAGCTAAAACTTTGCCAATTATCTGATAGTTGCTTTTTATGTGGAAGAAGTTTTACCCGCTGCTTTTTTCAATTTCGGTTTCCGCTGTGGTCGTTTCTCCAACATTTAGTCAAACAGCCTATTCAGGGGGAAGAGGTTTGTTGAGAGTTCTGTCAGCAGAGAGCGTTCCATCCGCGGCCATTTTTGTCAACACCTTTTATTTTGGGTATTTCCGCAATCAGGATGCCGCTGGCCTGGGGAATGATCAATCTCTAAATCTGGGGCTGACTTACGGCTTGACGAATGATTTAGAAATCACCGCTTTGTTCAAACCGCACCAGGATGATCAGCAATATAATTGGTTTTCTCCGGGGGACACCGAGATCGGCATCAAATGGCAGCTGCCCTTTTCGGGTTCGGATTTCATCAGCGGCGTCAAAGGATTTTTGAGTCTGCCCACTGCCAGAACGCACAATCCGCCTTTTGAACCGTATTCTTCCCCGCAAATTGCCTGGGGGGTAGTTGGCCTGCTGACTCTGGATTTGACGCACAAGCTGCCCAGGCTTCCGCTTAAAATTTACACCAACGTGGGTTATTTGGACCATGACATCACCTCCGTTTTCGCTGAACGATCCACCGATCAACTGCTTTTAGGATTGGGATTTAAAATACCGGTTTATCCATTCATTTTGTACACCGAGTACACCGGAGAGATTTTTTACAATCATGATCAGGTGGGCTTTCGGGACAATTCCATGCGTCTCACCCAGGGCTTTAAATTTGTGGGTTTGTTCAACACGGTGGTGGATATTGGATTTGAGGTTGACCTGAGTCGGAATCGGGCTGTCTATCCCGCTGCCATCGTTCATGATTATGCCGACTGGAAATTGTTCGGGGGGGTGACGTATCGGTTTAAACGGAAAAACTTTGACGCAGGCAGGCCGGGCGTGGTTAAAATAGACCGCAAAAAGGAAGAAAAGATTTTAGAGCAAATAAGAGCCCGACGTGAAAAAGCCAATGAAGATTTGGAAAAAGTGCGCGAACAGTTAGAGAAAAAACCACCTCCCAAAAAGAAAAAACAAAATTGAATATTGATGGGGTTCCGCGCAGCAAGCAACTGAAAAAATAAAATAGAAAATAAATGATCGATAAAAGAAAACAACCAAAACTCATACGCGCATGGTGCCTGCTTTTAGCTTTCCTGGTGATGACGAATTGGTCTGTGCCGGGTTTGGGCAAAGCCGCCTGCGCCAGCGCCGGTACGGAGCTTGCTTTTTACCAGGACCGCTCACACAAAGAAATCGAGAAGGCCGCAAAAAATCAATTGAAGATCGCCACCAAAAAGTTTGAACAGGGCGAGTACTGGCAAAGCGCCATCGATCTCATTGTGATTTTGGATTTTTATGCCAATTTTACACAGATGGATGAAGTGATTTATCGGCTGGGAAGCTGTCTCTATGAAATGGAGTTGTACGATGGCGCGGATATGATGTATCGTTACCTGTTGAAAACCATTCCAAAAACACCTTTGCTGCCGCAGGTTCTGATGGGCTTACAAAAGGTCTATTATCACAAAGTCGATTATCAGCAGAGTTTAAAGTTTTACAAAACCCTGGAAGCGCATTTCCCGGCGGATAAAATCATGAATGAATCGCGTTATTACGCAGCTCAGTCTTATTACCAGTTAAAGAATTACAGGCTAGTTCCGAACATCGTTCAAAGCATTAATAAAGACAGTGAATTTTATGCGTTTGGTTTATACACCACCGGCCTGGTGCAATTAAAAAAAAAAATGTTCGTGAATCCGTCGATAGTTTCATTGAGGTCACCAAACAGTCAATCAAAAGCGAAGAACATCGGGATTTAGTCAACTCGGCGCGCTTAACCCTGGGATACATTTTTTATGAGCTTTCCAGCTACGAAGCGGCTATCGGTTATTTAATCGACATTTCAACTGACTTTTACGATTATCCAGAGGCTTTGTTGGCCATGGGATGGGCTTCCTATAAATTACAAAAGTACCATGCCGCTATCGATTATTTGAACGAAATTATTATAAAATATCCGGATTTTTACAACAAGGTAGAAGCTCAATTTGTCCTGGGGCAATGTTATATGAAACTAGGTTATTACGATTTTGCGATTAGAGAATTTAATGAAATCATCGACGTATTGCCCGAATCTGAAAATTTTTCTACTGTCATCGATAAGATGAGATTGCAAATATTCGAGCATGAAAACAAAATTGAGGGGCTGAAAACCGAACTGCTGCTTTTAGAGACCAAACTTTTGGATACCATTTCCCGAAACATTGGCAACGGCATACCGCCTTTTGCCATGCGCGAGCGGGATAAGCTGCGTAAAGAACATGAAAGCCTCATCAGAAAGATTGTGACTGAAAGCAACGTCATATTCGAAGCTGCAAGGCAAATTGGCCAGATAAAACTGAAAATTGATGAAACCGAGATGCAAAAAAATTGGCGATCTTATGCCGAATACGGTAAAGTGAGAGCGCTCTACCTGAAAGGGGTCGAGGCAAAATAGCGTGAAAAATGGGCGATAAGATATTGAAAATTACATTTACCCTGACCGTTTTTGGACTGCTGATCTTTGGGCATTTGGGGAATGACCTGTTTGGCCAGATCACACCAGCGCAAGACCTCAAAAAAATCCGCAATTTGATGCAAGCCATTGGCGAAAACGAAGCCCTGCTGGCCAAATATCCGGCGAGTGATTTTACCCCTAACCTCATGTATCAGCTGGTGGAGTTGTATGTACAACGGGCGAAATTGAAGTTTCAGCGGGAAATGCTGATCTTTGAGGAAGCGGAACGAAAATACGAAAACGATCAATCTTTACCGCAACCGGTCATGCCCGCACTGAATTACAGCGCCGCGGTAGACATGGCAGTGAAATTGTTGGACGCTTATCCCAACGTCGGTTTTCGCGACAAAGTGCTGTACCGAATCGCTTTGTGTCAGGCCGAAGAAGGCAAAATGGCGCAATCAGTCGATTTTTTTAAACGGCTTTCAGAAGAAACCGAAAATAAACAATTTCTTGAAGAAGCCTATTTTCGCATCGCTGAATATTATTTTAAAATTAAAGACTATCCGAACGCCGTAAATTACTACGAGCATCTCTTAAACAGCTGGGACAGTCCATTCTTCGATATGGCGTTGTATAAACTGGGCTGGTCTTATTACAGTGTTTCCGATTATTCCCAGGCCATCAGCACCTTTCTTTATTTAATCGAAGACGTCAACCTGGTGCAGCAAGTGGAAGCGAATTATCTGGGAAAAACAAAAGCCGATTTAAGAGAGGAGTCGAAAGAATATATTGCCATTTGTTTCACAGAATTTGGCGGCCCAGGGAAAGCGAGAGAATTTTTAGATGAAAGAAAAGAGCAGGCATATACTGAAGAGATTTTGTTGAATCTGGCGGATCTGTATCAAAAACGAAATTACTATGCCGAAGCCATCGAAACCATGCAGGTCTTGTTGGATTTTTATCCCAACAAGTTGACAACACCTTCCTATCGACAAGCCATCGTAGAGAATTATGAATTGGCCAACGACAAAGTGAATTCCACCGCCACCCGCTTGCAATACATCGTTGACTTCGGGCCGCAAAGCGCCTGGCTGAAACAGTTTGCTAAAGACAGCACGGCGGCACAAGTGCTGGCCACCGCAGAAAGCTACCAGTATGCTCTGGGCTCCGAGGCCCAAGCCACGGCGCAGGATAGCAATTCAGTGGAGCATTATGTAGTGGCCGTGGAACGGTACAAGGAGTTTGTTGAAAAGTTCAAAGATTCTGCAAAAACCAGTAAGGTTTTGTTTTATCTGGCTGAATGCCTGTATGAAATCGAAAAGTATGAGGAGGCCGCAGATTATTATTTTCAACTGATGGTGAACTACCCGCAATCTGAATTCCATGAAAACGCCGCCTACAATCGACTATTGGCTTATCATGTTTTATTGCAAGGCAGCGCCCGCACCGACACGACGACTCTTGCCTTGCGCAACTTTCTCGGTAAAAACGAGTCCCGCATAGATACGGTGACGGCGGTGAATCCTTTACAAGCGCAATTTCTGCAAGCGTCCAATGATTTCATTGTATTGGTCAAGCAAAGTGAGCGGCTGCCAGAAGTTTTGATGAAATACGCTGAATGCTTGTACGAATTAAGTCATTACGCTCTGGCACAGGAGATTTACGAGCGCGTGATCAGCGATATCAACATCAATTCCTACATCCCGTTAGCGTACACCATGATCGGGCAATGCGAATTTAAGCAACAACATTACGTGGTGGCGGAGTCGTGGTTTCAGCGTATAACCGAGGTGTTTCCGGACTCGCTGAAGTACCTCAATCGGGCTAACAAGATGATTGTGTCTTCCAAATTTAAAATCGCCGAAACCTATCTGGAGGCGGGGGACAGCACTGCGGCAGCTAAAGAGTTCGAAAAGATCGCGGAAATTGCTCAGGAACCGACCATTGCGGAAAAAGCGCTGTTCGAAGGCGCGTTGTTGTACGAGCAGCTCGGGAAAACGAAAAATGCCCTGGTACTTTACGAGGCCATCCCCGAAAAAAACCCCGAAACCGAACATCTCGACAAAGCGCTGTACAAAGCCGCGGTCTTGAATGAAGACCTGGAAGATTGGCAGCGATCGGCCATAAACTATCTGACGCTTTTTGAAATGGCTCCAAATTCGCCGCTGGCAGAAAAAAGTTTGTTTGCGGCCGCCAGATGCTTTGATAATTTTGGCGACGCGGAGCGAGCCCGTTCGACGTACCAGAAGTATGTGGAGCATTTTCGCACCGATGCTGACCGTTATTTAGAAGCCGCTTTCCGAAAGGGTGAAATTGCCTACGAACAGAAGAATTTTAAAGAAGCGATTAAAGATTTTACGTTTGTGGTTAAGGCTCATCAAAAATTTGTCGAAGCAAAAAAACAGGTGGAAAATTTTATTCCGGCTAATGCACAATTTTTGATTGCGGAAATTCTGCTTGGTGATTTTCAAAAAATCAGACTGACGCCGCCGCTCGAGCGAAATTTGAAAAAGAAAAAAAGTCGATTTCAAAAAGTTATCAAGGCTTACACCAGCGCAGCGAAATATAAAATCGCTGAATGGACTACCGCATCTTCTTATAAAATCGGCTTGACGTTTGAAGATTTCGCCGATGCCCTGTTAAATTCGCCACGACCTGAAAATTTGTCGGGCGATGCTTTGATGAAATATAACACCAAATTGTGGGAAAGCGTACTGCCGCTCAAGGAAAAAGCATTGAGCACGTATCAGGCAAATATAAAACAGGCGTTGGAAAACCATATTGAAAACAACTGGATCAGCGAAAGCAAAAAGCGCGCTAAAGAGCTGATGATCGAGCTTGGACGCGAATCGGTTGAAGTCGGTTTGGACACCAGCATGTAAAATGAAATTCAGGTTAAAAAACATGACGATTTCCTGGCATTTTAAACAGATGAACTTATTAGGCGTATTGATCGCCGCGGCAAGTATCTATGGATTCGCAAGCAGCAGTTTGGCACAGGAAGTACCCAAAGCGGTGTTGGACAGCCTAGAGGTGCAAAAAAAAGTCGATCTGGACAACAGGCACGACGACGTTAAAATCATGTTGGATAAAATTGAAATTCTGGGTCGTATCGAAAAGCCGCAAACGGTTTTTATCATTCCCGGCATGGACCCCACTGCCGGCGGCATTCAAATCGATCGCTCGTTTTTTAAACAAATTTTCCGTAGAATCGATAAAGACGTCATGCGCAAAAGAATTGCCATGTCGAAGAGAAAACACCCGCTGTATTAAATTTTAATTTCAAGATTAAAAAGGTGAGCAAATCACAATTCAACACCGTGCTTGATTTTTTTTATTACATGGATTCAACAAAGAGAGGATTTCAACGAGGGGTAGAAATCCTATTTTTTTTAGTAGGAAACCAAGAATGGAGGTTTGAACTTTGGAATACGTGAGTCTAGCATTTAAAAGCGGGGGGCCTTTCATGTATGTGATTTTGGGCGTCCTTGTATTTGGCATTGCCATCATTGTGGAAAGATTTCTCTACATCGGAGTGAAAAATCGCATCGACTCCACCAGCTTTGTCAACAAGATCATTCAGCTCGTGCAGCAGGGCAGCATCAACAACGCCATTGAACTGTGCAAGATGTCCAAAGCGGCGCTGCCAAGCATTACCCGTGCGGGCTTGAAAGAGTACGGCAAATCCCCGCAGGATGTGCAAAATGCTTTTGAATTGGCGGCCATGTCCGAAATTCCCAAACTGGAAAAGCGCACACAGTATCTGGCCATGATTGCCAACGTGGCCACGCTTCTGGGGCTGCTGGGCACCATCATCGGTTTAATTCAGTCTTTTCAGGCGGTGGCGGCCGCCGATTCTTCCCAAAAAGCCGCGTTGCTGTCAGCGGGTATTTCCGTGGCCATGAATACCACTGCCTTTGGTTTGATCGTAGCCATTCCGTGTATGGTGTTTCACTCGATAATTCAATCGAAAACCAACACGCTGATCGACGAAATCAACGAAAACGTCGCCCGCATTTACCAACGTCTCATCAAGCCGAAAAAATAGCATGAATTTAAAAGAAGCGCTCGGAAGAACACAAAAAAATAACGAGCAGGATTTAAACATCACACCGGTGATGAACATCTTTCTCATTCTCATTCCTTTCTTGCTTTTAACCGCGGTGTTCGTCAAAATCGCGGTTCTGGAATTTTCGCTTCCCAGCATCGAAAGTCAAACCGGCGAGCCCGTCAACCAAGAACAAAAAGCGGTGGTGACAATTCTGGCCATCAAAGAGCAGGGATTTGAACTGAAATCCCAGGGAGTGAAATTTTCATTCATCAATAAAAAGGAACAAAAATTCGATTTTCAAACACTGGTTGAGAAACTGCGGGCGGTGAAAAAACGCCATAAGGAAACCGAGGACATCATCATTGCTCCGCAGGAAGCCATCAAATACGACACCATCATCAAAGTCATGGATCGCTGTCGTGAAAACGGCTTTCCAAACATTTCCATTTCGGGCTGACATTTTGAGAGAACATGTACTTTAATTTTGAAAAAGAATCCCCTGCTGATAAGCCGTTTTTAGTCATTCCCAGAAAACGCCGGACTTACCACGGCATTACTTTGCGGCTGACCTCCATGATCGACATGTTTACGATCCTGCTGGTATTTTTACTGCAAAGTTTTTCAGCGGAAGGGGAAATCGTGAGTGTTTCGAAAGATTTGAAACTGCCTGTTTCCACTGCTAAAACACCGCCGAAGTCTACACCGATTTTAGTGGTGACTAACGAGTGGATCATATTAGACGGGGCTCCGGTTGAAAAGATAGCCAACGCGCTGGCTCAGAAGTCAATCATCATCAACAATTTGAAACGGCGGTTGATGAAGATTCGCGTTTTCTCGGAAAAATTAGGCGCCCTGGATTCGAAAATGGGATTTAAAGGCAATATTACCATCCAGGGAGATAGAGAGATTCCTTTTCTACTGTTGAAAAAAATCATGTTTACTTGCGGGCAGGTGGGCTTTAACAATATGTTGTTGGCGGTACATCAGGAAGATCAGCAAATATGATCATCCGATTCAAAAGGAAAATAGTATAATCTGTTTAAATGGCAAAATCGGTTAGACAACTTTATTTAAAGATCGAACAGGCCGGCAAAGTCTTTTATCACCGCTTGTCTGACGGTGATCGTTTTACCATCGGCCAGCATCCCAAAAACGACGTCACCGTTTACGGAGAGCACTTTCCCAAGCAGCACACGCTGTTTTTGAGAAAGGGTAAGCACTATCTGCTGCGATTTAAAAAATACATGAGCGGCGAGGTGGTAGCAAAAAAATCGAAGTTGACTTTGCATGATTTGATCGATCACAATTTGCTTACCATGAAAGGCGATGATTTTTACTATCCGCTCTCTTATGATAAAAGCGGTTTTGTCGTCATCGACGATGTAAAGATTTCCTTTAAGTTTGTAAGCAACGGTCAGCGAGAAACCGCCATTCCGGAGTTTCGAAATTTTCGCGGTTATTCCTGGTTATATGCCACGTTTAGAGATCTGGGGCGGGATCTGCCTTTCAAAGCGATTTTGATCGCCATGATTTTGGTACACGGCTTTTTATTGAATTACATGAACAAAATTCCGATCACCCTGAATTCACAGGTTCGGGAGAAAGCCGTGCCAGAACGATTTGCTAAAATCATCATGCGAAATACCGCCGCAACAGCAAAAAAGCGCGTAGTCGCTCCGGGCGCAGCCGAATCAGAAGAAAGTGCATCGGAGGCGGATAAACCCGGCCAGCCCGAAAAAGGCCGGGAGGCTGCGAAGCCCGAATCGCAGGGTGTGCTCGGTTTGTTGACGGGCACGGGCAGCAGCAATCAAACTAGCAACCTGGCTGACTTGTTATTAGATAAAGGCCTGGTGCGGGAATTAGACGAAGTGATGAGCACGTCCCAGCTTCAGAAGGGAAGCGGAAGTAAAAATAACGATGAGGCTTTTGACGAATTGATCTCCCGTAGCGAGTTGGGCGGCGACATCGATGAGATTCTCGACGGGGTGGACGACGTTGAGTCGGTGCAATTGGGTGAGAAGGGGCGCATCGAAGTCGATCAGGTGGGCAGCATTCAAGGCAGCGAGGCTGCGCTCGGCAAGCGCTCCGAAGAATCGGTGCGTACGGTTATGCTGGCCTACACCGGCCGCATGACCTATATTTACAATAAGTATTTGAAACAAAATCCCGACATGAGCGGCAAGTTGGTGGTGGAAGTGGTGATTGCGGCCAACGGCAAAGTCGAAAGTACAAAAATTATCACCTCAACCATGAATAATTCGGATTTTGACCGCGAGATTCTGAATTTGATCCGGCGCTGGAAATACCCTGCCATTGACAACGGTACGGTCACGGTGACCTATCCTTTGTTTTTCAACAAAATTGGTTAAATAGTGCTTGACCGAAAACTCATCAAACACATTGTCATTGCGAGTCCCACATTTTTTGCCGAAGCAATCCTCTGGAATGCCTGAGTAGGGATATTGCTTCGCTGAGAAATCCCGAAAGCGTTCGGAATAATGACATCAATAATTGAGTTTTCGGTCAAACACTAATTAAAGTCCATCCGTAATCGTCATTCCCGAGTGCTCCCTGCTTAAAACAGGCAGGGACAAGCTCATCGGGAATCTCGTGCCTAACGGACCAATGGATTCCCGCTTAAAGATTGCGGGAATGATAAAAAGGTTTTTTTATGGATAGACACTAATTAATTGATTTTGTTCAAACATGAAAAAATTACTCCCGCGCTTCAGGAACCACCGTAAAGGTCATCTTTTTCCCATCCCTGACGACTACCACTTTCACCGGTTTGCCGATTTTCACCGCATCCAGGGCGAAAGTGTAATCGTAAATGTTGGTAATGTTTTGTCCGCCAAACTCGATGATGATGTCCCCGCCTTGCAGGCCGGCTTTGTCTGCGGGACCGCCGGCGCGCACGCCGGACAATTTCACGCCGCCGTCGCCTTCCCCCACGTAATCCGGAATGGTGCCCAGATAGGCGCGCATCACTTCCCGGCCGCCGCCTTCACTTTTCGTACGCTCCACTTTAACGTAATCCGGGCGCTCTGCGCTTTTCACCAGGTCCAGGATGAGATTCTGAGCAAATTTGGCAATTCGCACGGTGCCCGGGTAATTCAGGGTTTCAGCGTCATCGGTGGGGCGGTTGTAATCTTCGTGGCTGTCGGTAAAAAAGCTGATCACAGGGATACCTTTGGGATAAAAAGCTGTCACATCGGTGGGCATGTACGGGTCATCCTGCAGCGTTAAATTAAAGCCCGCAACCACGTTGCGTTTTTCGATGAGCCTCTTCCAGACAGAGGAGGAGCCCAACCCTTGTAAAATAAGCTTGTTTTCACGCAGCCGGCCAACCATATCGAAATTGAAATAGGCGACCATTTTTTTCACTGCCACGGGTGGATACTCAACAAAATGGGAAGAACCGATGATGCCCAATTCTTCCCCGGACCAGAGAGCAAAGATGATGGCGCGTTTAAAATCCTTCGGGCTTTTCTGCCGCTTAGCAGATAGAGAAGCCGCTAACTCCAGCACGGTGGCGGTGCCGGAAGCGTTGTCGTCTGCTCCGTTATGAATCTGCCCTTCCTCACCCTTTCGGGCCATGGAGCCGATTTTCCCGTGACCGATGTGATCGTAGTGCGCGCCAAGTACGACGTATTCCGGGTCGCTGCTTTCCACTCCCGGCGGCAGCATGGCCACCACGTTGTAGTCGGGTTTTTTGATGCGTTGCACGGCCGCCGACAATTTTACCTTCACACCCGGTAAAACAAACCCACCCTGGGCATGCGGATTTTCGGTGTCTAGCTCGGTCTGCGCGGCTTTCAAACCCTTGCCGGCTTGCTTAAACATGGCTTCCGCGACTTCACCGCTAATAGAGGCTGCCACAATGCCGGAGTTGGCAGCGCTGTTATCGAACGCCAGCGTGACCAGCTCACCGGCTTTGACAGAATTGGGCCCGCTCACAACCAGCATGGCTTTGGCGCCGTTTGTTCGTGCGGCCATGGCTTTATAACGCAACCCCGCAAACATGTTCAATTTCTGTCGGCGTTTCATATCAACTTCTTCGGGTACAAAACGCAACACCAGCACGATTTTGTCTTTGACATCCAAACCGGCGTACGAATCGTAACCCTCGCCTGATTCACCCGGCACAGACAGACCGTATCCCGCGAACACCACTTCGCCTTCCACCTCGCCATCTTTTGTCAGAGGCAGCGGCCTAAAATCCTGCTCCACTTCATAACGAATGACCTCATCTCCATGGCTCAGTTGCAGATGATTTTTGTTAGGCATGACTTTGATTTCAGAAATAAATTGAAACTCTTGTAAAAAGGTACCGTTGCCACCCAGGGGTTGCAGACCGGCGGCTTTAAAATGTTCGGTGATATATTCTGCAGCTAACCTGGTGCCGTTGGTGCCGGTAAATCGCCCTTCCAGTTTATCTGAAGCTAAATAGCTTACTTCCTGTTTGAGATCCACACGAGTGATTTCAGGTGAAAAGCCCTTCTGATCTTTCTTTTCGGAGGCGGTTGCTTGCGCATTGCCGGCCCTGGGGGGTGCCGGATTCCTTTCGGTGCTTTGGTGGTTGGTGCTGCGCACAGGGGCTGCGGTAATGGCTGCCAACGCCGCTTGATGATTCCATTCGGCCATGAACAACTGCGACTGCTGGTTGGAAGTGCGATTGGAGGTCCAGCAGAGCTGATTGCCGTCCGGGGAGAAAGCCGGTAAACCGTCGAAGCCGTCGGTAAACGTCACCCGGACGGGCTCATGGGCACCGACCGCATCCACCATGTACAATTCAAAATTGGAAAAACCTAATTTATTGGAAGCGAAAATGGCGTATTTGCCCGAAGGGTGAAAATAGGGTGCCCAGGACATGGCGCCGAAATCCGTCAGACGCTGCCGTCCGGAGCCATCGAGACGCATGGTGTAAACATCCGCTTGCATGCCGTTTTCCTCAAAATGGCGCCAGACAATTCTTTGGCCGTCGGGCGTAAAAAACGGTCCGCCGTCGTAGCCCGGCCAGTCGGTCAAGCGCGTCTGACCGGAGCCGTTGGCATTCATGATATAGATTTCCCCAAAATAGGCCGGATCCATTTTGTACTGTTTTTGCTGCTCATTCGAAAGTTTGTTCAAAGGGTAGGCGCTGCGTAGTGAGCTAAAAACGATTTTGCTACCATCGGGGCTGTATGAACCTTCGGCATCGTAACCGGGGGCATCAGTTAAACGCTGCAGATTGGAACCGTCGCGATTGCAAACAAAAATGTCCATGTATTCATCGTAGTCCCAGGAGTAGCGGTGTTTCTTCCCACTCGCCCGAAACTCGATTTCTTCCTGCTGTTTTTTTTCAACATCGGGGTCCAGGTGGGTAGAGGCGAAAAGCACTTCGTTTGCACCCGGCCGAAAAAAAGCGCAGGTGGTCTTCCCGATGCCGGGAGAAATCAGATGGCTGTCGCCGCTTTCTAAATCCAAAATATAGATTTGAAAAAAGGGATTGTTCTTTTCGCGTTCGCTCTGAAAAATCAGAGCCTTGCCGTCCTCCGAAAAATAACCCTCACCCGAGCGGTTACCTTCATAAATCAATTGTCTCACACGTGCCAAAAATTGTTTCTCATCGTTTTTCTGATCTTCGTTTGCAAGGATTGCAGTTGAAACCAACATGGAAGCGATTATCCAAGCCGTTAACTGCAATTGCTTAACTAACTTCATGTGTTTTCTCTCCTTTTGTTGAAAAAATGTTAGTAAGAAATTCTAATATTTTCGCAGATGATAAGACCGCCCCCAACTTGCTTAAAAGCTTCAATCTTTTTATACCTGACTCCCGCTGCAATCATGCTTCTGTTGATGAAGTTGAGGGAACGTTCCGCCTGAGTCCCGAAATGCATTCGGAAAAGGCCGTAACTTGGTGATTTTTGAATACTACGAATCTGCGCAGCATGAAGATTGATGAAAAAATGGACTTTATCAACAGATTCATTTATGATAAGCAAAAGTAACCATTACAAAAACGAAAATCAAGAATATTTGAAGTTTGGAAATTTAAGAAAGATCGGGAGAAAAGAAATTACTCCCGCGGCAGGTGGATGGTGAATTGCGTACCTTGATCAATTTTACTCTCAACGTGGATAATCCCGTGGTGCTCCTCCACGATTTGTTGTACGATGGCCAGACCGACGCCGGTACCGCTTTTTTTTGTTGAATAATAAAAATCGAATATTTTGTGTAAAATTTCTTTTTTAATGCCTTGGCCGGTGTCGCCAAATGAAATGATAATGGATTTTCCTTTGAGTTTTCGCTGGGATTTTGGCACGTCTTCAGATTTTCGAAGAGCAATGGTCAGCTTACCTCCGCCCGGCATGGCTTGTATGGCGTTGATGTACAAATTCAAAAAAGCCTGGCGCATTTTATCCACATCCACATTGGCTTCCACAGGGGTGTTGTGATACTCCCTTTCCACCCGAACCCCTTTTTTTAATGAATCGGCAATTTGCATCATCACCACTTCGTCCAGGATTTCGTTCAACGGAACACGGGCGCGCTCCATCTTTTTCGGTCGGGCAAACAACAAAAAATCGGAAACCAACTGGTCCACGCGTTTAATTTCACTGGCAAGGATCTCGTAAAAATTGTCCACTTTCTCGCGGTCCACTTTTGGGCGGGATAATTCCCGCTTTAAAATCTGCATGTTGATGACCATGGAATTGAGCGGGTTTCGAATTTCATGGGAAAGCACCGACGCCAATTTACCCAACGTTTCCAGACGTTCGGTACGTTTCAAGGTGTTCTGGTACTCGATCAGCCGGTCCGCCATTTCGTTGAAATTCTCCGCCAGCGTACCAATTTCATCGTTGCTGACTTTTTGGATGCGGTAATGCAATTCGCCTTTTGCGAACTCGTCCATACCCGACACCAGATGATTGACCGGTTTGACAATCAATCGGGAATAAAAATAAGCTACCAGCGAAGCCAGCAAGACACTGACAATCATAAATTGCATCACCCGCAACCGCATGCTGTTGGCTTTAGCGAAGGCTTCGGAAGTCGGCTGCTGGATCATGGCGCCCCAACCGTAATCTCCAATGGGCGCAAACGCCGCGACCATTTCGATATTTTGTTCATTTTTGTAAATCGTCGCGCCGTTTTCCCCCAACCTTATTTTATGCAAAATTTCGGTATTTTTAAACTCTTGTTTTGAATACACTTTTTTCGGATCCGAGTGGGCAATAAAAACACCGGCTTTGTTAAAAATAAAAGCTTCGCCTTTCCGACCCACCACATTGTCGCGTACCAATTCCCACATGGCTTTCAAATCCACCACCGCGTAAAGAATCCCCACCACTTCATCGTGGAGTTTGATGGGCTCCCCGATATCCATCAGCGGCAGATGCTCTTCCGAGACATACACATCGGATTGGTAGCTGATACCGTTTAATATCGAGGAAACGATGCCGTTACCAGCAAAAGCGGGCAGCGAGGTCTCTTCAAAGGCGGTGGAAGCCATCACCTCACCGGTGGTGTCGATCACCATCAGTTTGTTGAAAAGATCCGAAAACTCACTTTTGATGATATTGATCGCCAGCTCCACTTTACCTTTGTTCATTTCGTAAATGGTCTGGTTTTTGGTCTGACTCTGAATGATGTCTTTAGCAAACTGCAATTTCAGTTCGATGAGTCGGGTTGAGCGGACGGTAAATTGCAAATTTCTATCCAGGATATTATTTTCAATAGAATCCTGTGCGGTATCCACGAGGACTTTGCCGGTAAATAACAACGGCAAAGAAACGATAAAAATGTAGGACAAAAGCAAACGCGTGAGCAGACGATGCCGGATTTTGATTTTAGAAACAAACCTAAACATGCCTATTCTTCAACTGCGTTTTTAATTATCCATTCCTCAAAGGGGCGGAATCGTCCCAACGCCTCTTTGCTTTCTAAATTGCGAAAATTCTCAAATTTATTCACGTTGACTAGATAATGCGTCAACCATTTGAAATAAAAAAAGTTTACTGGCTGGTCCCGGTTAATGATACTTTGCATGCTTTTGATCAGAGTAACTTTTTGCTTCTCGTCGTCGATTTCATGATAAAATTTCAAATAATTTTCAATGGTGTTGCTGTGGTAGCTCATGTAGTTATTGGAACCGTTCGCTGAAAAGAATTCTTCTAAACTGGCGATGTTATTCTCGAAAGTGTAATCCATCAATACCGCGTCAAAATCGCGGGTGTGGAGATGATCGTTGATCTCACTTTTGGTTAGCGGCCGGGGATTCACGTCCACGCCAATTTTCAGCAAGTTAATTTTAACCTGCCGGGAAATGGCTTCATCAATACTCAAGCCTTTTTGAAAATAGAGCGTGATGCGGAACGGCACCCCGGCCTTTTGCAGCACGCCTTCGCGATTTTTGTCCCGCCAGCCGGCCTCTTTCAGCAGCTCGATTGCCAGCTTGGGATTGTATTTGTAACTCTCCATGCCCGGATTATATAACGGCGAATCGTCATCAAATGGGCCGCGCGCCAGATTGGCTTTACCACCTAAAATGATCTTTTTGAGAATGTCGTTGTGGTTGATGGCATAAGCCAGCGCCCTCCGAACTTTGCGCGATTTCAAGATGGCTTTGCGATGATTGTAACAAATCATCTTGACGGTGTTGGGGGTCATGTACTGCGGTAACGGAACGATGTGATTGTTGGAGCGTCCCACCTCCGAGGCCGTAACTTCGTTTTCCAACACCGCGAAATCCACTTCCTCCAGGATGAGGGCCGACATCAAAGCTCGTTCGGTTTCGTAGAATCGATAAATTATTTTGTTGGGATTATTTTTTTTCAGTTCATAAGATGCATGGAATTGCAGCTCGATGCGCGCCGGACTCTGGTTGACAATCGCAAACGGTTTGCTGTTGCCGCTACTAATTAAATGGATTCTCCCCAGTCGGGTTTGAATTTTCAGCTCTCGAATATCGGTGCGGCCCAACAATTCACCCACCACTATCTGCCTTTTCGGGCCCGAAACGGTTGGCTGAGCGTAAGCGACATCTAAACCCAGATAGACGATCATCACCGCAATGACAGCGAAAGCGAATCCGATACGAAGATATTTCATCTTGAAGCGCATTTTCAGTTAACTGTTCATCTAATCCAAAAATCGCGGTTAAATACTACCAACACCGTGTAAATTTCAAGACGTCCCACTAGCATTAAAAAACTCAACACCCACTTCCCAAGTATCGGAATATGCGCGTAGTTTTCGGTGGGGCCGATGGCGCCAATGCCGGGACCGATGTTGCCCAGCGTGGAAATGACGGTGCTCACCGCCGTGGTCAAATCCAGCCCCAGCAGACTCATAAAAATGGACGCCAGCACAAAAATGGTGATGTAGAGTAGCAAAAAACCCAGGACGTCGGTGATGGCTTGCTCGGGCACAGAACGGTTTCCCATCCGGATGGGAATAACGGCATGCGGGTGCAGCAGTTTTTTCAATTGTACCAGGCCATATTTAACCGTTAAATAGATGCGCACGATTTTGATACCGCCGCCTGTGGAGCCGGCACAGCCGCCGAAAAACATCAGCACCACCAGAATCAACTGCGATGAAATAGCCCAGGACTCGTAATCCGCAGAATGAAAACCGGTGGTGGTCAACAAAGAAGTAACTTGAAACACGGATTTTTGAATGGAAGTGGTTGCACTGACATTTTGATAAAAAATGAGATCCACCGTGATGAACACCGTTACGAAAATAATTACACCCAAATAAAAGCAAAACTCGCTGCTTTTGAAGTAGCTCTTCAATTCTCCTTTGAGGGTGCGGTAGTGCAGCGCGAAATTGGTGCCAGCCAAAATCATAAAAACGGTGATGACGTATTCAACGTAGGCGCTTTGAAAATGTCCGATACCGGCGTTTTTGGTTGAAAAGCCGCCGGTGGCCATGGTGCCAAATGTGTGGCATAAAGCGTCAAAAACGCTCATGCCGCCGAACATCAAAAGCAGGGCTTCCACAATGGAAAACAACGCGTACACCCCCCAGAGAATTTTGGCGGTATCCTGAATGCGAGGTTTGAGCTTATCCACTTCAGGACCGGGCACTTCGGCTTTGAAAAGTTGCATGCCGCCGATTCCCAACATCGGCAGAATGGCCAGCGACAGCACGATGATGCCCATGCCGCCCAGCCAGTGAGTAAGGCTGCGCCAGAAAAGCAAACCGTGTGGCAGGGCTTCGACGTCGGTCAAGATGGTGGCGCCGGTGGTGGTAAATCCGGACATGGTTTCAAAGAAGGCATCGGTGTAAGAAATTTCGACAGCCGAGAACATATAGGGCAAAGCGCCGAAAGCAGCCAGTAGCACCCAGCCAAAGCTGACAACCGCAAACCCTTCCCGAATTCCGAGTTCCGGTCTGCCCGGAATAAACTTCCACAGGGCGGCGCCAACCGACACCGTGATGAGCAAAGAATAAAAAAGCGCCAAAAAATCGCCGTCGTGATAGTACAAAGAGAATGCGATGGGGAAAAGCAGCGACAGGCCTACAAACACCAGCAAAGCGCCCAGGATGTGCAGAACGGATTTAATTTCCATTATCCAAACATTTTTTCGACATTTGCCACGGCCTTCGGCAAAGCGAATACCACTACTTTGTCATTAGGCTGAATCACGGAATTGCCAACCGGCACAAACACATGATCGTTTCTGGTTACGGCTCCGATGATGGCGCCCTTGGGAAACTTTAAATCCTTTAAATATTTTTTGATGATGGGCGCGCCTTCCTGAGCGACCAATTCAAACGCTTCGGCATCGATGCCTTTGATGGAGGCGGCGGAAACCACTTCCGCGCGGTGAATAAACCGGGCAATAGCGTTTGCTGTGATGATGCGTTTATCCACGGTGGTATCCAGGCCGATAGACTTCATCAAAGGCACGTAATTGCTTTGCGACATCATGGTGATAGTGCGCTTGACGCCGAGATGTTTTGCGAACAGGGATGTGATGATGTTCGATTCCTCGTCGTTGGTAATGGCTACAAAAGCGTCCATATCGATCAATCCTTCTGAAGCCAGCATATCGACGTCGGTACCATCGGCTTGAATCACCAACGTGCGCCGCAGTTGATCCGCGATGAGCTGCGATTTCGTTCGATTGGATTCGATGAGGCGAATGTCCAGACTTTTGTCCTGCTCCAATTCTTTGGCCAGTAAGCGACCCACTTTACCGCCGCCCAGAATCATGATTTTTTCAATGCGTTCGTCCTTTTTACCACACAAATCCAAAAGCTCCGGCACCGATTCGGTCTTAGATACTACAAAAATTTGGTCGCCATTATAAAAATAGTCCTCGCCGGTAGGAATGATGGTTTGGCCGTTTCGAAAAATGGCCACCGTTCTAAAAGTTAAATCCGGTATTTCGCTGCTGACCTCGCGCAATTGTTTGGAAATAACTTTGGCGTGGGAATCCAGGCGCAGTCCCACCAATTGAATGGCGCCGTTGGCAAACTCAACGACTTCAGTAGCGGCCGAGCGCTTGATCAGGCGCACGATTTCCTGAGCCGTTTCCAGCTCCGGATAGATCATCAGGTCAATGCCCAGTTGTTTGGGGGTTAAAATCGCATTCAGATCCGTAAATTCCTGGTTGCGGACGCGGGCAATTTTTCTTGGCACAGTGAATTTATCCGCCAGCATGCAGGCGATGACGTTGACTTCATAAGCGGCCGAAACCGCAATGAGCAGCTCCGCCTCTTTGATACCGGCCTTAACCAGGGTGCGCACGCTGGAACCGCTGCCCTCGATCACCAGAATGTCCAGCGATTCCTGCGCCCGGCTGATCTTCTCTTTGTCGGGCTCGATCATCACCACCTGATGATTTTCTTTGGAAAGAATTTTAGCTAAATGGAATCCGACTTCACCGGCTCCTACGATGATTATTTTCAAAACTCGATAGTCTCCAATTAAAATATAATAAACATTTATCACTTCGTGACGTGATTCATAAACCAACTGTTAATTAAGAGGTTCCTGATTGTT
>JBHHXN010000034.1:0-37380 GCA_046757025.1 bacterium
CTTAATAACGCCTTCTTCGACTTCCCGTTTATCCTCGGAATTCTCCATCTCTTGTTCAACAAGCCCTTCGTACGCCTGTTTTGTTTCCGCATGCGAAAATTGAAGAGTTCCCGAATGCTTTCGGGACTGGTTATACTTGGTTTCTGTCAGTAGTTCATAAGTCTCGCTGCTTGTGCTTATACCAATCAGAATTCTAATTTTCTCGGTATTCTCCAGCGACTTATAAATAGCATGAAAACCGCTTGTGTAGAAATAGCCAACAAGGCAGTCAAATAGTCTGGTGTCTTTTATTAGCGCTTGAAACCTTGACTTAAGGTTCTTTTCTTCTTCGTTTGTGATAAAAGTTAAATCTGTGTCGGTCATATTATTGTTTTCTCAATATAGGACCTTAACAAAGATATTATATCGGGAAGTCCATTTTTTTGAAGATTCATCGACACCAAACAAGGCACTTAAAAATGAAGAATTATTTTATTCTAATTAAATCTCACCTAAGTACGAATTATGAGAATTAAAAATCTATCATTCCAAAAGAATTCATTTGTTAGAAAAGAAGGAGACATCCCTTAAACCACATCCATGAATTAAATACACTACCCCAATTGAAACCTGTATTGAGCGATTTAAGCTTGTCTAAACTCCCAATCGGGTTGTTTTTTAATGAGAGTGGGTGTTCATGCTTTCGCGTGTTTCGCCCCATTCACTACGGTGAGTTGAAGCATGAACACCGACCTTCCCGCCGATGATGAATCGCTCAGTTCCGGTGAAATAAAATAAATATTTCAGTCAAAAAAGTCAACGGTTTACCAGCGACAACTCAAATCGCCTCCACAAAATCATCGCTGACTTCTTTCGGGGTCGGCGGTTTCAGTTTTTTCACCATGTTGCCGTAGCGGTGGTCGATTTTAAAACCAAATTTGTAAAAATACTCAGGCCGTAAAAATCCAACGGTGACGGTGGTAATGCCCTGGCTTTGGATGCGGTTAAAAAATTCCCTCAGCAAGCCGTCGCTCACGCCTTTTTTGCGGTGGCGTTCTTCCACGACGATCTTTTCCAGATGCGTATGCTCGGTGTCGGTGGGGCGGTAGAACAAACCGCCGATGACCTGGGAATTTTCATTCAGCGCCACTAAATATTTATGGTCTGGTTGAAATTGCACAGGCAATTTGGCGATTTTAAACAAGCGGTGCAGACGGGCGATTTCTTTGGGTGTGGCTGGATGGCGAATACTCACTTCGTTGCCATCGTGATCCTCGATGAACAACACCAAGTCGGTTTTTTGCATGCCTTCTGACGCCAATGAAATCAACTGTGCCGAGTCAGTGGGGCTCAAATGCGGGTAGGTCATGCGTGCCAGGAAAAACTCCTCTTCGGTTGAAAATTTGACGCGATTGCGCAGCGCCGCGATCTTTTCAAGTAACTTGTCATCTGAGAGATCGTTATTTTTAATTTTGCGCACAATTTCGTTGAGGCCATGGTGTATTTTTTGATGGCTGTTTTGGAAAATGGTGTCCCTGAACAATTGCACTCTGGCGCCAGGATATTCCTTTTCAAGCTTTTCCAGCATGTAGGTGTTGTGCAAGTCCTGCAGGGTTTGCATTTTCGCCTGGGGAGTGGCAGCGGGATTCAATTGCATCCAGCGTGAGTACCGTTGAATGGCGAAATGCAACCGATTTGGCAGAAAGCCTTTTTCGTGTACTGTTTCCAGAAAATTCGTGAGTTTTTGTTTCAAAAGTTTGTGGTCGGCCTCGGAAAGGGTGTTTTTATTTTCGAGAAGAGATTGTTCCAGAATTCTGGTACCTTCTTTCTCTCCGAGCACTTCGAGAAAGGCTGAAAAAATCACGCTCCAACGGCATTTACCTTTAAGTTTTTCATAGGAATTTTCCACCGAATCGATGAAATTATGTCGAAAAGAAAGAATCATTTTTGAGATAGATTCAAACGGTTTACGATGAGAAATGGACACGATTCGGAAGCCCACCTGGTAATCATGCGACGGAACAATGACGTTGGCCGGTTTGGGATCGGCGATTTCCAGAGTGCGGCTGGTGCGATTCCAGAAATCGACGTAAGCGCTCAAGCCACTCCAGGCAAAATAAGGCCAGATAAGCTGCATCCGGTCCACCCATTCTGCTTCAGGGTGCCGGGCCAACCGTTTTAAAAATTTTTCAACCGTGTCGCCTGGAATGAATTCCTCGGTCCACAAATCGTATTCCGGCCAGTAGCCGCCGAAATCCTCCACCAGTGGACTTCTATCTTCGGAAGCGCCTGCACAAATTAGCCAGGTAATTTCGGATTCGACTTCTTCTACCGATAAGGTTTTTCGGAGGTTCAAAGCCAAATCAAATGCGCCGTAGTGTCGGGTTTGTACAGAGACCCGATACACCGTTTTACCGTGCAGGGCGCCCAGAAAACTCACCCAGATACCTTTGTGGGGGATATCTTGCAAACGCAATAATGTGCCGCGGGAAAACAGAAAGATGGCCTCCCGCAACAGGGAAGTTTTTTGAATCGCTTGAAAGATTTTATTTTGGTCGCTTTCATCTAGTGCTTCTTCAAAGGTAATGACATCTTGCCAGCGGTATTCCTGTGCGGTTTCGCGATCCACGGCAATTCTTTGATTTGGTCCCAACCATTCACGGAATTTGGTTTGCAAGCGCTCGTAGCAGGATTTTGCATAGCTGGTAATGGTGTCATCAGATTCCGAAATTGACCATTTGATTAATTCGGTTCGGATAGATTTAAACCAGATGGGATGGGCAATTCCATACGAGGTCAGAAAGTTTAACATATACAAAATGAAATTCTTTGATTTTACATCGCTCGGTGGAGTTGTTTGTTTTAAATATTTTTCCAACAACTTGAAAAAGATGTAAATTTGTTGTTTACTTAATTCGATTTCACTAATTTCTGCAATGCTATCGTCATCGACACTGGGTTTGGCAGTATATAAAAAGCGCTTCAACACGGTTTCAAATAATTCCCCTTTAGCATTGGAGATCAAAACCTGGAAGGCTTGCTTTTTTATGCGACCTTCTTCGTAGTTCGATAAGCGCAGCAATATCAGCATTGCCAGCGTGGCCAACTGTTCATTTTTATCCTGCACAATCGATTCCAGGTAACGCATGGCCGCGGTAATTTTACTTTTGTCAAGCGTATTCAAGATATAGGCAGAGTAGTGAATGCCTTGAATGTCTTTTATGTTATGCTCAAGAAACCGCTGATACTTTTTTTCTTCGAGGTCGCTGATTTGGCATTTTTCGCATTGAATGTCATATTGTAAATCGCTCAGCAGATTTGTGGTGGCGTGCGTCAGGTTGAAAATGGAATCGCCCACAAAATTGACGAAATCGATGTTTCCTAACCAGAGAATGGGATTGCTCATTGTTGCGCCCAGATCTACGTACTTTAATTTTGTTGTATAGAGAAAATTACCGACGCAAATTTGATTAGGCTCACCCGCCTGTACGGCAATTCGTAACTTTCGATTGCCGGGCTTCACCACGAGGGTATGCTCTTTTAGTTTAAGGTCTTCGGCTGTCAGTCCTTGCTCTCTTAAAAACCAGTTTGGAATTCTTATTTCAAAATCGTCCACTAAAAAACACTGATAGTATTTACGGTACATTTCTTTAATAACGTCTTTGAAATGGTCCTCTACCACTTTCCTCTTGAAAGTGCCTTTGGCCGTCAATTCCCCTCGTTTGGGATCAAATTCCCGCTCGATAATTGAGAAATTCACAATGCGTTCAAAGGGCGCTAAAAATCGGTTGACGGACACAATCAGGGAATTGAAAAATTCCCTGATTTCTTCCGGGCTCATGCTGGCGTAATCTAGTTGATCGTAATCATAATTCGGGTAAATGAGTAAAGTGTTGTAAGGCCGGTGGTCGCCCACTAAAAAAACCTGTTTTACGGATTCAAAATCGAGAAACATGTTTTCAATTTTCTGCGGCGCAATGGATTCCCCGCGAATGTTTTTATAAATATCCTTTTTGCGATCCAAAATCTCGTAGAATCCCTCTTGGTCCACCGAAAAAATATCGCCTGTATGGAACCAGCCGTCTTTAATGCCGGAAGTGGAATCTTCCAGATAACCTTTCATCACATAAGGCCCCCTGACCCACATTTCCCCGTCTTCTGCCAGCATGATTTCGATGCCCGGCAAGGCTTTGCCCACGGAATTGTCCCGATATTGTGAAGGCGGCGTCATGGTGATGCCGCCGGTGGCCTCGGTCATGCCAAAACCGCTCATCAATTCCAATCCATTTCGTTGGAAAAATTTGAAGATGTCGGGATCTAAATAGCCGGCCGCGGAAAGACCCCATCTGAGCTTGCCGCCGGTTAATTTTGCCAACTGGTGTTGAATTTCCGAAGTGGACGCGCTGTGGATGTCTATTTTTTCCTGCAATTTGTCGTATATTTGCATCCACTTTTTGGGAATGCTGATGAATACCGTGGGTTTGACTTTTTGAAAATTTTCAAGCATGGTTTCCAGTTTGGGATTCTCCATAAAGACGTAAGTGCTACCCCAGAAGAGGCAGCCCATCATTTCAAAAAAACGGCCAAAGGTGTGAAAAAGCGGCAGATAGCACAGAAATACGTCCTTATCGCTGATTTCAGGTAAAGCGATAGCGCGAGCGAAGCGCTTGCTAACGATGTTCAACTGCGTGAACATGATGCCTTTGGGCGTCTCCGTAGTGCCTGAAGTGTACATGATGGTAGCCAGGTCATCGATTTTAACATTTTTCATAGCCTGTTCAATTTCTTGTTGTGAAACACTTTCCGCAGCCTGTAAGAATTCAGTGAAAATGAGCACATCGTCATTTTTAAATTCGCTTCCAGGCTGCAGGATGATGAGGTGTTTTAGATATTTGAGATGGCTGCGACAGGTTTGCACTTTGCCCAACTGCTCGTCATTTGATACAAACAGTATTTGTGCTTTTGAGTGATTGAGGATATACTCTACCTGCGAAGTAATCGAGTTGGCCGGAATCAAAACGTTGATCTGGCCGCTGCACAAACAGGCCAGATCCAGGCAGGCTATTTCGAGGCTGTTTTCCGAAAGTACTGCAAAAATGCAGGGTTCTGACGATTGCCTGGAATAAGCCAACAACGCCCGCGCCATCTGGTTTACTTTTTCGTCTATTTCTTGCCAGGAATAATCCTTTGATTTGTGATTATTAAGAACTCGAAACAGCGTTTTTTGTGCGTACAAATTTTTTCGCTGCTGGAAAAGACGGCCCGTGGTGAAATGCGTTTCCCGGATGATCGACAGCAGCAAATAAAACCAGGCCTGGCCTTTATTCTCTTGGTCAATTTGCTGTAGTAAAAAATTTACTCGGGACATGTCGAGAAATTTATTAAGCAAGTGTTTAATGCTGTTTTTAATGTCATTTTGCGAAATTTTGTATTTCCGAAGTAAAGTCGCGGCAAGCTGAAAAAGAAAATCAATCCCTTCCGAAGATATCAGCGCTTTAAGGGCTGTTTCATTAAAAACGAGCTTTTGAAGCAATTTTTCGATTTCGGGCATGGATAACCGTGCGTCGTCACATCGAATGAAATTGGAAAGTTGTTCGATTACGGATTTGGCATTTGTAGTGCTTTTGTTTTCACGAGTCATTTTAACACCCTTCATGAGAACTTATTGCAAAAAGTTCGAAAATCGATTTATTCTAATTTAACAGGATTCCGGGCGAAATACAATTTATTTTTACCTAAATTGAGCGATTCCTGACCGGGGGGGGTGTGTTGGTGTAAGGGGAAAAACACGCTGCAGCGTGAACACCGAAATTCTCCCTCCCCAAAATCGCTCAATTTCGGTACACCTATTTTTTAAATAAAATTCAATGCGCAAAGATTTCTAAACCATCAAATGAAGAAGTGATTTGACCTGCAACCAAACGCGTATTATTTTACTTGCATTTGCATTAAATAAATGCTATTTTTTGGCATTCAATTTGAATGGCTGCTTCCCCCGTTCTGGTGATTTCGTGCGGGGGATGTTTGTATAATCATGATTTATGCTGAAAGGAAAGGAGCAGAAATCGATCAATGTCAAATAACGAAATTCGTAACGTCATCATCATCGGCTCGGGCCCGGCCGGCTACACAGCAGCTACGTACAACGCACGCGCCAATCTGGCACCGCTGGTGTTCGCGGGTCCGGAGCCCGGCGGTCAGTTGACTTTAACCACGGATGTAGAAAATTTCCCCGGGTTTCCCAACGGTGTGATGGGGCCGGACTTGATGAATGCCTTTAAACAGCAGGCGGAAAAATTTGGCGCCGAAGTGGTCTGGGACGCGGTTACAAAAGTGGACTTTTCCCAACGGCCCTTTTCGATTTTTGTGGACGCTACCGAATATAAAAGTCATGCCGTGATCATTGCCGCAGGGGCTTCAGCGCAGATGCTGGGACTTGAATCGGAAAAGAAACTATTGGGTCACGGTGTTTCCACCTGTGCGGTTTGCGACGGCGCTTTTTATCGCGACCAAGACGTGCTGGTGGTGGGCGGCGGCGACACTGCCATGGAAGATTCGATTTTTCTAACCAAATTCGCCCGGCGCGTGGATGTGGTGCACCGCCGAGACCAGCTACGGGCCTCTAAAATCATGCAGGAGCGAGCACTGAAAAATGAGAAACTAAATTTTATATGGGACTCGGTGATCGAGGAAATTCATGACGTCGATAAAATGACCGTCACCGGTGTGACCTTGAAAAATGTCAAAACCGGTGAGCGCACCGAGAAAGCCGTGCAGGGGGTGTTTATTGCCATCGGTCACAAACCCAACACGGAAATATTTAAAGGCCAGATCGACATGGACGACGTGGGTTACCTTAAAACTCACAATCGAACCATGACCAATGTGGAAGGCGTGTTTGCGGCTGGCGACGTGGTGGATTTTTACTACCGCCAGGCCATTACCGCTGCGGGCATGGGCTGCATGGCCGCCATCGATGCAGAAAGGTGGCTGGAGGTACAGGAATGAAAATCAATGTTCGCTGGTTGATTCAGGCTCTGGCTTTTATCGGCTGCATTTTCAGTTTCATTCAAATCTGGGAAAGATCGAAAAATATCTTCCACGTACAAATGAAGGTGGATTTCATTGGTCTGTCATTGTTTGGCGCCTTATTTTTGCTCTGTTTTCTGGTCATGGCCATCACCAGTTATTTGAAGCAAAAAACGAACGGTACGCTCAGGAATCCGATTCCCCTGTTTGAGAAAGTGCTTGCAAAATTTGGATGGGCGTGACAGAATGCAGATTCTCAAAACCAACAGTGATTCGTGATGAAATTTGGCGCCCATGTTTCCATAGCCGGCGGGGTGTTCAATGCTCCCCAAAATGGCGAAGAGTCCACTTGCGACGTGGTGCAAATATTCACTAAAAATCAAATGCAGTGGAAAGTGAAAGCCCTGGGTGAGGAGGACGCGGAAAAATTAAAAGCCGAAGAGCAGCGAACCGGCGTCAAAGTCGTTTGCGTACACGCGTCTTATTTGATCAATCTCGGTGGATTTGATGCACAGAAGTTACAAATGTCGCGGGAAAATTTCATCATCGAGATGCAGCGCGCGGAAACCCTGGGCATTCCGTATTTAGTGGTGCATCCGGGTTCACACATGGGTAAAGGCGAAGACAAGGGATTGCAACGAATCGCAGAAAGTTTGAATTTCGTGCTCGAAGCCTGTCCCGATTTCAAAGTGAAAATCCTTTTGGAGACCACCGCTGGCCAGGGAGACCATCTTGGCTATCGATTTGAGCATTTAGCTGCCATAAAATCGCTAGTGGAAAATAAAGAAAAAATCGGCGTTTGTGTGGATACCTGCCACATTTTTGCCGCGGGTTACGAATTGCGAACACAAACTGGCTACGCCGAGACCCGCAAGCAGCTGAGCGAAATCATTGGTTTAGAAGATGTTGGAATAATTCATTCAAATGATTCTTTAAAAGCCTTCGGCAGCCGCCGTGATCGCCATGCTCACATCGGCGACGGTGAAATCGGTCTCGACGGCTTTGCGCATTTTGTGAACGATCCCGTTTGGCAGGATATTCCGATGATCATAGAGACGCCCGGGGGCGCTAAAAAGGACCTGGAGAATTTAGCGAAACTGCGCAGTCTGGTTAAAAACTGAAAATTCAACTTGAAAATTTAGTATGTTGAGTAGGACTTGCGCGAGCACTTCGTGCCCAGTTAAGCGCTGAGGCTTGATTGAGCACGATGCCGTATTTTATTTTCATCAAGTTTAAAGATATAGATTTATGCCTCACCAATATCAAGAATTATTCAAAAACATTCAGAAGCCGGTGCGTTACCTCGGCAATGAGTGGAACGCCATTCGCAAATCCCGACAAGAGGCGCCTAAACGGGTGGCTCTATGTTTTCCGGATACCTACGAAATCGGCATGTCGCACCTGGGCCTGCGAATTTTGTATGATCTCCTGAACAAAAGAGAAGATACCGCGGCAGAGCGCGTGTTTGCGCCCTGGATTGACCTGGCAGAACAGCTCAAGGAAAAGAAACTGCCGCTGGTTTCCTTGGAAACCCAGATGCCGCTGTACACATTCGATGTGGTGGGATTTTCGTTGCAGTACGAATTGGAATACACCAATATACTGATGATTCTGGATTTGGGTGGCATTCCTTTCTATTCCAAAGAACGTGAATTAAATCATCCTCTGATTATCGGCGGGGGACCTTGCGCTTTCAGCCCGGAACCCATTGCGGATTTTTTTGACTGCTTCTTGATCGGAGATGGGGAAGAGGCCTTCCCGAAAGTGATCGACCGCTTCGTGGAATTGAAACAATCCGGTATGACGCGAAAAGACCTCTTGCGCAAACTGGCCCAGATCGAGGGGCTGTACGTTCCTTCCCTATATGAAACCAAAATCGATCCTGAAACCGGCTTCGAAATCGTAACGGGCAGTTCAAAAGCGCCTTTTCCAGTCAAACGAACCTATATTTCAGACTTGGGTGATTATCCATTCCCGGAGAACATTTTGGTGCCGCATGCGGACATCGTGCACGATCGGGTTTCCATCGAAATTGCCCGCGGCTGTACCGAGGGCTGCCGTTTTTGCCAAGCGGGCACCATTTACCGGCCCGTGCGCGAGCGCAAGCCCGAAGACATCATCGATACGGTGCTGAGAAGCCTCGAAAAGACCGGCTTTGACCAGGCTTCTTTGACCTCGCTTTCCACGGCCGACTTTAGCTGCATCGGTCCGCTGGCCAACAAGCTCAGCGAAGAACTGGAGAAACGCCGCACCGCCATGTCGGTTTCGTCCATGCGAGTGTACGGCATGACCGATAGTCTGGGAGAGAGCCTGTCCAAAGTAAGGCGTGCGGGCTACACCATCGCGCCGGAGGCCGGCAGTCAAAGGCTGCGTGATGTCATCAACAAAGGCATAACCGAAGAGGTGATTTTGAAGGGCGCTCAGACCGCTTTTAAAAACGGCTGGAGTCACGTCAAACTGTATTTCATGATCGGCCTGCCCACGGAAACCGAAGCCGATTTAAATGCCATCGTGGAACTCGGCTTGAAAATATTGCGTTTGGCGGAAGACGAGCACGGCAGGCACGCTCAGGTGACCATCAGCGTGTCTTCGCACATTCCGAAACCGCACGCTCCGTTTCAGTGGTTGGGATTTGAAGATCGGGAGTCGCTACGTCAAAAGCAAAAATATCTTTTCAGCCTGATCAAACCGCACAAACGCCTGCGATTCAAATGGCACGATGTGGATCATTCGTGGTTGGAAGCGATCTTCGCCCGGGGTGACCGCCGTCTGAGCAAAGCACTGGTGCGTGCCTACGCGCGGGGCTGTCGGTTCGACGCCTGGAATGATCAATTGAAATTGTCTGTGTGGAAGCAAGTTTTCCAGGATCTGAATCTCAGCACCGAAATGTGGATGAAAGACATTCCGCTGTACGCAGTGTTACCCTGGGATCATCTGGACACACGAGTGAAAAAAGAATGGCTGGTGCAAGAACTCAAGCGGGCTTTTAAGGGCCGGTTTTCACCCGCTTGCGAAAAGCCATACAAAAAAAACAGTGATCTCGATCGCACGGACCTGGGTAAACCCGTTGAAAACGACAAACTGGTGTGCTACCACTGCGGATTAGAGTGCGATCTGGATGCCATCCGAAAAGAAAGAATCGCAAGCTGGGAGAGTTTGGAAAAACCGCAAGCGCCGGCTTCCAAATGGCTTGAACCGCCGCCGCCTGTTGCGGATGAAAAAGTCACGCGCTATCGCGTTTCTTATTGCAAGTTAGATGAATTTCGTTTTCTTTCGGCACTGGATTTGACTCGAACCTTTACGCGCGCGTTTATTCGCGCTAGGGTGCCGCTGAGATACAGCGGGGGGTATCATCCGGCGCCGGTTATTTCGTTCGGACCCGCTTTGAATGTCGGTCTCGCCAGCGCAGAGGAATTCATGGATTTTGAGACGATTAAAGAAATCTCCATCGATGATTTAATCCGAAATATGAATGCGCAGCTTCCTGACGGTTTGAAATTTACCGCTATCAAAAAAGTAGTGAAAAAAGCACGCTCCTTATTTCAGATAATCGATACTGCGGAATATTCCATCTCGCTGCAAAACAAAGTGTTGGAAGCGGAGTTGCACAAAAACTACGCTGACCTCTATAACGAAGATCTCGTGCCGCTGCATATGAAATTGATTTCGGAGTTTTTGAAACGGGAGAAAGTGGAAGTAGTGCAGTTTCGAAAGGGTGAAAGACGGGTAAAAAACGTGCGTTCGCTCATCAAAATGATCGAAGTTCAAAATGGCGATGAACCGGCGTATCTGCGTATGTATTTGAGCACCGGCGGTCAGGGAAGCGTGCGGCCGGAAACGATCATCGAGCAAATTTATCAACTGCCCGCCAGCTTATTCGATCTACGCCGGGAGAAACTGCTGGTGGAGCAAAAAGGCCGTTTTTGCTCGCCATTCGAAATTATTTAGTGTCCATCCGTAATCGTCATTCCCGACGGACCAATGGATTCCCGCTTAAAGATTGCGGGAATGACCAAAAAGGGCTCTTTATGGATGGACACTATTTAGTCTGAACAAAACTTGAGAAATGCGCGATTTCAAAACCTCTTGGCGAAGGCGTTCCTTCGACAAAGCTCAGGACAGGCCCTTCGGCCAGGTTCAGGACAGAACCCGCCGAGCCAAGCAGGAATTCATCCTCGGCCAGGAGGTCTTCGGGAAGATAGGGTCGTTTTCGGTCGGAATATTTAGAATGGCAAGAAAAGCGAGTGCAAAGTTATTCATTTATGGTAGCCTGCGAGTGGATTCGAACAATCCCTTTAAACGGTATTTGAGAAACCATTCGACATTTGCTGCAACAGGATCTTTTACTGGAAAACTTTATGATCTTGGTGAATTTCCAGCAGCAATACCTTCGGCGAATCCACAAGACCAGGTGAGTGGGGAGGTGCGTTTGTTGAAAGATCCACAGGCCATCCTGCAAAAATTGGATCGCTACGAAGGATGTGACTTGCCGCAGCCGTTATTTATAAGGCGGTTGGCAGAAATCGCAGTTGAGAATCAGAATGTATTGACTGCCTGGATTTATTTGTACAATCGCTCAATCAAAGGATGCCCACAGATAGTCAGCGGAGATTATTTGCAACATTTGGAGGAATCACAGCTATGTTCTACAACAAGCGATCTGCAGTCCTAACCACGGCCGTTTTGATCATGGCGTTTTATTGTTTTTCCAGTCAATTTGTACTGGCACAAGCGAATGCGTCCATGCAAGTGACGCCGCAACGACCCAGTTTTAGTACGAACACCGGCACTACCCAGACCGGCTGGCTGGAGCTTGAAGCCGGCGTGACAGTTGATGAACACCTGTTGGATTCGCCGCTGCTTTTTAAATTGGGGGCAGCCAGAAATCTTGAGATTTTTATGGGGTTGTCTCCACTTGTCCATATTTCAAATGGCCAGTCAAATACCGGATTTGGTGATTTGATTGCCGGTGGTCGGCTGCGCTTTGTACAGGGTTCGGAAAATTCGCCGTCCTTTGCCGGGCAATTTGCCATCAAGCTGCCCACAGCCGACGAGAATAAGTCGCTGGGATCAGGAGAATGGGATTACCATGTCATGTTGATCGTATCACAACCGTTGGGAAAATTCAATCTGGATTTGAACGGACTGATGACCTTCGCCGGCATGTCGGGTGGTGGCCGCGACGAGCAACTGACCGGCATTGCGAATTTTAGCAGAGCTCTATCCGGAAACCTGAGCGGATACGCTGAGCTGTTCATTAATCACACTTTTGAATTCGATGAATCCACCGTCATGGCCGGCGTGGGCGCCAGTTTGAGTCTGTCGCCGCGACTCACTCTGGATGCGGCTTTAAATTTGAATGTAACAAACGCCGAAACCGATGTGCAATTATTGACGGGTTTGACCGTGGGGGCAGCGCAATTATGGAAGCAAAGAAATTAAATATGGTAAAAAGTTCAAAATATAAAGCGTCGTTTTTTACATTGGGCTGCCGTTTGAATCAGGCGGAGACTTCCTTGATCAGCGACTCTTTCAAGGAAAAGGGTTACGAGATCGTGGATTTTGGTCAGCCTACCGATGTCTGTGTTATCAACACCTGCACGGTTACCGAACAAGCGGATGCGAAATGCCGGCAGTTGGTGCGTCAGGTGTTGAAACGCTCGCCTGAAGCCTGCATTGCGGTGGTGGGTTGCTATTCGCAATTGGGCGCCGATGAGCTGCGTCAGCTCGAAGGAGTGGATTTAATCATCGGCACGGAAGAAAAAATGCAAGTGTCGGATTTTATCGATGTGCCGCAGAAGTTTCCCGAGCCGATCATCCGTAACGGCAAAATCCAAAAAACGTCGTTTACCATCAGCTCGGTGGGAAATTATGAGCATTCCACCCGCGCCAATTTGAAAGTGCAGGACGGCTGCGATTTCATGTGCACGTTTTGTGTGATTCCGTTTGCCCGAGGACGCGCTCGCAGCCGGGCCTTCTGGGATATTCAGCGCGAGGCCATGCAGTTAGTTGAGCGTGGCCATAAAGAGCTGGTTTTGAGCGGCGTCAACATCGGCACGTATTCTTTTGAGGGAAAAAGTTTGCTGGATGTCATCGAAATGCTGGAGTCCATTCCGGGTCTGGAGCGCATTCGCATCAGCTCCATCGAGCCCACCACCATCCCGGATGAATTGATCGATTTCATGGCGGCTTCTAATAAACTGTGCCATCATTTGCACATTCCTTTGCAAAGTGGCGACGATGCGGTGCTTCAAAACATGCGCCGGCTTTACACGGTGGCGGAGTACGCCAAATTTTTGGAGAAAATCCGTATGCGGATTCCTGATATCTGTCTGGGAACGGACATTCTGGTGGGATTTCCCGGCGAGAACGAAACTGCTTTTCTAAACACGAAAAAGATTGCAGATGAGATGCCGTTTGCTTATTTTCATGTGTTCCCATTTTCGGAACGACACGGCACGTTTGCGGTAAAAATGCACGATAAAATATCGGAAGCCGTAAAAAAAGAACGCAGTAAAATTTTAAGAAAATTGTCCAGTCAGAAACGAAAGCGCTTCTGTCAGGAGCAAGTTGGGAAAAAAGTGCGGGTGCTTTTGGAAGAAAAAAACGCCCGGGGGTTCTTTCAGGGTTATTCGGACAATTATATGAAAGTGGCCTTGCCGTCTGAAAACGACCTTTCAAACCAGTTGCGCTATGTGCACGTAACAAAAATGCTTCCCGATGGCATGGCCTTTGGTGAGTTAGCAAGCAATCAATTTTATCCATAAAGGAAAGATGAAAAAAGTTTATATTGAAACTTATGGTTGTCAGATGAACGAATACGACACCGAGCTCATTCGTTCCATCCTCAAGTCGAACGATTACGAATTTACACAGTCCCCGGCTGAGGCGGACGTGGTGTTTCTCAATACCTGCGCCATTCGCGAGAATGCCCATTCAAAAATTTACGGCCGATTGGGGGAAATCAAACGATTGAAAGCCGCCAATAAGAACGTCGTTGTGGGTTTGCTGGGCTGCATGGCGCAAAACCTCCGCGGTAACTTGAAGACGCACGAAAGTCTGGTGGATATTTACGCCGGGCCGGACAGCTATAAACGCCTTCCCAGCCTGATCGATTCTGTGCGCGCCAACGGCAAACAGGAATTCGATTTTGCTTTGTCTGAATTTGAAGATTACGGCGACGTCTATCCGAATCGGGTGCCCGGCGTCAACGCCTGGCTGGCGGTCATGCGCGGCTGCGATAATTTTTGCACCTTCTGTGTCGTGCCTTACACAAGAGGACGCGAGCGCAGCCGCAGTCCGGAAAATATTGTGGCAGAAGTGAAAAGATTAGCCGAGGAGGGATTCAAGCAGGTTACTCTGCTCGGGCAAAATGTCAACTCCTACCGTTCGGAAAGCAAAGATTTCGCAGATTTGATGGAGATGGTTTCGCAGGTGAACGGGATTGAACGGATTCGTTTTACCTCGCCGCATCCCAAAGATTTCCCGGAGAAATTTTTGCAGGTCATGGCGGAGAATCCTAAAATTTGCAATCACATTCATTTGCCGCTGCAATCCGGCAACGATCGCATTCTGGAGCTCATGGCCAGAAATTATACCCGTGAGCAATTCCTGGAATTGGTGGACAAAATTCGCTATTTTATTCCCGATGTCACGCTGACCACCGATGTCATCGTGGGTTTTTCATCAGAAACCGACGCCGAGTTCGTGGATACGTTTCAGGTGATGCAGCAAGTTCAATTTGATTCCGCATTCATTTTCAAATATTCCGAGCGCAAAAACACCATCGCCATTCGAAAATACACAGACGATGTGCCACCGCAAAAGAAGACAGAACGCATCGTGAAACTGAATGAGCTACAAAAAGCGATCTCTTTGCGAAAAAATCAAGCTGCGGTCGGCAAATCGGTCACCGTGCTGGTGGAAGCGCCGAGTAAAAAAGATCCCCAGAAGTGGATGGGGCGAACCGACGGCAACAAAATCGTCGTTTTTCCGGGAAACACTTTTGTTGCCGGCGAGTTGATTACCTTACGAATTCTCCGCGCGTCTGCCATTACTTTGTTTGGACAGGTTCAAAACCAAACCGAAACGAAAATCAACCAAACTCTAATTTACAGCGAGGCAAGTTAAATCGTGGCAAAATTTGAAGGAACCGATTTCTATCGGATCGATGCGCTTCTGACTGATGAAGAGCGCATGGTCAGAAACACGGTGCGGGAATTTGTGGAGGTGGAATTTATGCCGCTGGTGCGCGAGCAGTTTCGCAAGGCGGAATTTCCCTCGCAATTGATTCCCAAATTAGGTGAGCTGGGACTCATCGGCGCCAATTTACACGGCTATGAATGCGCCGGCTTGAACAACGTCGCTTACGGCCTTATCAATCAGGAGTTAGAAAGGGGAGACAGCGGTTTGCGCAGCTTCGTTTCTGTGCAGGGGAGTCTCGTCATGTATCCAATTCATGCATTTGGTTCAGAAGAGCAGAAACAAGCCTGGCTTCCAAAATTGGCAAAGGGTGAAGCGGTGGGGTGTTTCGGGTTGACAGAGCCGGACTTTGGTTCCAACCCGGGAGGCATGCGTACACGCGCTGAACAAACCAGCGATGGCTGGCTTTTAAATGGCAACAAAATGTGGATCACCAACGGTACCCTGGCGGATGTGGCGGTGGTGTGGGCCAAAACCGAAGACGGCATCCGCGGTTTTTTGGTGGAGAAGGGCACGCCGGGGTTTAGCGCTAAAGGCATTCACGGCAAGCTCTCCCTGCGCGCTTCGGACACCGCCGAATTGATTTTAGAAAACTGCTTGATACCCGATGAAAATTTACTGCCGCAAACCGAAGGTTTAAAAAACGCACTGATGTGTCTCTCTCAGGCGCGGTTTGGCATTGCCTGGGGGGCTGTTGGAGCCGCCATGGCCTGTTATGAGGAAGCTCTGAATTACGCCAAAGGTCGTGTTCAGTTCGACAATAAGCCCATCGCAGCACATCAATTGGTGCAGGAAAAATTGGTTTATATGCTGACGGAGATAACCAAAGCACAATTGTTAAATTTGCAGCTGGGGCGATTAAAAGACAAAAAGCAGGCTACGGAGTACCAGATTTCGCTGGCCAAACGCAACAATGTGTACCATGCCCTGGAAATCGCACGCCACGCCCGTCAAATTTTGGGGGCAAATGGCATTTTAGATGACTACCAGGCCATGCGGCATTCATGTAATCTGGAAACGGTGATTACCTACGAAGGCACCCACGATATTCACACGCTCATCGTGGGTAAAGCCATAACTGGACAACAAGCATTTTATTGATCGGGTTAGTCATGAATCTCTACGACAAAGACGACGGATTTAAGCAATTTACGCTGTTGGAAGCGAATCGTCTTCTTCCAAAAATAAACGAAACCACCAAATACGCCGTGGAAGAACTGGAAAAAATCACCCAGGCTTTCGAAACCAGCAAGATTCTTGATGAAGATTCCGCTCAACATCAATTCGAAATAGAAACCGCGGATATCTTGCAGCAGTGGACCGAGGACATGATCAGGTTAGGGGTGTATCCCAAAGGCTACTTCACAGTCGATTTTAAAACCTCCATACCGGATACGCTCTTTTGCTGGACATTTGGCGAGAAGGAAGTCACCCACACGCACAAAGTGTATGAAAACTTCAAACGTCGCGTTCCGATTCGCGACAAAAAATTATCGGGCTTCGAGGACTCACTGAACTGATCCTATGCTTAAAAGCGTATTTTATTCTCTATGCACACACTTTTCAATTGGATTGATTTTCAGTGTCCTGTTTATTTCGTTGAATGAGATCGGTAAACTCTATTTTAGAGTGACCACCATTCTGGCTCTCATTCTCATCACTTTGGCGCTGCTTGCACAGCCGTTTGAAAACCAGACCGTGGTCGGTTTACTCCACTTCCAGGATTTTTTCGCGCATTCGGCACAAAAAGCCACGGTATTGTTTTTTACGCTAAGCATCGTTTTAATTGTAATTTATAATATAGTGCATCCGAAATGGCACAAAGTGTTTTTGTTGTCGATCCTGGCATGCGGGCTGGCTGGATTGGTAAATTATGCCGCGAGCTATTACCAAATGTCCACCAGCCAGGCTGTCGAACCAGTTTTATTTATCACAAACGACGTCAGCTCGGCCTTGATTTTAGGCTCGGTTTTGGCTTCTATGATTACCGGGCACTGGTATCTGGTTCAGCATAATTTGAACATAAACGCTTTAAATCGCAGCTCGGTCATCTTTGTGTTTTCGGTCTTGTTTAGACTCGTTGTCATGGTTTTTTCTATGTTGTTTTATTGGAAATTTGGTAGCCAAACAAACGTTTTTGAATATATCGCTAACCTGAATTTAACCGGCTATCTGCTCATTGGCAGATTCGTCATCGGTTTATTCGTACCGCTGGTTTTCGCAATCATGGTTTGGAAAGCTGCAAAAATCCATTCCACCCAATCCGCCACCGGCATTTTGTATGCCACCATCGTGTTGATATTAATTGGCGAGGCTTTTGCAAAATTTCTTTATTACGCTACCGGAATTCCTCTTTAGATGCCCAATCAAGTTATTTTATTTGACTTGATTTTAATTCACTAAAAAACTATATTAAAGTCAGACAAAATATCATCTTTTATTAAATGACTCTTTTGTGCCATGGAACCATCTCCAGTACTGAAAGTTAGTCAAAAATTAGATTTGATGATAGCCATATTCAACCGTGAGCCCATTCGGTATATTTTGAATAGCTTCACCAGCGAACAATTGGTGGCCGCGCATCAATTTATATGGGATAAATTGGTTGAGCTGCATTACTTCACTCAAAACGAAGATTTTAATCGGGAAGAGGTGACAAAAAATATGATGTCTTCGGCAGCTTACCAGCATCAGCAAGGTTGCGATCTCCGTTTGGATTATTGCAAGGGCGTGGAATGCATCTGGTCGAATCCCCTTTGTGCCGGTAAAAAAGTGAAAAACAATATCGAAGTGATGGCCATGACTATGATAAATTACATTGATTCATGTAGCTCAAAAAAGCATGTTCAAAAAAAATCTAAGAATCACGAGGAGGTGAAAATCTGGCTGTAAAATTATTTACGAAAGCCTGTTTATTATGGAACTGACCAATATGAATATTTTATTTCTTGGATTCGGAGGCATCCTTTTATTTGCTGCTGGCTGGGGAACCTCCGTTTTGTTATATAAAATGAAAGTAAAAAATGCCAAAGCCAGCGTACAGGATATCCTGGCGGAAGCGCAACGCGAAGCCGAACGCAAAAAACATAAAATTATTCTGCAAGCGAAAGAAGAATGGTTCAACGTGCGAGACGAGCAGGAACGTCGGCTCAAATCAAGACAACAAAAGCTCGAAAGAGATGAGCGAGAAATTCTTGATAAAGAACGAAATATTAGCCGGCTTGAAAGCGACATCAGTCAGCGAGAAAACCAGATTGCTGCTAAAGCGCGCAATATCGAAGAGCAAAAAGAAGCGTTAAAAACCAAAGAATCGGAGTTAAACAAGATCATTCAAAAGCAAAATGTCACGTTGTCCCGCATCACCAACATGAGCGTTGAGGAATGCAAGGCGTTGTTGCTGGAAAACCTGCGTCGTGAATACAAAAATGAGGCGGCGCAGATTTATAAAGAGCTGGTGGATCAAGCCAAAGAAAATGCCAACAAAGAAGCACGCAAAATCATCACCATGGCGATTGAGAAAAATGCCGCCGATCATTCCGTGGAAACCACCGTATCGGTGGTGCCGCTTCCTTCCGAGGAAGTGAAAGGCAGAATAATCGGCCGGGACGGCCGCAATATCAAAGCCTTCGAAACTTCCAGCGGGGTCAAGGTGATTGTGGACGACACGCCGGAAGCGGTGGTGCTTTCCAGTTTTGATCCGGTTCGGCGGGAAGTGGCTCGAATCGCCCTGGAGAAGATTATCAAGAACAATAAGATCAATCCGCAGAAAATAGAAGAGATCGTGAAATACGCTGAAAAGGAAGTGGACAAATTGATCTGGCGGGCAGGAAACGAAGTCATTGCCCGACTGGGGGTGGGAAGAATGCATCCAGATTTGATTCGCATTTTAGGTCGTTTGAAGTACCGCACCAGTTATGGACAAAATGTTTTGCAACATTCCGAAGAAGTCGCCACGCTAACTGGCGCCATGGCCGCAGAGCTAAAACTCAACGTCAAATTGGCCAAGCGGGCTGGTTTGCTGCATGACATCGGCAAAGCCACGAGCCAGAATACAGAGGGCACCCACACACAAATCGGCATTGAGATCGGAAAAAAATTTAACGAGGATGAAGTAGTGTTGAACGCCATCGCCTCGCACCACGAAGATGAGGCCGCTACTTCGTTGATTTCCGTGCTGGTGTGTGCAGCAGATTCCATCTCCGGCGCCCGGCCCGGCGCGCGTCGCGACACTCTGGATGGGTACATCCGAAGAATCGATAGCCTGGAGAAACTGGCAGACTCTTTCGATTTAGTGAGCAAAGCTTACGCCATTTCAGCGGGAAGAGAAGTCAGGGTGATCGTGCAGCCGGAAAAAGTCAGCGACTCTCAAGCCGATTTACTGGCACGAGACATCGCCAAAAAAATCCAGACCGATTTAGAGTATCCGGGACAGATTAAAGTAACGGTGATTCGCGAAACACGCGCGGTCAGGGTGGCCTGATCCTGCTTTAATTTTGGATTACTTTTAATCGATGGCGCAAGAATTACGCTTAGATTGTCGTGTCAATAGATGAAACAAAATGGCCAGTTTAACAATACATTTTAGCCAAAGCTAATTCGAATTTTCATTTACATTCTAAATACAGGAGTGCAACGATGTTCAACAACAAGATTAAAGTGGCGTTATCATTCGCCGCAATAGCGGTGGTATTAGTCTGGTTGGTGTTTACGGGATTTAATGAAAACATGCAATATTATGTGAGTATAGATGCAGTCAAATCCTTGGGGGAGAGCGCCTACAATAAAGGACTGCGAGTCAAAGGTTATCTGGTGGCGGGATCCCTGGTAAAATCCCAAAATAGCTTGGAGGTAAGTTTCGTAATTGAAGACGAAGGGCATGAACTGGAAGTGCATTACGCCAAGGAACTACCAGACACCTTTAAGGATGGCGCCGAAGTATTGGTCGAAGGGCGCTACACAAGAGCGGGTTATTTTGATGCCAACGTGCTGATGGCAAAATGCCCTTCAAAATATGAAAGTGGTGAAGACTACAACACGGGTTATGAAAAGACCGAAATAGATGTGCACGATGGCACCAATTAAATCAGGGAGATTGACATTATGGTAGATGCAGGACACTTAATTCTAATTTTAGCTTTGGGCTGTGCAGTTTATTCGATTTTAGCATCTATTTATGGCGCCCGCGGGCATCGCGAAGAGTTCATCCATTCGGGTGAGCATGCTGTTTATGGGGTAGCGTTTTTGATAACCCTGGCCACTTTTCTCCTCTGGCAGGCAATCATTTCGCATGATTTTCATAATGAGTATGTAGCGAGCTATTCCAATCGTACCATGCCGACTTTTTACACCATGGCGGCCCTGTGGGGAGGTCAAAAAGGATCCTTGCTTTTCTGGGGATGGTTGCTCGTATTATTTTCAGCTCTAACGGTCTATCAAAATCGGTTTCGACATCGCGAGCTCATGCCCTGGGTAGTGGTCACTTTGATGGCAGGCACGGTGTTTTTTCTGATTTTGAATGTATTTATTTCTCCACCTTTTGAAAAGCTCTGGCAATTGTCGGACGGCCGTGTCATCGCAGCGGTGAGTCAACCGATAAATTCTATGGCTTTCACCGCGGCAGACGGGCGTGGACTCAATCCGTTGCTGCAGCATCCGGCCATGGCCATTCATCCGCCAACTCTTTATCTGGGATTTGTTGGATTCGCAGTACCATTTGCGTTTGCGTTGGCGTCGCTTTTTACCGGCCGACTGGGCAATCAATGGCTGCAAACCATCCGACGCTGGACTTTGGTACCGTGGTTTTTTCTCGGTATCGGTATGTTGTTAGGCGGTAAATGGGCGTATATGGAATTAGGCTGGGGCGGCTATTGGGCCTGGGACCCCGTAGAAAATGCTGCATTGATGCCGTGGCTGGTGGGAACCGCATTCATCCACTCGATGATGATTCAGGAAAAGAAAAACATGCTGCGGATTTGGAACATGGTTTTGATCATCCTGACTTACACGCTCTGTATATTCGGGACTTTTCTTACGCGTAGCGGCGTGGTCTCATCCGTGCATTCGTTCGCACGCTCAGAAATTGCGCCCTGGTTTGTTGGATATCTGCTGCTCATCATCGGCGGCAGCACTTATTTGCTGATCAAGCGTTTACCCGAGCTCAAAAGCAGCAATCATTTCGATTCGGTTGTTTCCCGGGAATCCGCTTTTTTGATAAACAATTTGGTTTTTTTAATTGCCCTGCTTGCGGTATTCTGGGGCACGATTTTACCGATGGTGAGCGAAGCCGTCCGGGGCGTTAAAATAACCGTTGCAGAACCCTTTTTTAATCAGATGACCATTCCTATTGGGTTATTCCTGCTGTTTCTAACCGGGGTCGGACCGCTGGTTGCTTGGCGGAAAACTTCTTCAAAGTTGTTGAAAAAAATCCTTTTGAAACCGACACTCGTTAGCCTGGCTGGGTTAGCCACCATGCTTGTTTTTGGCATTCGACATTTTTATGCGCTGGTTTCCCTGACACTCGCTATTTTTGTTACCGCTACCATTGTAGCAGAATTTCATCGTGGCGCCCGCGCACGAATGCGGACCAACGCTGAAAATTATGGCGTGGCTCTGTGGCATCTCTTGCTAAAAAACAAACGTCGATACGGCGGTTATGTGGTGCATTTTGGCATGGTGGTAATGTTTGTCGGTTTTACCGGCAAAGCGTTTGATACCGAAAAAGATGCCCACCTGCAATTGGGTGAATCCATGGAAATACGCGGCTATCGCCTGGAGTACCTTGATTTTACCACCCTGCAGGATGCCAATAAAGTCGTTTGGCAAGCCAAGATGGATGTGTACAAACACGGTAAGAAAGTGAAAACGATCTATCCAAATAAACATTATTATCGGGTGCAAGAGCAACCGACCACCGAGGTGGTTTTGCGCTCGACTCTTCTCGAAGACTTGTATGTGGTTCTGGCTCAACCCAACGAAGACAAAAGCGCGGTGTTCAAAGTTTACATAAATCCACTGATCAATTTGGTGTGGTTGTCAGGTTTGATCATAACGCTGGGAACTTTTATCATTTTACTGCCAGATAAACGTGAAAGGAAACCGATTTCTGCGAGCGGCAAAATTGCGCAGAAAGATATTCAGGAGTATGCTGAATAAAAAAACTTTTTATTGAGAAATAACCCCATCCATGTGGTACTATATTGTGGATGGGGTTTTTATTTTTATCCAATTCAAGGTTAAAATGATCGCTGTTTATTTTTTGCTTGACAAAGAGAGTTTTATTAATTATATTAAACCCGACTAATATGGTCGCATATGGAGAATCGATGTTACGTTTGACAAAAAAATCAGAATACGGAATTATCGCGTTGAAGCACATGCTGAATCTGCCCGAGGGTACGGTGACGCGTGCCAAGGAAATCGCGGAAATTTACAACATTCCTTCGGAGATCATGGCCAAAATACTGCAACAACTGACCCGACAGGGATTGATTCAGTCGTGTCAGGGTGCGAAAGGCGGCTATATTCTGGCTAAAAAGGGCAATTTGATCAAACTTTCGGAGATCATCGAAACGATGGAAGGCCCGTTTGAACTTGTGGAGTGCATGACCGAGACCGATTGTAATTGCATGCAGTTAGAAAATTGCAATATCAGCGACCCGTTACGAATCATTCAAAAACAATTCAAAATATTTCTTTCGCGTATTTCGTTGGAAGACATCAACAACGAGCTTGAAATGGAACGAACGGTCTGGCAATGAGTCATATTTTATCTTTTAGGAATATTAAAGCTGAAAATCGATTTTTAAGTATTAAAAAAAACAGATAGTTCAATTTAGGAGAATAAAATGATTACACTCACAGATAAAGCCATTGCAGAAATCAAGAAGATCATGCAGCAAGAAAATGCCGGTGAAAATGTCGGTTTGCGCATCGGGGTGAAAGGCGGAGGTTGCTCTGGACTATCTTATTATTTAGATTTCGAGAAAAAGCCACGCGACGATGACAATATCCTTGATTTTAACGGAGTCAAAGTGTTTTTGGATCCCAAAAGCGCGTTGTATCTTAAAGGCACCGAGCTGCATTTTTCGGATGGCTTGAACGGTACCGGATTTACGTTCATCAATCCCAACGCGCAGAGAACTTGCGGTTGTGGCAGCAGCTTTGCGGTTTAAATGCGGAGGATAGGTTGTAATCCAAAAAATGAGCATCAGCGTTCCACGAATTATTAAGGAGATTTAATGAGCACAGAACAAGAAACCATTGAACAGTTTACGAATAGCGAGTACAAATGGGGATTTACCACGGATATCGAAACGGATATCGCCCCAAAAGGATTATCCGAAGAAACCGTTCGATTGATCTCAGCCAAAAAGAACGAGCCGACATTCATGCTGGAATGGCGCCTGAAAGCCTTCCGGCACTGGCTCACATTGCAAGAGCCCCGTTGGCCAAATGTAAAATACCCACCTATCGATTATCAGGATGCGTATTACTACGCGGCGCCCAAACAAAAAAAACGACTCGAAAGTTTAGATGAAGTCGATCCCAAATTGCGTGAGACTTTCGACAAATTAGGCATTTCTCTGGAGGAGCAGAAACGGCTCACCGGCGTAGCTGTGGACGCCGTCATGGACAGCGTGTCCGTGGCTACCACATTTAAAAAGGAATTAGCTGAACAGGGCATCATTTTCTGTTCCTTCTCTGAGGCGGTGCAAAACCATCCCGATTTGATTAGAAAATATTTAGGCAGCGTGGTGCCTTATACGGACAATTTTTTTGCCACTTTAAATTCAGCGGTTTTCAGCGACGGTTCATTTTGTTATGTGCCAAAAGGCGTACGCTGTCCCATGGAGCTTTCTACCTATTTTAGGATAAACACAGCCAATACCGGCCAGTTTGAAAGAACGCTCATCATTGCTGAGGAAGGAGCGTACGTCAGCTATTTAGAGGGGTGTACCGCTCCCATGCGGGATGAAAACCAGCTCCACGCGGCGGTAGTGGAGCTCATTGCCCACAAAGATGCCGAAATCAAATATTCCACCGTCCAGAACTGGTATCCGGGAGACGAAAATGGCCGAGGCGGCATCTACAATTTTGTCACCAAACGCGGAATCTGTAAAGAAGACAACGCTAAAATTTCCTGGACCCAGGTTGAGACCGGTTCGGCCATTACCTGGAAATATCCCAGCGTCATTTTAAAGGGAGACAATTCCATCGGTGAATTTTATTCGGTGGCTCTTACCAATAATTATCAGCAAGCGGACACGGGCACTAAAATGGTGCACCTTGGAAAAAACACCAGAAGTACCATTATTTCGAAAGGTATTTCTGCGGGCCGAAGCAATAATTCCTATCGCGGCCTGGTGAAAGTAACCAAGAGCGCGGACAATGCCCGTAATTTTTCTCAGTGCGATTCGCTGCTCATCGGCGACAAATGCGGTGCCCACACGTTTCCATATTTGGATGTGTACAATAAAACCGCGAAAATCGAGCACGAAGCCACCACCACCAAAATCGGTGAAGATCAGATTTTTTACTGCAATCAGCGAGGTATCGATACTGAGAATGCTATTGGCTTGATTGTAAACGGCTATTGCAAAGAAGTTTTTAGTGTGCTGCCCATGGAGTTTGCCGTGGAAGCCCAAAAGCTGCTGGCGATCAGTCTGGAAGGCAGTGTCGGTTAAAAAGTTCCGAGTTGACATCTACAAAATTTTACAGATTGTGTAAACTATCATTCAGGAGAAACAGAAACATTATGTTAGAGATTAAAGGTTTGAAGGTATCCGTAGAGGGTACAGAAATTTTAAAAGGAATCGACTTGAAAATTCAGCCGGGCGAAGTACATGCCATCATGGGCCCAAACGGCTCTGGTAAAAGTACTCTGGCCAATGTTTTAGCTGGAAGAGAAGAGTATGAAGTGACCGAGGGCGAAATTATATATCAGGGAAAAGACCTGCATGAAATGGCGCCGGAAGATCGCGCACGGGAAGGCGTGTTTCTGGCGTTTCAGTATCCTGTGGAAATTCCAGGAGTGAGTATGTCCAATTTTTTGAAAACCGCACTCAACGAGATTCGGGAATATCGGGGTCAGGAAAAGTTGGACGCCATGGAATTCTTTAGCTTAATACGTGAAAAATTGCAACTGGTCAAAATGGATGAGAAGTTTATGAGCCGGGCGATCAACGAGGGCTTTTCTGGCGGCGAGAAAAAACGAAATGAAGTTTTTCAAATGGCCATTTTAGAGCCGAAATTAGCCATATTGGATGAAACCGATTCTGGTCTGGATATCGATGCGCTCAAAATTGTGGCAGATGGTGTCAACAAATTGCGTAGTTCCGACAACGCCACCCTGGTGATCACGCATTATCAAAGGCTGCTTCACTACATCGTGCCTGATTATGTGCACGTTTTGGTCGATGGCAAAATCGTCAAGTCGGGCACCAAGGAACTGGCCTTAAAGCTGGATGACCTGGGTTATGATTGGTTGAAAGAAGACGCCGTGGAACCGGTGGCGGCTTAGCAATTCATTCAAGTCAGCGAATCGTTCTCATTAAAATATCAAAAAAATAACGGAAATAGCATGACGGAAACAGCAAAAAATAATTTTGATGCAAAAAAGTGGTACCTTTCAAATTTTGAATTATTTGAAAATAGTTTAAACGGCATTGCCAATTCACCTTTTCACGTTCTGCGAAAAGAAGCCATTGCGAAATTTTCAGATTTAGGTTTTCCAACCACCCGCCAGGAAGAATGGAAATATACCAGTGTGGCGCCAATCCTCGAACATAAATTTAAACTGAACTCAAAACAGCCATCCCTGCAACAGACCGTGCCGGAGCATCTGTTGTTCAAGGGTCTTGAACAGGATTTAATCGTTTTTGTCAACGGTCAATATTCTGAAAAATTGTCGACCATTTCGTCAAATACACCCGGTCTGACCATCGACAGCCTGAAAAACGCATTTTTTACACACAATACGCTGGTTGAAAAATATTTAGGTCAAATTGCCAATTTTGAAAAGGAAGCTTTTGTGGCGTTGAACACCGCCTTCACCCTGGACGGTGTTTTTCTGCACGTGGCCAAAAACACGCTTCTGGAGAGACCCATTCACATTTTGTATTTATCCACGGCTGGCGAGGAAGCGTCGGTGAATTATCCCCGCAATCTTTTCATAGCAGAAAGCGGCAGCGAAGTGAAGATTGTGGAAAGTTATCATCACTTGTCAGATAGCCCCTATTTCAACAACGTGGTCACGGAAATCGTGTTGCAAGAAAACTCTAAAATGAATCACATCAAGCTTCAGGAAGAAAGCGAAAAAAGTTTTCACGTAGCGCATACGAAAGTTAACCAGGAATACAGCAGTGTCTTAACCTCCGTAAATATCGACCTCGGGGGAGTACTGGTTCGCAACAGCCTCAATATTTTATTGAATGCCGAAAACTGCGAATCGAACATGTATGGATTCTATTTTGGGCGTGGAAGGCAGCATATCGACAATCACACCTTTATCGATCATGCCATGCCGCATTGTTACAGCAACGAACTCTACAAGGGCGTGTTGAACGGCAAGGCCCATGCCGTATTTAACGGCAAAATTTTGGTGCGGCCCGACGCGCAAAAAACCAATGCCCTGCAGTCCAACAAAACCCTTTTACTGACTAACGACGCCGCCATCAACGCCAAGCCGCAACTGGAGATTTTCGCCGACGATGTGAAGTGTACCCACGGCGCCACCATTGGGCAACTGGACGACGAAGCGCTTTTTTATTTGCGTACGCGCGGTATCAGTAATGAAGTGGCGGGCGCTATGCTACGATTCGCCTTTGCCGCGGATGTATTTGAAAAAATAGAATTGGAATCGGTGCGCAACAAGCTCAACGAAGAATTGCTGGAACGTCTGCAAATCGTGGAAGGAAATTAATCCCCATCATGAATGAAATGACCGAAAGCATGGCAGTCCCTGACATAGCGGTGTCGAGAGCGCGAAGCAACTTCGACGTCGCGAAAATCAGACAGGATTTTCCCATTCTACGTCAAGAGGTGCATGGGCATCCGCTTGTGTATCTGGATAATGCTGCATCCACTCAAAAACCTTCCATCGTCATCGACACCATTAAAAATTATTATGAACGCCAGCATGCCAACATTCATCGCGGCGTACATCATTTAAGTGAAATGGCTACCAATGCCTACGAAGAAGCTCGGCTGAAAATAAAAAACTTTATCCACGCTGACTCGGTGCGGGAAATCATTTTTGTGAGAGGCACCACCGAAGCTATCAACCTGGTGGCCGATTCTTTTGGGCGAAACTTTATTGGGCAGGACGATGAGATCATCATTTCCACCATGGAGCATCATTCAAACATCGTACCCTGGCAGCTTTTTTGTGAGCGTACTGGCGCAAAACTCCGAATCGCTCCCATCAATGATCGGGGTGAGCTAATATTTGAGGAATTTGAAAATCTGCTGAATGAGAAAACCAAATTGGTGGCCATGGTACACGTTTCCAATTCCCTGGGTACCATTAATCCTGTAAAAAAGATCATTGAGCGGGCGCACGAATTTGATGTGCCGGTTTTACTCGATGGCGCACAGGCGTTGTCGCATCTCAAGGTGGATGTCACGGATCTGGATTGCGATTTTTATGCCTTTTCCGCCCACAAATTTTTTGGCCCAACCGGTGTAGGAGTTTTGTACGGTAAGGAAAAATACCTTGAGGCCATGCCGCCTTATCAGGGTGGGGGCGATATGATAAAATCGGTGACGTTTACGGAAACAACCTTCAACGAGCTGCCGCATAAATTTGAAGCGGGCACTCCAAATATCGCCGGTGTTGTGGGATTTGGCCAGGCCATCGATTACATCGAAAACATCGGCTACGATGCCATCATCGCACACGAAACCGAGCTGTTACAGTACGCCGAAAGGGCTGTCGAACAAATCGACGGCGTGAAGCTCATCGGCACCGCCAGGAACAAGGCCGGCGTAATTTCTTTTGTCATCGACGGCGTGCATCCCCACGATGTGGGTACGATTTTGGACCGGCGGGGCGTCGCCATCCGCACTGGACATCACTGTACGCAGCCGATCATGGATCGATTCAACGTACCTGCCACCTCCCGCGCCTCCTTCGCGCTTTACAACACACAAGAAGAGGTAGAAATCCTAATCGAAGCTATTCACGATGTGATAAACCTGTTCAAGTAAATGGATGAGCTGAGAGAACTCTATCAACAGATTATTTTAGATCACAACAAAAATCCAAAAAACTTCAGGAAAATTGAGCCCGCCAGTCACGCTTCTGAAGGCTATAATCCACTTTGCGGCGACCGCATCCACGTTTATTTGCAAGTGAAAGACGGCAAAATTGAAGACGTCGCGTTTGAAGGTTCCGGGTGTGCGATTTCCAAAGCATCGGCGTCGGTGATGACCACCGAAATCAAAGGCAAAACCGTTGAAGAAGCCGGACAGCTTTTTCAAAAATTCCAAAAAATGATAACGGCGCGGATCGATGAACACATCGACCCCAACGAGCTGGGGAAACTGGCGGTGTTTGAGGGCGTAAAAGAGTTTCCTGTGCGCGTCAAATGTGCGGCGCTGGCATGGCATACTTTGCTGGCGGCGCTCAAAGAAGACCACTCGGTGGTTTCAACCGAATAAAAATGGAGTCCCCGTTTGAATGATAAAATGGAAAACAACCAGGAAAATCAGGAATTGAAGCAAAAGGTCATCGAGGTTCTCAAAACCTGTTACGATCCGGAAATCCCGGTGAATATTTATGAGCTGGGTCTGATCTACGATGTCGAAATCGATGACTCAAACAATGCACATGTTAAAATGACCCTTACTTCGCCCGCCTGTCCGGTGGCAGGCAGTTTACCGGGGGAGGTGGAAGACAGAATCAGAGCTTTGCCTGAAACCAACGAGGTTACGGTTGAGCTGGTGTGGGAGCCCGCCTGGAATCCGGACAGGATGAGCGAAGTTGCCCGATTTGAATTGGGGATGATGTAATTCTATATTCCTGCAACGATATATTCATAATCTGAACGCTTAGTGATTGATCAAATTCATCTTGTTGCCGAAATTGTTTTTAGATGAAAAACCTGAATTTTAACAGGCTCTTGTTTTACTTCGTAAGAGGAGCCTTTTTTATTTTTTGGTCCCGGAATATAAAATAAAAAAACTTGAGTTTTCAAATCAAATTGTTTAAATTTTTGTCTCTATTCAGGTGTCACTCCTGCGAATGCAGGAGTCTCCCGATTCAATGTAAATAATTGAGAAAATAATTCTTGTCTTTCAATCAAGTAAATACAGGTTCAGGTAGTGGAATTATCGAAACATGGAAACATACTTGTTCGACGTGTTTATGAACACAAATGTGGTTTGAGCGATGGATTTACTAAAAAATACCATTGCCATAAGCTTGTGTGGTTTCAAAAAACATAAGATTTTACTTCCGCTATAACTCAAGAAAAAAAGAATGAAAAAATGGCTGCGGGAATACAAAGAAAATGACATTCGAGAAATGAATCCAGAATGGAAAGACTTATACGCTGAACTAGTATGATTGGAAATCAAACGAGATTCCTGCATACGCAGGAATGACAGCCCTATGCTGAATAGTTACATATTTTTTTATATTATTAAATCAAGTTTAGGCATCTGCAAAATTTACCTAAATGTCATTCTGAACGACATCCGGAAGCGAAGAATCTAAGACCGCTAACGTTTAGTAAATCTGGTAAATTTGTGGTCACAGATTTCTCGTCATTTCGTTCCTTTCATGGACAGCATCAAATTGTCATCCCGCAATTGCGGGATCTTTTCAGTTAACAAAATAACAGCTAACTGAAGTAGAGTTTTCGCTGAACGCAAAAAAGATTCTGACAGCTTGTCCCGCAAGGTGGGGAATGACAGGCCGGTGATGGCTGTTCTTACTGAAAGAATGAAAAAGCTATCCCATGTTGAGCTCAGAATGACAGAAAACGAGCATTTTGCAGACATCTAAAATCAAATTATTAAGGGAGGAAAGAGAACATGAACGATGATTTTAAAGCCTATCTGGCGGAGTTGATCGGCACGTTTGCTTTGTGTTTCATCGGGGCTGGCGCCATTGTCACCGATTCCTTTACCAACGGTGGAGTCGGTCTGGTAGGAATTGCCCTGGCACACGGATTAACCTTAGCCATCATTGTCAATGCCACCGGTCACATCTCGGGCGGCCATATCAATCCAGCCGTGACATTTGGATTTTTAATAACAAAACGCATTGAAATAAAAAAGGGACTGGGCTATATGGTCTCACAGCTTTTGGGCGGTGTGCTCGCGGGTTTTGCTCTGAGAGCTATTTTTAGTCCAGATGTCTGGTCGGCAACCAAATTAGGCACGCCAGCCTTGAATGCTGGGGTTCCATTTCTCAACGGTGTTTACCTGGAAGCGATTCTGACTTTTTTCCTGGTATTTACGGTTTTTGCGACCGCCGTGGATTCCAGAGCGCCGAAAAATGTGTACGGATTCGCCATCGGCCTCGTGCTGGTTTTTGATATTTTGATGGGCGGTCCCATTACCGGCGCTTCCATGAATCCCGCCAGAACGTTCGGACCAGCCGTGGCTGCGGGCTTTTTTGAAAATCACCTGGTGTACTGGATCGGGCCGCTCCTCGGCGGCGGCATCGCGGCTCTGGTTTATCACCATATCATGATGCCAAAGTCTTCGCAGGAGTGAGTTTGAACATTTTTGTTGTGAATGGCGTTTAGGTAAACAGCCTTCGATGCCACTCTGGGTGGGGAAGAAATGCGACCCTTTTGGGTCAGATTAATTAACCTGAATTGTTCACCACGGAAACACACGGAATTACATAGATAATTGAAAAACAGAAACTTAGGCGTACACGAATAAAAAGCTATTTTTTTAAAATATATCTTCAATGTATGTCTCCGTTTTATTCCGTGGTTTATAAATCAATCAGGTTAAAAATAAAGGCCAAATCGAAATTGGATAATCGTTTACATTATTTTTGTATTTATAAAAAAGGAATTTAAAATATGTCAGATAGTTTAGTAGATTACCGGGTGGAACACGGTATCGCCGTGATGGAGTTGAACAATCCGCCTGCCAATAGTTACAACCACGAAATGATGGCGCAATTGGATGCGTGCGTTTTGAAAGCACGGTTCGATGAATCCGTACACGTGCTGGTGATCACCGGCAAAGGCGAGAAATTTTTCTCCGGCGGCGCCGACATCAAAATGCTGCAGGAAAATTCAACAGCTTATTTGTACAATTTTGGATTGCACGGCAACGAAACTTTGTTAAGATTAGAGAACACTCCTAAACTGGTAATTGCCGCTTTAAACGGACACGCCATGGGCGGCGGTTGTGAAATCAGCATGGCCTGCGATCTTAGAATAGCAAAAGAGGGCAACAGCAAGATCGGATTGCCAGAAGTGAATCTGGGGGTCTTGCCCGGAATGGGCGGCACCCAGCGTCTGCCGCGACTGGTGGGCAGCTCCAAAGCCATGGAGCTCATGGCAAGCGGTCGGGCCATTTCATTTGACGAAGCCTTGGCTTGTGGACTGATCAACCAGGTTTTTGAAGTAGAGGGCTTCTGGGACAAGGTCATGGAATTTGCCAGAAAATTTGTACCGCCAAACAAAGCCAGCCTCTCGGTTGGCTTGATCAAACGCGCCATCAAATCCGGCTCGGAAATGTCTTTGCCCGACGGCCTGGCGCTGGAACGCGAGGTTTTACAGCGTGCCTTCGACAGTGAGGACGCCCAGGAAGGGTTAAAAGCTTACCTGGAAAAGCGAACGGCCAATTTCAGTGGAAAGTAGTATTGTAATTCAAAATAAGTTTTTAACACAATAGACGTATTTGCTGTTGCATCAAGTGTCACTCCTGCGAATGCAGGAGTCTCCCAATTCAATGGATATAATGGAAAAACTTATACGCTGAACTAGGATGTCAAAGGAGATTCCTGCACAGTCAGGAATGACAGTACTAGGCTGAATAGTTACATTTCAATTTTTTAAATTAAGGAGAGAATGCATGTCTAAGATGTATATAAATGGCGATTGGGTGGAAGCGAAAAGTGGCGCCACTTATGAGGTAAAAAATCCTGCAAATGGGGAAGTGGTGGATACGGCGCCGGCTGGCGATGGTGCAGATGCGATTGCGGCCGTTTCTTCAGCGGAATCAATGCAGCAGGAGTGGGCGGCTACCGCACCCGACACACGAGCAGAGATCCTCCAAAAAGGCATTTCACTCATCAAAGAACAGATGAAGGATTTAGCTTCTTTGTTGACTAAAGAGCAGGGCAAGCCGTTCATGGAGTCCATGGGCGAGCTGAATCATTTTCTGCACGGAATGGAATTTTACGTAGGCATGGCCAGCAAAATTCGCGGCCAGCAAGTGCCTTTGCCGCCGGCCATGAACCCAAACAGTTACGGCGTCATCATGAAGCAGCCGGTCGGTATCTGCGTGGGCATCATTCCCTGGAATTTCCCCATTACGCTTATGGGCACCAAAGTGGGACCGGCGTTGATCGCGGGCAATCCCATCATCATCAAGCCCGCATCCACCACACCGCTCACGACTTTGAAAATTATCGGTTTACTCAACGAAGCGGGTCTGCCTGCCGGGGTGTTGAATGGCGTCACGGGTTCCGGCAGCAAAGTGGGTACCGCGCTGATCAGTCATCCAGCAGTCAGGCGAGTGGCGTTGACGGGCAGCTCCGAAACCGGCAAAAAAGTCATGGCAGTGGCGGGTCCCGATTTCAAACGCATTACACTGGAGCTAGGTGGGTCAGACCCGATGATCGTGTGCCCGGATGCCGATATCGCCAAAGCCGTGAATGGCGCCATGATCGGCCGCTATTGGAACGCCGGACAAGCCTGTCTGGCGGTTAAAAGACTGTATTTGTTTGATGAAATCTATGATGAATTCCTGGAAAAATTTGTTGAAAAAGTGCGACGTTATGAGCCCGGCGACGGACTGGTAAAGGCGGAAAAGCCGCGCATTCGCATGGGGCCTTTGCACACAGCCGACCAGCGTGAAGAGATAGAACAGCAGCTTACAGATGCGGTTGCTAAAGGGGCAAAAATTCTGGTGGGAGGCAAACGACCAGATGGCGAGCTGTTTGGTAAGGGAAACTTTTTTGAGCCGGCCGTGGTCGTGAATGTCTCTGAAGAGAGCAAGCTGGTCACCGAAGAAGTGTTCGGGCCAGTACTGCCGGTGTTTAAGGTCACGAATTTGGATGAAGCTATTGCAAAAGCCAACAACAGTAAGTGGGGACTAGGCGCTTCCATCTGGACCAATAATATGAAGTTTGCCAATCGAGCCACACGGGAGATTCAATCCGGCATGTTGTGGATAAACCAACTGCATTATGGCTACGACGAGATGCCCTTCGGCGGGGTGAAGGCGTCCGGCATTGGACACGAACACGGCCCTGAGGCCCTTGAATATTACTTCGAACCCAAGAGCGTGGTTTTTGGCGGATTAGAATAGGGAACGGAGTGGAATCAAAATGACAAACATGTTTATTGACGGTGAATTTGTCGAGTCAGTCAGCGGTGAATATTCTGAAATAAAAAATCCCGCAAACGGTGATACAGTTGGCAACGCAGCCCACGGAAATCGTGAAGATACGAAAATGGCCATCGACGCCGCGCAAGCCGCTTTTCCAGACTGGGCTGCCGGCTCATTCGCTCAAAGAGGTGAGATGCTTTTTAAAGCAGCACACAAGGTACTGGAGCACGAAAAGGAGCTGGCGACTCTGTTGACGAAAGAGCAGGGCAAACCTCTCAGAGAAGCGGGGCTGGAAATCCGCCGATTTGTGCACACCATTGAGCATTACGCAGGTCTGGCAAAAAATATACGCGGCGGCTATGTACCGAATTTAGCTCCGAATCGCTACGGCATGATTTTGAAAAAACCGTTGGGTGTATGCGGCGCCATCGTGCCGTGGAATTTTCCGGTTTCTTTGATGGGGAATAAAATTGCTCCCGGTCTGTTGGCTGGCAACACCTTTGTGGTGAAACCCGCTGGCACCACGCCGTTAACCGCCATCCGCTGCGTCGCTTTGATGCATGCAGCCGGGCTGCCCAAAGGGGTGCTCAACATGGTTACCGGTCCCGGCAGTACCGTGGGCCAGGAAATCCTGGATAATCCTATAGTTAAAAAAATTGGCTTTACCGGTGCTACGGATACTGGCAAAAAGGTCATGCAGGCGGCGGCACAAACCATTAAACGGGTTACACTGGAATTAGGCGGCAGCGATCCCATGATCGTGTGTGATGATGCGGATATCGACAAAGCGGTGAGCGCGGCTTCGGTGGGCCGATTTTTTAACTGCGGGCAGGCTTGTCTGGCGGTGAAGCGTTTGTATTTGTTTGAACAAATTGCCGATGTTTTTATCGAAAAGCTGATCGAGAAAGTTACAAAACTTACCGTTGGCAATGGTTTAACAAAAGGGATTTTAATCGGACCGCTACACACCGAGTCACAAAGAGCAGAAGTCGAAGCACAGGTGGCGGACGCCGTGCAAAAAGGCGCCCGTGTGCTCGTCGGAGGGGAAAGACCTTCAGGTGCAGCATACCAACATGGAAATTTTTACCTGCCTACGCTTTTGACCGATATCGATGAATCCTCCAAAATCGTCCGGGAAGAAGTGTTCGGCCCAGCGCTGCCGATCCTGCGTGTGCGAAATTTCGACGAAGCCATTGCCAAAGCCAACGATCACATTTATGGATTAGGCTCATCTGTTTGGACGCGTGATTTGAAACGAGCGCAGCAAGCTGCCGAACAAATCGAATCGGGTTACACCTGGATCAATTCCGCCCAAATCATCTATGACGAGCTGCCTTTCGGAGGCTTCAAACAAAGCGGCCTCGGCAAAGAGCACGGCTCAGAAGCGGTGGATTATTACATGGAAACCAAATCGGTGGTGGTGGCTACCGATTAATCGCAGGAACAGCCATTCAAATGCAATCTAAATTTAAAACCCTTTTGTTTGAAATTGATAGCGACGGCATTGCCATCGTCACCCTCAATCGTCCTGACAAATTGAACGCCATGAACGCGGAAATGCGTGCAGATTTTGGGGTATTGATGGAGGAGTTCTACAGTAATTCAGAGATAAAAGTGATTATTTTTACCGGCGCCGGCCGGGCGTTTTCAGCCGGTGGGGACATTGATTTCTTAGATCAGAACTGGTCCACTCCCGAATTTCGTAGAGAGACACAAAAATTCACGGGATTTTTTGATGCGCTGGAAATCCTGGAAAAGCCAGTCCTGGCAGCTATTAACGGCCCCTGCACCGGTGCAGGCTTGCAAATTACCCTTTCCTGTGACATCCGAATGGCTTCCAGGCAAGCCCAGTTTGGTTTTCGAGAAAATCTGATCGGTCTCATTCCTGGTGCCGGCGGCTGCTCGCGGCTGGTAAAATTGCTCGGCTATGGCAAAGCCAAAGAGCTGATTTTCACGGGTGAAATGATTTCTGCGGTGGAAGCTGAAAAAATCGGTTTGATCAATAAAGTTGTGGAGCATGATATTTTGCAAGAGGAAATCATGAAAATGGCCAGACTGCTTTTGACCCGAGCGCCCGTTGCCCTGGGACTGGCCAAACGCATTTTATGGAATTGCGTCAACGTCGATATGAACACCGGCCGCTCCCTCGAAAGTCTGGCGCAAAGTATTTTGATCAACACGCAGGATCACAAAGAAGGCATCAAAGCCTTCAGAGAAAAACGTGCACCTGAATTCAAAGGAAAATGAAGCGTGCGAAACGGTAGAGAGGTATTTTTAGCAGCGCCGGCCAGAACGCCCATTGGCAAATTTGGCGGTAGTTTGAGCTCCTTCACCGCGCCAGAGCTGGGAACTTTTGCAGCGAAGGCAGCCATCCACAGAGCTGGCATCGAAACTGACCAGATCGACGAGGTCATTTTTGGGCATGCACGCCAGGCCGGTACCGGACCCAATCCGGCGCGCCAGATAGCACACAACAGCGGCTGCCCGCATGCCGTGCCGGCTTATACCATCAATAAAGCCTGTGCCTCCGGCATGAAAGCCATCGTCAGCGCCTACCAGGCCATAGTACTGGAAGACGCGGAGTTGATTTTAGCCGGCGGAACCGAAAGCATGAGCAACACGCCGTATTTTCTTCCGCGCGCTCGGTGGGGTTATCGATTGGGGCACGCCGAACTGGTGGACGGCATGTATCGCGATGGATTTATGTGTCCGTTGTGCGCAGAAGTCATGGGCAGCACTGCAGAAAATTTAGCGGAAAAGTACGGCATCACCCGAAAAGAAGCCGATGAATATGCACTCACCTCCCAACAAAAATACGAGCAGGCTAATTCCAGCCAGCGCTTTGAGGATGAAATCGCGGTCATCGAATATCAGGACCGAAAAGGCCATTCGCTGAAAATCGCTTCCGATGAACACCCCCGACCGCAAACCACTCTGGAAGGCATGGCTAAACTTAAGCCCGTGTTTCGCGAAAACGGCACCGTGCATGCCGGCAATGCTTCGGGCATCACCGACGGCGCAGCGGCCGTAATGGTGATTTCCAAAGAAAAAGCGCACGAGCTCAACATTCAACCTCTTTCGCAAATCGTCGACTATTCCGTGGCCGGAGTCGATCCCGCGATCATGGGCATTGGCCCGGTGCCTTCTATTCAAAAGTTGCTCAAGCGCAACCGATTGAATTTGAAAGATATCGACTTAATCGAGCTCAACGAAGCGTTTGCCGTGCAAGTGTTAGCCTGTCATCGCGAATTGAATTTTGACATGGAAAAGGTCAATGTCAATGGCGGGGCCATCGCTCTCGGACATCCCATCGGATGCACGGGTACAAGAATTGTGGTCACGCTATTGCATGAGATGGTGAAAAGAGGAGCGAATTTAGGGTTGGCTACGCTGTGTGTCAGCGGCGGAATGGGGATGTCATTATTGCTCAAAAGAGTTTAATTGTTAAACATTTTTGATAAAAGAACGTTCTCGAAAAATTTAACCAAAAATATTTGAAATGCCTAGCGCGGCGGAGCCGCAAATGTTTAAATGACTTGCTTTGTTGTGGTCCAAACCATGGTGCTATTATCAGCCGTCATTAAGCTTCGCTGTCATTGACAGAGGTGAATTATTGCTGCTGTCTAAAATGACGCCAAAGGC